>DATAWD010000021.1:0-26681 GCA_036267395.1 Acidobacteriaceae bacterium | reverse complement strand
GATGCGTCCGACGGATTCGACGAGGCTGTCTTCGAACATAGCTCCTCCAGAAACTGTAGTCAGCGATCGGTAGTCAGCGATCAGAAATCAGCGACCGGAACTGCGGAGAGATTGAGAAGCGACGTCGGGCGGGTTAGCTCGACGCGTCATTGCTGCCTATAGACAATGCGAGCAGCAGGAAGGTTCCTGAAGTCAGGAAATTCGTGGGCAGGAAGGCATCGCTGCCGCGCTTTGGATGCAGTACACTCGCGTTGCCAAAACAACCCGCAGTTCGCGTGACGCGAGGCGCCCATGTCCCGTACCCAGCGATCCGTTATTGCCGCGGTGACGCTCTTTTTTGTCGCGCCGCTGGTTGCCGAGTTTCTCCTTGGGGATTTTTCGATCGCCATGCTGGCGCTTGTGCTGCTGTTTGCGCCGATGTACGGCGGAGGCGCGGTGCTGATTCGCGAGGCGGCGCGGCGCCGCGGACGGGGCTGGCCCACGATGCTGCTTCTGGCCGCGGCGTACGCGCTGATCGAAGAGGGCTTTTCCACGCAATCGCTTTTCAATCCGAATTACCTGCACATGCACTTTCTGCGCTACGCGTGGGTTCCGGCGCTGGGCATTGGCGGGTGGTGGACGATGCTGATGCTGAATGTTCACGTGTTCTGGAGCATGGGCGTATCCATCGCGCTGGTCGAAGGGCTTTTCCCGTCGCGCGCGCGTACGCCATGGCTGGGCAGGGTGGGTACCAGTGTCATCGCGGCCCTGTTTCTCGCGGGGGTGGTGGCCGGTGTCGCGATGAGTCTGCACCAGAGCCGCTTCCACGCATCGGCCACGCAGTTCGCTGTCACGGCGGTATTGAGTCTTTTGCTGATCGGGGCCGCGTTTGCCGTGCCCAGGTCCGCCGAAGGACGGGGATCGCTGCCGGTGCCTTCGCCGTGGATGCTGGGCGGCGGCGTGTTCGTTCTGGCTGCGGTTGCTTTCCTGACGCCTCCCCTGCTGGGCTGGCCCGCGGTCGCGATTATGGCAGGCGTGGATCTTTTCTTTCTGGTGTGTTTGTGGGGGCTCTCGCGCCGAGTCGCCTGGACGCCGCTGCACACCCTGAGCGTGGGCGCCGGGGGAGCGGTCTTTTACGGTGTGCACGCTTTGGTTGGGCATCCGGTGATTCCCAGCCCGCTGTGGGTGGTGCGTCTCGGCAACGCAGTTTTTCTGGCGCTGACCGTCGCCGTGATTGTCATTGGTGTTCGCCGCACGCGAGCGTGGATAACTGCCGAGCGGAGCAGCGATATGACCGTGCGAGCATAAGAGGTGAGGAGCGCAGACGCGGAGATGAGCAGCCACGCATCCGTCGAGGAGATCAAACGCAAGCTCGGCCTGCGTCCCCATCCGCGCGAGGGCGGATGGTTCGCGGAGACATGGCGCGCGCAAGAGACGATTCGGGCGCTTCCGGAGCTGTACGGATCGGGAGCGGAGCGCGCGGCGGGCACGGCGATCTACTACCTGCTGGAGCCGGGGCATTTTTCAGAGATGCACCGGCTGCGCTCCGACGAAGTCTTTCACTTCTATCTGGGCGATCCCGTGGAGATGCTGCAACTCTGGCCGGACGGCACGGGCCGCCGCGTGATGCTCGGAACGGATCTCGCCGCCGGGATTCTGCCGCAGACCGTCGTTCCGCAGGGCGTGTGGCAGGGTTCGCGGCTGGTCGAAGGCGGGCGATTCGCGCTGCTCGGCTGCACCGTCAGTCCGGGTTTTGACTACGAGGATTATGAGTCGGGCACACGCGCCGAACTGCTGGCGGAGTGGCGGGAGTGGGCCGATCTTATCGAGGGGCTAACACACCGATAGCGCTCAGCTTGCCGCGGCCCACTGATCCACGATGGTCTTAGCGATCTTCGCGATGAGAATCAGTGCTGGATTATCCGCCGTCCAGCTCGTGTTCTGGTTGTCGTGGGTGTAGACGGAGAGGACGATGACGCCCTTCGGAGTGTAGATGGCGCCCACATCGTTGCGGGCATGATCGATGGCGCCCGTCTTGTTGGCGATTGCGGAGGCGCCCTCGGTGGTGTCCAGCGACTCGAGATAACGCGGAATCCCGTTGCGGTCGGACTGCGTGCGCAGCATGTGCAGGACGGCGGAGCAGAGGTCGGCATCCGAAGGAATGGTGATCCCGTCTGGCGCAGTGGGAGCGGGGCCGAGCTTGCAGGTGGCGAAGCGCTCCATGAGGTCACCCATTTCGCGGGCGGTGGTTTTGCCCAGTCCGAACTGCGGCTGGTCGGCGGGTTCCGGGCCGGATGCCGGCCGGTAGACTTTCTTGTAGAGCCAGGTGGTCTTCATGCCCAGGGCGACGATCTGATCGTCGATGGTTTTCAGGCCGAGGCGGTCGATCATCAGGTTCGTCGCCGTGTTGTCGCTCTGGTTGATCATGAGCGTGAGCGCGTCGTGGACGTCGATATGCAGCGGCGTGTCGAAGAAGAGCAGGACGCCGGAGCCCGGGACTTTGTCCTCGTGCATGAGCGTGAGAGGGTCGGTGAAGCCGAGCTGTCCGGCGCGAATCTGCTCAAGCGCGGTGTAGAGAATGGTGAGCTTGATGGTCGAGGCGGTCGGGACGGGCTGATCGGCATCGATGGCCACGGTTTGCCCGGTGGCCAGATCGTGCGCGTAGACGGAGACCTTGCCGTGGAAGGGCGCAATCAGCGACTGCAGCTGCCCTGCAAGGGCGGCATCGTTACGGGTTTGCTGTGCGGGAACGGCAGGCGCGGCGAAAGCAGCCAGGAGAAGGGCAAGCGCGGGCATGCGAAGCATGAAGGCCAATGTACCATTTCGGAGGATGCCGATGCCGCAGGAGCCAGATTGCGCATCTCTGATTAAGGCTACAGGGTGGAGGGGACCAGGCACGATGAATGTGGGCCGGTGGGGACTGGCAGTATTTCTGATCCTGGCGAGTTGCGCCGTTGCGCAGACAAAGGCGAATCAGTCGGTAAGGAAGCCGCGGACAACTGAGGCGAAGCTAGAATTGGCGGTCACGTTCGACGATCTGCCTGTGAGCGGGTCGCTGCCGCCAGGCCAGTCGAGAGTTGGGATCGCAGAGCAGATCGTCACGACGCTGAAAGCCGCGCACGTGCCGCCGACGTACGGCTTTGTGAACGCGGTGCACGTGCAGTACGATCCGGGCACCGTGGACGTGCTGGGTGTGTGGCGAGCGTCGGGCAATCTGCTTGGCAACCACACCTGGTCGCATCTGAGCCTGGACAAGATGTCGCTGCAGCAGTTCGAGGGCGACCTGCAGCTGGACGAGCCGATCCTGAATTTGCTGATGGCGGGGCACGACTGGCGGTGGCTGCGGTATCCGTACCTTGCGGAGGGGGACACGGTGCAGAAGCGGATGGGTATCCGAGTCTATCTCGCGCAGCACGGCTACAAAATCGCCAGCGTCACGATGAATTTCGATGATTACGACTGGAACGATCCTTACGCGCGCTGCTCGGAGAAGCGTAACGCGCAGGGCATCGGCTGGCTGGAGGCGAGCTATTTACACGCGGCGGACGAGAACATCGGGTACTACCGCGCGATGTCGAAGCAGCTTTACCACCGCGATATTCGCTACGTGCTGCTGCTGCACATCGGGGCCTTCGACGCGCATATGCTGCCGCGACTGCTGCGCCTCTACCGGCGTCGCGGCTTTACGTTCGTTCCGCTGGAGCAGGCGGAGCAGGATCCCTTCTATCAGTACGATGTGAATCCCAGGCTGCTGCCCGGTCCCGACCTGCTGGAGCAGGCCATGCGCGACAGGCATCTGCCGCTTCCGCGGAAGGCGGACGACTTCAAGCAGCTGCAGGCGATCTGTCCGTAGGAACCGCGAGGGAGATTTCCTCGATCCAGCGGGCGTATTCTGCAAGGCGAGAGGATTCGCCATGGCTGAGTTCACACTGAAGGTGAACGGCTCGGAATACCCGGTGCAGGCGGGCAGCGATGAGAACCTGCTCACGGTTCTTCGCGACCGGCTGCAGCTCACAGGCACGAAGTACGGGTGCGGCGAAGGGCAGTGCGGCGCCTGCACGGTGCTGCTGAACGGTGAGCCCGCGCGCGCTTGTCTCACGCTGGCGTCAGGCGCGGCGGGCCAGGAGATCACGACCATCGAGGGGCTGGAGCGGGACGGAGAGATGAGCCCGATGCAGCAGGCGTTTCTGGCGGAGGGCGCTTTCCAGTGCGCCTATTGCACGTCGGGGATGATCATGACGGCGACGGGGCTGCTCAATGCGCACACGCATCCGACAGACGACCAGATCCTTGATGCGATGAACGGGAACATCTGCCGTTGCGGGACGTATCCGCGGATCCTGGCGGCGATTCACCGGTCGGCGGCGGCTGCTCCGAAGGAGGCTGACGATGTCCGTTCGTGAGCTTGAGGAGGAGCGGCTGCAGGACGTGGCTCGGCAGGTGCGCGCCTTTGCGCTGGACCGCCGGGATTTTCTAAAGCTGTGCGGCGGCGGATTGCTGGTCTGCATGGCGGGCGAATCGGCGCTTGCGCAGGAGTCCGGCGGACGGTGGGGAAACCATCGGCTGCCGGAGCAGATCAGCGCGTGGTTGTACATCGATGCGCATGGCAGGGTGACGGTCTATACGGGCAAAGTTGAAGTGGGGCAGAATATCCGGACGTCTCTGGCGCAGTCGGTGGCGGAAGAGCTGCGCACGGACTTCGACACCATCACGATGGTGATGGGCGATACGGATCTGGTCCCCTGGGACGCGGGGACGTTTGGCAGCCGCACCACGCCAACCATGGGCCCGCAACTGCGGAAGATGGCGGCGGCAGCACGGAATGTGCTGGCGCAAAAAGCGGCGCAGCAATGGAAGGCGGATGCGTCGACGCTGGTGGCGGCGAGGGGGACGATCACGAATCCGGCGACAAAGCAGGCCGTGAGCTACGGCGCGCTGACCCGAGGCGAGAAGCTCACGGAAACTGTGACCGCGGAGGTCCCGCTCACGCCCGCCACGGAGTGGAAGATTGCGGGAACCGCAGTTTCCAAAGTGGACGGGCGCGATTTCGTGACGGGGCGGCACAGGTATCCGTCGGATATCTTGCGTCCCGGCATGATGTACGGCAAGGTGGTGCGGCCGTCGGGATTTCGCGCGACGCTGGTTTCTGTCGATACGAGCACGGCGGAGAAGATGCCGGGCGTGCAGATTGTGCGTGACGGCGACTTTATTGGGGTTGTCGCTGCGGATGCCTGGACAGCGGAGAAAGCGGCGGCGGCGGTTGAGGCGAAGTGGGCCGTGCCGCCGCAGATCGACAATGCCGAACTCTTCGAATATTTGAAGAAGCACGCCGAGAGCGGGGATTCCGCTGCGAGCAGCGGCGTGGAGCAGGCGCTGGCGAACGCCGAGGTGAAGCTGGACGCGGAATACAGGGTGCAGTACATCCAGCACGCTCCGCTGGAGCCGCGCGCGGCCGTGGCGGAATGGAACGGAAACCACCTGACTGTGTGGACCGGCACACAGCGACCCTTCGGCGTACGCGATGAGCTGGCCCAGGCGTTTCGGCTGGCTGCGAACCAGGTGCGTGTACTGATGCCGGACATGGGGAGCGGCTACGGGGGCAAGCACACCGGCGAGTGCGCCGTAGAATGCGCGCGTCTGGCGAAGGCCGCGGGGAAGCCGGTTAAGCTGGTGTGGACCCGCGAGGAAGAGTTTACATGGGCGTACTTCCGCCCCGCCGGGGTGATCTCCATTCGGAGCGGCGCGAAGCGTGACGGCACGCTGACCGCGTGGGAGCAGACGAACATCAACTCCGGACCCTCCGGAGTGGAGACGCCGTACAACGTGGCGGCGAAGGCCGGCGATTATCGCGAAGTGGCTGATCCTCCGCTGCGCCAGGGTTCGTATCGCGCATTGGCGGCTACAGCGAATCATTTCGCGCGCGAGAGCCACATGGACGAGCTGGCACACGCGTTGAAGATGGACCCGCTGGATTTTCGGCTGAAGAATCTGACCGATGCGCGTCTCCGCGCCGTGCTGCGGGCGGCGGCTGAGCGATTCGGATGGGGCAGGGAATCGTCTTCGTCCGCGCGCGGCTTTGGGATTGCGTGCGGCACGGATAAGGGCGGCTATGTGGCAGCCTGCGCGGAAGTGGAGATCGATGCGGCGAAGAAGATGCGCATCCGCCGGGTGGTGCAGGCGTGGGAGTCGGGGGCGATTGTGAATCCGGACGGGCTGCGCAATCAAACCATGGGCGCGATCGTGCAGGCCATCGGCGGAGCGCTCTTCGAGCAGATCCGTTTTGCCAACGGCAAGATTCTGAACCCGCTTTTTTCTGACTATCGCGTGCCACGCTTCCGCGACACACCGCAGATTGACGTAGTGCTGCTCGACCGCAAGGATTTGCCTTCAGCGGGCGCCGGGGAGATTGGCATTGTGGCCCTGGCCCCAGCCGTCGGCAACGCAATCTTTGCAGCCACCGGCGAGCGCCTGCGGTCGATGCCCATGGCCGCAGGCACGTTCACCGCGTAGCAGCGTCAGTGCTGCGCGGCTATGCCCTTGTCCAAAGGAATCTGGAAAAAGAAAAGCTGCTGGCCGTCGGCGTTTTTCAGTTGGCTCAGGACAAGATTCGCGCCGTGGAGCGGGTCGGGAGCGAGTCCGTTGATGTCGTAGAAGAGATACCCAGCGCGCGTGGTGTGCGGCTCCACGGCGAGCGCGGCGTATTCATATTCGTCGAAGTCGGCCTCCACCTTGCTCGCCTGATTCTTGCTGTGCATGTGGAGCTTGATGGGGCCGACAGGAATCGTACGCTGGTTGGGACCGGGGAAGCCGATGCGGCGATCCACATCCCGCGGTTCGGCCGCCTGAATGCGATCCCGGGAAGAATCGACGAAGAGGATGCGCGCATCGGAAAGCGAGATGGGCCGATCGCCGAGATTCGTGACGATAATGCGGATGGGGATAAATCCATAGCGCAGGTAATCGATGCGGAAGAACTTGCACTGATCGCGGTTGAGGCAGGGCACCGCGGCGATGGCGACTTGTTCCTTCTGGTGGTAATCGAGCGCGGGATACGCAGTTGCGGGCTTAGCCGGGGGTGGCGCGTGGTCGGCTGCCATCACCGGGGCGGCGGCGCAGGCAGCCACCGTAAGCCAGGTGAGCAGCCGCGCGAGGCGGCGCGGCGAGGAGGGAGCAGACAGCGACCGGGAGCGCATCACGATTATCATCCTCGCATAGGACATAGAATTGAGGAACTTCGTGAGCGAATGCTGATCGGATACAGCCTGGCGCTGCTGCTGGTTGTGGTGGTGGGAGCGCCCTGGTGGTTGCTGCGCATGGCCACCAGCGGGAAATACCGCGAAGGCCTGGGCGAGCGCCTGGGCCGCATCCCCACGCGCATTCGCGGTTCGCTTACCGGCGCGCCGGCGATCTGGATTCATGCCGTCTCCGTGGGTGAGGTGCTGGCGGCGAGCCGGTTGATCGAGGAGTTGACGCAGCGGCTCGCGGACTGGCAGATCGTGGTGTCCACCACGACGCGGACGGGGCAAAAGCTGGCCCGGGAGCGCTTCGGGGCGGAACGCGTCTTCTACTTTCCGCTGGATTTTGCCTTCGCGGTCCGGGCGTGGCTCCGGGTGCTGCGGCCGCGCTTGCTGGTGTTGGCGGAAACGGAGTTCTGGCCGCGCATGCTGGTCGAGTGCAGGCGGAGCGGCGTGGAAGTTACGGTGGTGAATGCGCGCATCTCCGACCGCTCGTGGCCTCGCTACCGGCGGCTGGCTCGGCTTTGGCGCCCCCTGCTCAGCAGGTTCTCCGCCGTCCAGGCGCAAACGGAGCTTGACGCACAGCGGCTGCGGGGGCTGGGCGTGCGGAATGTCCGCGTGGGGGGCAATCTGAAATTCGATGTGCGCGCCACGCAGCCGGCTGCTGTGACGGAGCGCCTCCGGGAGCGGTTGCCCCCGGGTTCGCGTGTACTCGTCTGCGGATCAACGCTTGCCGGCGAAGAGGAAATGCTGCTCGACGCGGCGCCGGATGGCGTGTTGACGATTCTCGCGCCGCGCCATCCCGAGCGCTTTGACGAAGTTGGCCAGCTCCTGCGGCGTCGCGGCGGGCCGTGGGTGCGTCGCTCGGAGTGGATGCAGTCGCCGGCCATGCTTGAGCTGGGCAGCGTGTTTCTGCTTGATTCCGTCGGCGAACTGGCCAGCGTCTACTCCCTGGCCGGCGCCGCGTTTATCGGAGGAAGCCTGATTCCGGCAGGAGGCCACAATCCGCTGGAGCCGGCGCAGTTCGGCGTTCCTGTGATGATGGGCGAGAGCTACGAGAATTTTCGTGGCATCGTCGAGGCTTTGCGCGCGGCGGATGCCATCCGGATCGTTCCGCGAGATCATCTGCGCGAAACCCTGGCCGGGATGTTTGGCGATCTCGCTTTGGCACAGGCCATGGGCGAACGGGGGCGTCAGGTTTTCGAGCGGGAAGCGGGAGCGACCGCACGGGCGGTGGAGACGGTTCTGGAAGTTTTGGCGGTGCGTGCATGAACCGCTTCCTGCTGCCGCTGACGCCGCTCTATGCCGCCGCCGTGGCTGCGAAGAACCGTGCGTATCAGCAGGACTGGGGGCGGATCGAGCGGCTGCGGGGCCGGGTGGTGAGCGTGGGAAACCTCTCCGTTGGGGGGGCGGGCAAAACGCCGATGACCATTCGTCTGGCCGAGCTGCTCCGCGGGCATGGGCTCGCCGTCGATGTGCTGTCGCGGGGGTACGGTCGCCGGTCCGATACAACTGCGAAGGTCGATCCCAACGGCTCCGCGGAGATTTTCGGCGATGAGCCGCTGCTGATCGCCCGCGCCGGAATTCCAGTTTACGTTGGCGAGATCCGCTATGAAGCGGGTCTGCTGGCGGAAAGGGAATCGCTGCGCGTGCATTTGCTCGACGATGGCTTTCAGCATGTTCAGCTCGCCCGCGACGTGGACATTGTGGTCCTGCACCGCAGTGATTTCGCGGACCACCTGTTGCCCGCAGGCCGCCTGCGCGAAGGTTTCCGCGCCTTGCGTCGCGCGCACTTCGTCGTCCTGCGCGAGGAAGTACGGGACCTGGAAGGAGAGCTGCGGCGGCGCGGGTGCGAACTGCCGATCTGGTGGATGCGCCGGAGCGTCGAGCTGCCCGAAGCGCGTCGGGTGGTCGCGTTCTGCGCTATTGCGCGCCCGGACGATTTCTTCGACGAGCTTCGCCGCCAGGGATGCAACCTCGTGGAGGCGCGCACATGGCGCGATCATCATGCCTGGACGGCCGGCGATCTGGCCGAGTTAGCGGCGCTGGCCAGGCGGCACGACGCCGAAGCGTTGCTGACCACCGAAAAGGACTGGCTGCGCCTGCGTCCGGAGCAGCGGGAGGCGCTGGGAGCAGTCGCTCCGCTGCGGACCGCAAAACTGACGGTGCGGTTTGCGGATGAGCCGGGGGCGGTTGCGGCGCTGCTGGCGCGGTTGAGCGCCGCAAGCCCCATGAGAAAATAGACAGATTGTCAGAAACAGCAAAGCCACTGCGTCTGCTCGTCGTGCGGCTTGGAGCGATGGGCGACATCCTCCATTCTCTGCCCGCCGTGACCGCGCTGCGGCAGGCCCATCCGGAATGGGTCATCGGCTGGGCGATTGAACCGCAGTGGCGCGGACTTTTTTGTGCGAACGGCAGCGAGCCGCGCACTCCTGGCATGCCGCTGGTGGATTGCCTGCACATCGTTCCCGCCAAGCAATGGGCGCGCCATGCGCTGAGCAGCGCCACCTGGCGCGACATGGGCAGGGTGCGGCGCGAAGTTCGACAGATGGGTTACGACGTCGCCGTCGAGATGCAGGGCGCGGTGCGTGCTGCTGTGGTTGCGCGCTGGGCGCGAACGAGCCGCATCGTAGGAGAGGCAAATCCGCGGGAATGGGCGGCGCGCTGGCTCTTCAATAAGCGGGTGGTAACGCGGGGCGCGCATGTGATCGAGCAGTCGGTGGAAGTGGCGAACGCGATCGCCGGGGACGATTTGCCGGTTCCGCTGCCGCTGTTGCCGCGGGATGCCGCCGCGGACGCGCGAGCGGCGGAACTGCCGCAACCGCTGGTGCTGCTGAGTCCGGGAGCGGGATGGGGAGCCAAGCGCTGGCCGGCGGTGCGCTATGGCGAAGTCGCTCGCCGCCTCGCGCTGGAGGGGTTGAACGTGGCCGTGAACTGTGGCCCGGCGGAGGAGAGGCTCGCCCATCAGATTACGGAAACCAGCAAGGGGGCGGCCACGGCGCTGCAACTGGACATGACGCAGCTGATCGCTGTCACGCGTCGCGCCGCTCTGGTGATTGCCGGCGATACGGGCCCGCTGCACCTGGCGTGCGCGCTGGGAAAGCCCGTTGTCGGAATTTTCGGTCCCACCGATCCGGCGCGCAACGGACCGTTCCACTGCGCGAACCGGGTGCTGCGCCACCCGGAAAGCGTGCGCGACCACACGCGGCGCAGCGAGCCGGAAGCCGGCCTGCTGACCATCACGGCCGAGGACGTGACGGCGGCCGCGCTCGATCTGCTGCGGGAGGCGGGACGATGACCTGGAATCGCATTGCACGGCGCATCCGTGTTCCTCTCGGCTTTATTTTCGCGGTGTTTTTTCTGTGGCTGGCGCGGCCCACGCTGGCGTATCTCGCAGCGAGTCTGGCGCTGGTGACGCCGGGCCTTTGGCTGCGAGGATACGCGTCAGGATACGTGAAGAAAAACGCCGAGCTGACGGCGACCGGACCCTACGCCCACACGCGGAACCCGCTTTATCTGGGGTCGATGCTGATCGCCTTTGGCTTCGCTCTGGCCGCGGGCAGCATCTGGATCGCCATCGCACTCGCAGCACTGTTCGTCGCTGTCTATCTGCCGGTCATTCGTTCGGAGGAACAGTACCTGCGCTCCGTCTTTCCCGGGTTCGACGCCTATGCGGCGCGGGTTCCGCGGCTGCTGCCGCGGCTTACGAGAGTAACCGGAACCGTGGCGTCCGCGTCGTTTTCCGGGGCCCTCTATCGCAAGCATCGCGAATACAATGCCCTGATAGGGAGCGTGAGCCTGTATGCTGCTCTCATTCTGAAATGGATATTTCTGAAATAAAGGACTAGCCCAGATTTTGCGTTCTTCGCTTCCCCCCATCCCACGCACCGCGCGCCTGCAGCGCATCATCCAGGCGGCCGCGCCCACGCTTTTCGCGGTGGCGCTCCTGGCGGCGGCGCAGAATCCTTCGGCCCGGCAATCTACGCCACCGCTGCCACCGCCGCAGCCCGGCTACAATTTTGCCGCGCGGCAAACGCTCACGTATTCGGTGGACTGGCGTGTGTTTACCGCCGGGACCACCACTCTGCACCTGGAGCAGCAAGGCGGCGTGGAGAAGGTGACGGCGACGGCGGACACGCTGGGCGCCATCAATCTGATCTACCGCGTGAGCGATAAATACGAGTCGTCGTTCAACCGCACGACGGGCTGCTCCTACGGCTTCTCCAAGCAAATCCAGGAGGGCCGACGCCGCGTGAATACCGATCTCAGCTTCGATTATGCGAAGGGTACGCGCTTGCTGACCGAGCGCAATCTGGTCAAAAACACCAGCAAGCAGCAAACCGCGCCCGTAGGGCCGTGCGTCACCGACCTGCTTTCGGCCATTTTCTATCCGGCGTCGCAGCCGCTGGTCCCTGGGACCAGCTTTCAGGTGCCGCTGGGCGACTCGCTGCACACGGTGGTGGTCAGCATGAACGTGGAAGCAAAGGAAATCGTGCAGACGCCCACGGGGACGTATCACACCATCCGCGTGCAGCCGACTGCGGGGAGCGGCGTGGTGAAAGCGCGCGGGAATATCTGGATCTGGTATACGGACGACGCGCGGCACATCCCGGTGCAGATGCGGGCGCGGCTCTTCTGGGGAACGATTACGTTCCGGCTCACATCGATCAGCGACAAATAGCGCTAGTGGATCCGGAAGCGCTCGCGCATCAGCCGCTGCAGGCGCGGCCGATAGAGCAGATCGAAGGCCAGCTCCTTGCCGGGAAACAAGGCCAGCGCGGCGCGGCGCATGTCGGCGACCATCTCCGAGGCCTCGTCGACAGTCAGAGAAGAATCCTGGCTGATCACCGACATCACCATATTCGCCATGATCTGCAGCCGGCGGAGGCGGCGCTGTTCATCCTTGAGTTCCTGCGGGCTTTGCGGTACAGGTTCAGAGGGGTCGGCGTAATCGGGAAATTGCGAACCCATGCGGTGGGGGCCCTCCATGGCCAGGATCGTATACCGAATAAGACTCCGGGCGCAGTAGAAAAGATGTGCCGTTGGCAGGGGCAGGCGGGAAGTGTCACTTTTGTCGTGGGTTGCGGGCCAGGGACAGGGCAGGAAAATCCTGCCGCGCCTGCTGCGTGAACGCCTGCGCTTCGGCCGGAGTCATGCGGACGCACTGCCGTCCGGCCCACGAGCGTCCCAGCCAACGCGGAGCATACGTCAGCCAATGCCGCCGCGCAGGAGTATCCTCGCGTTGCTCATCGAGAGCGGCTGCAGCCAACTGCGCCAGGCGAGGCAAAATGCGTGCCGCATCTGATTCGACCGACCACTCCACTCGATCCGTGTCGGAATCGGGCTGCGCTGCGGGAAGGGAGATTGCGCCTCGCTCGCGAAACACTGCCGTCGGCAATGACCCGGAGGATGCGACCGAAAGGAGATCCGGCTGCACTCCGCGTTCCGCCATCTCCGCCAACAGCATGTTGGGATCCGCGGCTACGCAGACAGAAACCGCGCGTTGCCGGCGGATTTCGTTCTTGAGAATGCGCAGCGCCTCGCTCAGATCGGCGACCAGAAAATGGCAGAGGCCACGCCGCAAGCCCTCGCGCAGCGGTTCGGGGTCTGGATCGACGCAGAGCGCAGCCGCTCCCGCCAGCCCGGCGGCGATCAGGACTGCAATCCCGTCGGCATCGAAGCCCACCCGCACCAGCAGCCTGCCGCCAAAACGTCCGTTTCCGGCTGGCGCTCCGCTGTCGCGTGCCAGGCGCGCCAGCGCCAGATACCGATCGTGAATGTCGCCGAGGCTGGGGAGATCCAAGCCGCTACGCCTCCATCTCCTTCAGCGCTGGGCTCACTTTCAGCTTTGCCTCAGTCGCGCGCTGCACATCCTCCACGCTCAATCCCGGCGCGATCTCCTCCAGCAGCAGGCCTTCCGGAGTGACGCGAATCCAGGCCATCTCGGTGGCGATGGTTTCGACGACGCGGACGCCGGTGAGGGGCAGCGAGCACTTCTTCAGGATTTTGGGCGCGCCCTCTTTCGTGGTGTGCTCCATGGCGACGATGACGCGGCGCGCGCCGGCCACGAGGTCCATGGCTCCGCCCATGCCTTTCACCATTTTGCCGGGAATCATCCAGTTGGCCAGGGTGCCTTGCTCATCCACCTCCATCGCGCCCAGGACGCTCAGGTCGATGTGGCCGCCACGGATCATGGCGAACGAATCGGCTGAAGAAAAAAACGAGGCGCCAGGCAGCGCCGTCACAGTTTCCTTGCCCGCGTTGATCAGGTCGGGATCTTCCTCGCCGGCCAGCGGGTAGGGACCCACGCCGAGCATCCCATTCTCAGACTGCAAAACGACCTCGATGCCCGGCGGAACGTGGTTGGCGATGAGAGTGGGAAGTCCAATGCCGAGGTTCACGTAGAAGCCGTCACGCAGTTCACGGGCGACGCGGCGCACGATTCGCTCGCGTTTGGCCTGCGCCGGGCTCGATGGCGAATTCGATACAGTAGTCATGGTCATGCGTCCCGCCGTTTTCAATATACGAGCAACGTCGCTGGTTCGGGGAACGGCGCTGGTGATCGGCAGCCTGGCGATCGCGCTGGTCTGCGTGGGATTTCCGAACGTGCACGCGACGGCATGGGTGCTGATTCCGGCGGCGGGCGGCCTGCTGGGTACCTTTGAGACGAGCCGCTGCCTGCGGCGGCGCTGGAGCTTCTATCACGGCGGGGTGATGATCCTGCTTTACGCCGACATTCTGGTGCTGGCGCTCATTTTCTTTCTGCTGCTCTATCCCTGGGCCCAGTGGCTGCAGGGAACCTAGGGACGGGCCGTCCCGGCGTTCAATCGGCGGCGGCGCTGGCCAGTTCCTGGAGCGATTCCTGATAGGGCGGACGGAGCACGCCGCGTTCCGTGATGATGGCGGTCACGTATTTCGCAGGAGTCACATCGAAGGCTGGATTCTCGATGCCGACGCCGTTGGGCGTGAGCTGTTTCCCGGCGTGGTGCGTCACTTCCCGCGGTGACCGCTGCTCAATGGGGATGGCCTCGCCCGTGGGTGTCCGCAGGTCGATCGTCGACCAGGGCGCGGCCACGTAGAACGGGATGCCATGCTCCTTCGCCAGAACCGCGACCCCATACGTACCAATCTTGTTGGCCACGTCGCCATTGGCGGCGATCCGGTCCGCGCCGACGATAACGGCCTGGATTTTGCCCTGGCGCATCAGGCTGGCCGCCATGTTGTCGCACAGCACCGTGGTGGGGATTTGGTCGTGCATCAGCTCCCAGGCGGTGAGGCGCGCGCCCTGCAAAAAAGGCCGGGTTTCGTCGGCGTAGACATGCAGATCGTGGCCCTGCTCGAAGGCTGAGCGGATAACCCCCAGCGCCGTTCCGTAACCGCAGGTAGCCAGAGCCCCGGCATTGCAGTGCGTCAACACGCCTCCCTGGCGAGGCAGCAGCGGCGCGCCGTAAGCGCCCATTTGGCGGCAGGCGGCAATGTCTTCGTCGTACATGCGCTGCGCTTCCGCGATCAGAGCGTCGCGCAGGGAGGCGACGGTCGCTCCGGGACGTGCGGAGACATCCGCGAAGAGGAGCTTCATCCGCTCGATCGCCCAGAAAAGATTGACCGCCGTGGGCCTGGTCGCCGCCAGGGTTTGGCACATCGCCTCAAACTCCTGGGCGAGCGCGGGCACTGTGGCGGATGAGCTGTTTTTTACGCCCAGCGCCAGTCCCATCGCGGCAGCTACGCCGATGGCGGGCGCGCCCCGGACCACCATCGTGGCGATTACTTCTGCTACCTGTTGATAACTGGTGGCCAGCGTGTAAACTTCTTCGAGCGGCAGGCGCGTTTGGTCGAGAAACCGGACGCCTTCGGGGGTCCATTCAAGGGTGGGAATCATCGCTTCCAGTGTAATGGCTGCGGTCTTCCCAGGGCGATGAGGCCCATACAGCGCTGGAGCCGCGCAAGGCGGGCACCAGGCTTCGATATCAGGCATCCAGTTCGGTACTTTCGCTCGGCAAAGCAGGACGGGTTACACTACCATCGTAATTTCACTCGAATATTGGTCAGGATGATCCGTCAGGTGCCTCAACTGCCCGCTTTTGCGTTCGTTCAGTTCCTCGACACAGCATTGTCGCCCCGTGGAGAATCGGCTTGATGACTCCCCGCGGCGGCTCTTCCGAGAAAAAGGCAAGAACCAAACTGATTTGTCCCGCATGCGGGCATCAGCAACTGGCGCGCATTGCCCGGCGAGGCTTTTTGCGAACGAAACTCTATCCGGCCTTTGGCTTCTATCCGTGGGAATGCGCGATGTGCCGGAAAGAATTTCTGATCCGGAAGCGGGCAGCGGGATATCGCCGCGCGAGCCCATCGCGAGAAGAACGGGTCGGCGCGCCTGAGGGCCCGCGCGAGTCTTTCTAATCAAGTGTGCCGATCGGCCGCGAGCCGCTCCGGGTCATTCGCACTCCGGAACGGACGGCTTCCACAGCAGATCATTGCACGACCGGGCCGTACTGCCGCTGGATATCCCCAGCCGCTGCGTGCAGGCTTTCGAGATTCCGTAGGTCGGGCAGATCGGCACCCAGCCGCCGCAACTCGGCCAAGGCCGCTTCCGTGGCCAGGTTCCCCACCAGCGCATCCTGAGCGAACGGGCAGCCCCCAAAGCCTCCCATGGCCATATCGAAGCGGCGACAACCCGCGCGATAAGCGGCGGCGACCTTGGCGGCAGCGTCTGCCGGACGGGCGTGCAGGTGGACGCCGATCTCGATCCCCTGGTCGACGGAACTCATCACCGCGGTCAGCACTTCGCTAATTTGCGCCGCGCTGGCCAGCCCCACCGTGTCAGCGAGCGAAATCTGCGTAACGCCGGAATCGGTCAGCAGATCGCAGGCGGCGATCACCTCATCGCGGCCCCACGCATCGCCATAGGGATTGCCGAAGGCCATCGAGATGTACGCGACCAGGCCGAGGCCAGCCTGGAAAGCCGCCTGCCCGGCCGCCTCCAGGGCATCGAGTGTGTCTTCCGGGGATTGATTCTGGTTGCGGCGCAGGAACTCCGGCGAGATGGAATAGGGAAATCCCAGCGTGGTGACGCCGCCGGACTCGATCGCCCGCTCCGCGCCCCTGGGGTTGACCACGATCCCGATGATCTCCACGCCCACCGGCGGATCCACGAAGCGGAGCACCTGTTCGGCGTCGGCCATCTGGGGAACGGCCTTCGGCGAGACGAAAGAGACCGCATCGATGTGCCGAAACCCCGCATCGAGCAACGCGCGCAGGTAGCCCGCCTTGGTCTCCGCCGGAATCACCTTCGGCAGGGCCTGCCAGGCGTCGCGCGGGCACTCGATGATCTTGACCGCTTCACTCACCTGAGCAGGGTATCAGGAGCGGGAATGTCCGGCCCGGGGCGCTCACTCCGCCGGTTCGACACGCTCCAGGCGGAACTCCCGCGCGAGGGGCGGGCTCAGCAACAGGTAAAAATCATCGCGGCTCGAGCGGTCGTCCTCGCGCCAATCGGAATACAACAAGCGGAGTCCGACGACGGTGTGCTCCGCGGGAGGCCGCTCATACCGTTCCGCGAACTGCCGCTGGCGGACGCTGAGTGCGATCAGCTCCTGCATGACGGGAAAGGTTCGCAGTTCGTTCGGCGGCACCACGAACCCCGACAGGGGGCGCTCGATCGCCAGATGTTCTTCGTTGCGCACCCACAGCCGGTATCCGGCCAGCCGGAATGAACGCTCGCCGTCGTTCCACACGTCGACGGCGACCTGCGGCCATGCCACGGTGTCGTAGAACGAGTCGCCCCCATCGGCGCGGTCGTGCCGGTAGGTGATGCTGAGCGGCCGCGGCGTAAAGCGCGTGTCTGCCCCGGTCGCGGCGTCGGCACGAATGCCCATCCAGAACCGGGGCTGCACGGTAATGCGCGCCTGCCACTGCTCGCGCTGCAGCGAGATGGCGGCCTCCGCGGTCGCCAGCGACCGCCGGGATACGTGCAGGTAGGTGAGGGTCACCAGTGCTGTAATGACGGAGGCGAAAAAACTCAGCAGGGCGCCCAGCGCCATGGCGAAAGTGTCGCCGCGGCGATGCCATCCAATCAGAAACACCAGGGTGAGCGCTCCGCAGAGCAGGAGGAGGGCCACCACGGCCAGCAAAAAGCGCAGTCTTAAGTGAGTCAGCTTCAGCAGCGCCGGCGTCCGCTGTGAGTTCATGCCGAAAGCGGCTTTCCGGGGAGCAGCAAGGGGCCGTGATGCGACGAATCGCGGTTCATAGTTACACGAACGAGAGTTACAGGTACGAAAGCAGCACCACCAGCGCAACCCCGCCGAAGTGGGCGGCGATGCCGACAGCCAGGGTCCGCAGTCTCTTATCGGCGCGATACAACAGTGTCATCAGCAGGCCGTAGACGGGAAACTGCAGGTAGAGCACCCATTGGGTGAGCGTGCTCATGGTCTCGCCGGTGAAATGGAACATGGGAAGGTGCACGAGTTCCACCCAGGGATAAAGGAGGGTGAAAGGGCTGGGGCCTTCCAGCGCCAGAATGCTGGCGGCGCGCACCAGGAACGGATCGGCCGCCAGACAGATGAGCAGGGGCCAAAGCGCATGCAGTGGCTGACTGCGTTCCAGCTCGGGCACGTAGACTTTTCGCGCGCGCCTGGCCCTTCGGGTTGGGGTGGCAGGGGAGGGGATCATGACAAGAGCATACTCCGGCCCCGCAAGCTGGCCAGCCCCAAACGTGTTATCCGGACAGGTGCCGCCGGGGCATCGCCTGGGGACAATCCGAACATCGGCCGGATCGCGAATGGCCCCCTTTCGGTTGCCGCGATCGAGCTCTTCTCCCCCTGCCAATCGGCCTCCCGGGCCGAGGGCAGGGTGAGCGGACGTGGAAAACTTCCGAAGTTCGTTTCCGGATAAGCGCTCGAAACCCGGGCGTCGGTACCCGGAGGCGACGGGAGCTAACTTGCAGGCAGAGCGTTGGTTCAGCCTATCGTGCCGAAAGCCAGCCACCCCAGAGGGTAGTTACCGCAGAGCCAACATAGAACTCAGATATGCAACTTCGGTTATCCCACTCCGCTGACTTTGGGAACGCCGCAGACGATCCCCAAAGGTCCTTGACATCCCATCCAGGCCCCGTCACATTGAGATAACCTCCTGCGTTGGCAGTTTGCTGTTCCTCTAAACCACTGGAGAATCACGATCAATGAACACTGCTTCTTCCCCCCTTCACGGGACTTTGTCTGCACCTGGCTCTCTCGTTTCCAGCCTTCGGAGCCGCTCTTCGCGAGTCATGCGGTGTTCTCGCCTGTGGCGGACCGCCAGCCTCCTGGTGGCGTTCGTATCCCTCGGTGCCCTTCCCGGTATGGCGCAGACCGGGGATCGCATCCCCTCGAATTTCGACCCGGCCCGGGTGGTTGCGCTGCCTCACCATCTCCCCGTTTGGGCGAATCCTCTGAACGACCGTGGCCCGGTACCTGCCCAGACGGCGATGGAAAACCTGACCATGGTTCTTGCCCGGTCGCCGGAACAGGAATCGACGTTCCGGGAAGTCCTGCGGGAGCAGCGTGACCCGTCTTCGGCGACGTACCACCACTGGCTTACCCCCGCTGAACTCGGACAGAAATACGGGGTTTCGCCAAAAGATATCGCAGCGATCACCAACTGGCTGGAGTCACAGGGACTGCATGTGAACTGGGTTGCGCCGAACCGGATGTTCATCAACTTTTCGGGCTCGGCGGCCAATGTTGAGAGCGCTTTCCGGACGCAGGTTCATTACTACCAGGTGAACGGGATTCGCCGCATGTCGGCCTTGTCGGCGCCGCTGGTACCGGAGGCGATCTCGCCGGTGGTGAAGTCGGTGCGCGGCCTGTTCAGCGTTCAGGACGAGCCCATGCATACGACTCATGTGAGGCCCCTGAGCGCTCCGCAGTACACCGGCAGCGACAGCAGCCACTTTGTTACGCCAGGCGACTTCGCCACGATCTACAACCTGCCCACCACCTATACCGGGAACGGGATGATCATTGGAATTATCGGGCGGTCGCGCACCGACATGACGGATTTCAACAGTTTCAAGAGCCTGACCGGCTCGAATTTTGCCGATCCGACGGAGGTGATTCCCACTGCGTATGGGGGCGTAGATCCCGGCGCCGCATTTACCGCCGCTCCCAGCTGCGAATCCACCTGCAGCGAGGCGACCCTCGATCAGCTGGATGACCAGGCGGAAGCGACCCTTGACGTGGAACGAGCAGGCAGCGTCGCGCCCGGAGCGAAGCTGCTGCTGGTGACCTCCGGAGCGACGGATACCAACGGAGACGGGATTGGCGCGGATGCGCAGTACCTGGTGGAAACGACGCCGTTGCCGGCTCAGATCATGACCATCAGTTTCGGAGCCTGCGAATCGGCGGCCGGGCAATCCGGAGTCGATTACTGGGACACGCTGTTCCAGGCCGCAGCCGCCGAGGGAATTTCGGTGTTTGTCTCTTCCGGCGATTCCGGGGCATCGGGGTGCGACGTGCATGGAGAAGCGCCGCCGCCGAGTCCCGAATCCAACAGCTCGAACTATATCTGCTCGTCCTCCTATGCGACCTGCGTGGGTGGCACGGAATTCAACGACGGCGCGAACCCCTCGGCGTACTGGAATGCCAGCAATGGCGCGGGTTTCACGTCAGCGCTCAGCTACATCCCCGAAGGAGGCTGGAATGAGCCTGAAGACTCCTCGGGAGCTACGCAGGTAGCAGCTTCCGGCGGCGGCGTCAGCCAGTACATCGCGACGCCCAGCTGGCAGACAGGGACAGGCGTGCCGGCTGCGCGAGCGGGCCGCTACACCCCCGACGTTTCCTTCACGGCGGCAGGACATGACGGCTATCTCGGCTGCTTTGCCGCGGGAGGGAGCGACTGCGTCAATATCATCTCGATCTTCAGCGGTACCTCGGCATCCGCGCCGGATATGGCGGGCGTTGCGGCGCTGCTCGACCAGAAACAGGGAGCGGCGCAGGGCAATCTGAATCCTGAACTCTACAGTCTGGCATCCAGTGCGCCCGCGGCCTTCCACGATGTAACGGTCGCGAGCAGTGGAGTGGGAACGTGCGACGTCAACACGCCCAGCATGTGCAACAACAGCATCCCGAGTCCCAGCGGATTAACTGGCGGCCAGGCAGGGTTCGCAGTGGGGACCGGATACGATGAGGTCACAGGCCTGGGATCGCTGAACGTCGCGAACTTCCTCACGTCTTACCAGGCATATGGGACTTCGTCGAAGCCCTCGATCACCAGCCCGACGCCAGGTTCAACGCTGAGCGGCTCCAGCGTCACATTCCAGTGGACGCCGTGGTCCGGCGTGAGCCAGTACCGGCTGCGCGTGGGCACCACCGGGGTTGGGTCTTCGGATGTCAGCACAGTAACAACTTCCGGGACTTCGGCTCTGGTGTCGAATATCCCAATGACGGGGGGAACCCTGTATGTGCGGCTGCAATACCTGGTGAATGCCTCCTGGTACCAGGTCGACTATACGTATACGGAGAGCGGGGCCGCAGCGAAGCCGACGATGACCAGCCCGACGCCGGGGAGCACCCTGGGCGGATCGACGGTGACGTTCCAGTGGACTGCGGGAACAGGCGTAAGCGAGTACAGGCTGCGCGTGGGGACGACGGGAGTGGGCTCTTCGGATGTCTATGTGGGTACGAGCCCGAACACTTCGGCTACGGTGACGGGTATTCCCGCGAACGGACTCACTCTCTACGTCCGGCTGCAGTATCTGGTGGGCGTTAGCTGGTATCAGAGCGATTACACGTACACCCAGGCCGGCATCGCGAAGCCATCGATGACCAGCCCAACCGCAGGGAGCACTCTCAGCGGCTCGACAGTCACGTTCCAGTGGACCCCGGGCACAGGCGCGAGCCAGTACCGGCTCCGTGTGGGCACTACCGGCATGGGCTCGTCCGATGTGTACTTAGGCACGAGCCCGAACCTTTCGGCTACGGTGACGAATATCCCCACGACCGGATCTACGCTGTACGTGCGGCTGCAATACCTTGTGGGCACCGCATGGTATCAGGTCGACTTCACGTATACGCAGGCGGGAACTGTGACGCCGCCATTAATGACCAGCCCAATGCCGGGGTCGATACTGAGCAGCTCGAGCGTGACGTTTCAGTGGAATCCAGGCGCGGGCTCGACTCTCTTCAGGCTGCTTGCCGGCACGGCGGGGCCGGGTTCTTCCGATGTTTATCTCGGCACGACGAGCGGCACTTCGGCCACTGTGACTGTGCCCACGACCGGGGCCACCCTCTATGTCCGGCTCTATTACTATGCGAACGGCAACTGGAAAGCCGTCAACTACACCTACATGCAGGCGCCCTGATACGGGGCGTCTTGCGCTTTGCCAGGATGCGATTGGTGGTATTCGTGGGCCGGGGTATGCAACTAAAGTGGGGGGCATCCACCCAGGAATTTGATTGACAACCTAATGCACTTGCCGAACAGTAGGAGCATCATCCGTCGCCCCGAACTGCATCGGCCAGAGCCCTCTTTATCCGCTCAAGATCCTTCAAGCTCGCTCCCGGCGCAGTTCTTCCCTGGAGGATCTTATGTACGTCGCCCGCCTTTTGTGTGCCTGCGCTGCTTCGTCGCGGCTTTTTTCGCGATTCTGTGGACTGCTCGTTTGCCTCCTCATTCTCAGCGCTGTATGCGGCGCCACGAACACAGGCCCGGCAGCGCAGTTCTCCGGCACGGTGGCCACTCTGGGGGGTGGCTTTACCACTCCGAGCAGCGTCGCGGTGGATCCGAGCGGCAACGTCTATGTTGTGGATTCCGCATCGAGCAGCAGCGCGGTTGCGGAAATACCGCTCGGCTGTCTCTCGTCAGGCTGCGTGAAAACTGTGGGCGGAACCTTCGACGAGCCCACCGGCGTGGCGGCGGATTCCAGCGGCAATGTCTACATCGTCAATTTCACAGGGACGCAAGTGACGGAGATTCCTGCCGGCTGTACTTCGTCAGGCTGCGAGACGACGCTGGGCGGAGGATTCCAGAACCCAGCCGGCGTGGCGGTGGACTCGAACGGCAACGTTTACGTAGCCGACGCCGGGAATCTAGCTGTGAAGGAGATGGCCGCCAGCTGTACTTCATCGAGCTGCGTGAACACCCTTGGCGGGGGCACCAATCAACCCGGCGGCGTTGCAGTGGATGCGAGCGGCAATGCTTATTACGTGAGCACGAGTCCCAGCCCCGCGGTCTATGAGATCCCTCTGAACTGCGGAACTTTCGGTTGCGAGAAGCAGCTGGGCAGCGGTTTGAACCAGCCCGCAGGACTGTCCGTCGACGCCGACGGCAACCTCTATGTTTCCGATTCCGCAAACAGCGCCTTGCTCGAGATCTCCAGGGCCTGTATCAAGGGCACCAATGACTCCTCCTGCATGACGTCGCTGGGCAGCTTCAGCTCTCCCACGGGCGTGGCGGTGGATGGGAACGGCAATCCCTACGTGGCCGACAACGGTAACAACGCCGTGAAGGAGATCATGCTGAATGGCGTGAACTTCTTCTCCAGCAACGTGCAAACCGCGGCTGCCTCTCAGACTCTTATGTTCACCTTCACAGCGGGCGGGTCCATCGCCGCGCCGGTGGTGGTGACGCAGGGGGCCACGGGGCTGGACTTCACGGATGCGGGCACCGGCACCTGCACGACCAATGGGACGAGCCATACCTACAGCGCCGGCGACACCTGCACGGTTGTTATTGGGTTCAAGCCGGGACGCCCCGGAGTACGTTACGGTGCGGTGGAACTGACCACGAGCGCGGGAGCCATGGTCGCGACCGGATACATGTACGGCGTCGGCGAGGGGCCACAGGCCATCTTCAGCAGCAGCACCAGCCAGGGCACCATTGGCAACGGCTTCGACTATCCCGCTGCCGTGGCGGTGGATGGATCCGGCAACGTCTTTGTCGCGGATCCCTTCAACGGCGGCGCCGGACTTGTGAAGGAGTTGACAGCGGCGAGCGGTTACACCTCCGGAAAGAAGCTTGGCACCGGATTTGACGAGCCCGTCGGCGTTGCGGTGGATGGCGCTGGCAACGTCTACGTCGCCGATACGGATAACAACGCAGTCTGGGAGATGACGCCGAACTGCGTATCTTCCGATTGCATGACCCAGTTAGGCGGAGGCTTTAATACTCCTCGCGCCGTGGCGGTCGATGGCGGCGGAGATGTCCTTGTCGCCGATTACGGCAATAACGAGGTGAAGAAGATTCCCGCCGGCTGTACAAATGACGATTATGTCAGCGGCACCTGCAAGGTTGCGACCCTCGGCGGTGGCTTCCTCTTTCCCCAGGGGGTTGCTGTAGACGGGAGCGGGAATGTTTTTGTCGGCGACAGCGGCAACGGCCTGGTCAAGGAGATTCCGCCCGGATGCGCATCCTCAACCTGCGTGCAAACGCTGGCGCAGGATTTCTCGTTCTCCGGTCCGACCGGCGTGGCTGTGGACGGCGTGGGCGATGTCTTCGTTGCCGATGCAGGGACGACCAGCGCAGTAGAAGAAATATTGGTGGGTGGCTACACGACGGTAAACAGCCTGGGCGTCGACTTCAATGGCCCCTCCGGAGTGGCGGTGGACGGAGCCGGAAACGTCTTCGTGGGCGACTCGAACAACGGTCTGGTGGAGGAACTGAACCTCGCCAATCCACCCAGCCTGAGTTTTGCCGCCACGCCTGCCGGCCAAACCAGCTACGACAGCCCGCGGACGGTGACAGTCGGCAACGACGGCAACCAGAAGCTGATGTTCAGTTCCGTCGCTTACCCAGCCGATTTCCCCGAAGGTTCAGGAGTGGAGACAGACTGCACTTCATCCTCTAATGTGGCGGCGGGGGCCTCCTGCACCCTGACTATCGATTTCTCGCCGCTCGTTTCCAGCACGGGCAATTTGAACGAGTTGGTAACGTTAACGGACAACAGCCTGAACACCAGCCCGAGCGCCACACAGTCCATCGCGCTGAGCAGCGCCGTCTTCACGGCGCCGTCGATCACCAGTCCGACTCCGAGTTCGACGATCAGTAGTTCGAACGTCACGTTCCAATGGGATCCGGGATCCGGCTCATCGATATTCAGGTTGCTGGTCGGCACCACAGGCCCAGGCTCTGACGATGTCTATCGCGGCACGACCAGCGGGACTGTTGCCAATGTGAACGTCCCCAATACCGGCGGAACCCTCTATGTCCGGCTCTATTACTTCTCAAATGGCAACTGGAAGGGTGTCAACTATACGTACATGGAGGGGGGGACTCCGACGCCGCCGTCGATGACCAGCCCAACCCCGAGTTCGACTCTCGGCGGAGCGAGCGTGACGTTCCAGTGGGATCCAGGCACTGGTTCAACGACGTTCAGGCTGCTGGCAGGTACGACCGGTCCGGGCTCTTCCAACCTTTCCCTGAGCACAACCAGTGGCACCTCGGCCACCGTGTCGAATATTCCCACGACCGGAGCAACGGTCTATGTCCGGCTCTATTACTTTGCGAACCGCGTCTGGAAGGCCGTTAACTATACATATACCGAGTATGGCAGCCCGACGCCACCGTCAATCACCAGCCCAGCTCCGGGGACGACGCTGACCAGTTCGAGCGTCACCTTCCAGTGGGATCCGGGCGTTGGCTCAACCACATTCCGGTTACTGGTCGGCACGACAGGGCCAGGCTCGTCCGATGTTTATCTGGGCACGACCAGCGGCACGTCGGCTACTGTGACGGTCCCAACGGGCGGCGCCACGCTTTATGTGCGTCTCTATTACTTCTCGAACCGCAACTGGAAGGGCGTTAACTATACCTATACGGAACCCTAAATAGAGCGCTCGGTAGTGCTCAAAGGCCGAGTCGCCCGCTGACGAGGTACATGACAGCTCTGCCCTCCTGGCAGAGCTGTCATGCTTGTGTCAGGGGCCTCCTGTTACCGGTTGAGCTACCCCAGGGTACCCGCCGCCTCAGGTTTGAATCACTCCGGGGTTGAACTTCGGCACTTCGGGGTTCAGCGCAGCGGCTTCCAGCGCCGTGATGAGGGTCTCCCGAGTCATTACGGGGTCCAGAATCCCATCCACCCATAGCCGCGCCGCAGCGTACCGGCAGTCAGTCTGCGCCTCATAGGTGGACTTGATCGAGGCATGCAGCTCCTGCTTTTCCTGCTCGGAGAGCTTGCGGCCGTCGCGCTCGAGCTGGCGAATGCGGATCTCGACCAGTGTATTTGCGGCTGAATCGCCGCTCATCACGGCGTAGCGCGCCGTCGGCCAGGCGAAGATGAACCGCGGATCGTAGGCCTTGCCGCACATGGCGTAGTTGCCCGCACCGAAGGAGCCGCCAATCACGACGGAGATCTTCGGCACGACGGAATTGGAAACTGCGGTGACCATCTTGGCGCCGGAGCGGATGATGCCCGACCACTCGGCGTCGCGGCCCACCATGAAGCCGTTCACATCGTGAAGGAAGATCAGAGGAATGAGGTTCTGGTTACAATCCAGGATGAACCGGGCCGCCTTGTCGGCGCTTTCCGCGTAGATGACTCCGCCGAACTCAACGCGCTTCTCGCCGGTATGGCTGGTCTGCGGCTGCGATGTCTTCTGGTTGGCGACGATACCGACGGAGAAGCCGCCGATGCGCGCGTAGCCGCACAGCAGGGTGCGGCCGTAATCGGGACGGTACTCGTCGAATTCGCTGCGGTCCACCAGGCGCGCGATGACCTCGTGCATGTCATAGCTGTTGGCGGCGGCACGAGCAGGATCGGGCGAGAGGAGCGAGTAAAGATCGCCAGCGGGATACTTCGGCGCGTCCCTCTCGGGATCGCATGCCGTGCGGTTAAAGGGCGACTGCGGCGGATTGCCGAGCCGCGCCACCAGCGAGCGCAGCCGGGCGAGGCAGAGGTGGTCGTTCGGCTCCTTAAAGTCGACGGTGCCGGAGATCTCGGCGTGCATGGTCGCGCCGCCCAACTCCTCCGCGGAATATTTCTGGCCGATGGCGGCTTGCACCAGCGCGGGTCCGGCAAGAAAGAGACCGCTGCCCTCGGTCATCAGCACCTGATCGGTCATCACCGGCAAGTAGGCGCCTCCGGCGACGCACATGCCCATGATGGCGGTGATCTGCGGAATTCCAGCGGCGGACATGACGGCGTTGTTGCGGAAGATGCGGCCGAAGTCGTCCTGATCGGGGAAGACGTCTTCCTGAAGAGGGAGAAAGATGCCGGAGGAATCGACGAGGTAGAGGGTGGGGATGCGGTTCTCCATGGCGATGTGCTGGGCGCGGAGAACCTTTTTGGCGGTCATGGGGAAGAAGGCGCCGGCCTTTACGGTGGCGTCGTTGATGACGATCATCGAAAGTCGGCCGGAGACGGTGCCGAGGCCGGTGACGACGCCGGCGGAGGGTGCACCGCCCCATTCTTCATACATGCCATAGGCAGCGAAGAGGGCGAGTTCGAAGAATGGCGTGCCGGGATCGAGCAGGAGGTCGAGGCGTTCGCGCGCGGTG
>DATAWD010000020.1:0-24278 GCA_036267395.1 Acidobacteriaceae bacterium | reverse complement strand
CGACCTGAAGCAGGAGCTGATGATGCCCGGCCTGCAATTCGCGATGGAGGGCCGCGGGCTGGATGAGCTGGTTCTGCGGGATGCCAGCGGCGCTGATGGGCTGCGCGGAGGCTGCGCGCGGCGCGATGGCGAGGAACGCGGCGAGCGCGACGATCCAGAAGAAGGTCTGCGCGCGAGGGTGTTCGATCTTCATGCCCAATTGCTCCTGTCGGTTTGTCTGCTGGAAGTATAAAGTCGCGGGCTGAGCGGAAGAGCGCGGAGGGAAAGTTCGCGGGCGAGGCGAGTATCTCGATCGGTCCCACCCAAGTTGTATAAGGTTTTCGCCGAGTTGTATGGGGGATCGGATGGGCGGCCACGATGATGGCAGAATGGTGCGCCGCAGCGCTGCGAGATACCGGCTGGTTACCATCGTGATGCCAGCCATAGCCACGGTGATTCTGTGTGTCAGCTCGTGGCAGCTGTCGGCCTTCTCGCGGCACAATTCGATCGAGCAGCTGGCAAAGATGCCGGCGAATTCCGCAGTCCATCTGATCGGCGTGGTGGTTCATATCGATCCGTCGCGCGGCGAGGTGTGGCTGCAGGATGAGAGCGGGGCAGTGCCGCTGATGCTGGGGAAAAGCGGTGCGGAGGCGCGGCTGAATGAAGCCGTTGCTGTGGATGGCAGGATCGGAAAGCTGACGAGGCCGGGTGCCTCGCGGGGTAATTCGCCCGCGGCACAGGATCGCGTGAGGCGGCCGGGGAGACGAGCTGGTTTGCGCGCGCATCGGGAAGCCGCCCATCAGAGCCAGGCGGGCAGCCTGGCGGCGGGGACCGGAGATCAGGACGAAAGACTGGCCCTGGAAAATGCTGCGCCGGGACTTGCGGTCCAGGTAGCGGGGATTCAGGCGCTGTATGCGGGGTGGACCCTGCTGGCACTGCCCACGGTAATTTTTGTGCCGCTGTGGCTGGTGGTGCTGTATCTGCGAATCCGCGGGCAAAGCAAGGAGCTGGTTCAGGCCTCGCAAACGGGCGAGGCCATCCGGGAGCTCTCGATGGAAGTGGAGCGGGTCACGCGGGAAGCGACGTTCAACAGCGAGATTCTGGAACCGGGGGATCCGGAAGTCGCGCCGCTGGCGGCGGGATTCAATGCGATGGTGGCCGAGCTGCGGAAGCGGGATGGCGTGACGCGTGACGCGGAGCTGCGCCTGGGGCGCATGACCCTGATGGACAATCTGACGGGATTGCCCAATCGCAGACTTCTGGCGGACCGGCTGTCGCAATGCCTGGGGAAGGCAAAGGGGGACGACGATCGGCTGCTGGGGCTGTTGTGCATCGATCTGGACGACTTCAAGCTGATCAACGACACCTACGGGCATGCCGTGGGGGATGCGCTGCTGGGGCAGGTTGCGCAGCGCCTGAAGACGCAATTCCGCTATTGCGAAACCGTGGCGCGCATCGGGGGCGACGAGTTCGCGATGATTCTGGGGGATCTGGGAACGCGGGAGGAAGCCTATGCTCAGGCGGAAGAAGTGCGGCACGCGCTGAGAGCGGCGTTTGAGATCGGGACGTACCGCGTGCAAACAGGAGCGCGCATCGGCATCAGTATCTTCCCGGATGCGCAAGGGGCCGATGAGCTGCTGCAGCAGGCGGAGTACGCGATGTACGCAGCGAAGCGCGGCGGCAGGCAGCGCGTAGTGCGGTTTGGCGATGGGCTGGGGATTGGCGCGCGCGAGCAACTGACGCTGGGGCGGGAACTGGAGAACGCGCTCGCCAATGGAGAGATCTCGCTGGATTATCAGCCGGAGGTGGACCTGGCCACCAACCGGATCACGCGCTTTGAAGCGCTGGCGCGCTGGAAGCATCCGGAACTGGGAATGATTCTGCCCGCGGTATTTATACCGCTGGCGGAAGAAGCGGGCGTGATTTCCGCGCTGGGCTCGTACATTATGGAGCGAGCCTGCACGGATGCGGCCACGTGGCAGGAAATCGCGGGGCGGCCGGTTCAGGTAGCCGTGAATGTGTCGAGCTTCCAGTTTGGAGGAGAGACGTTTTTCGAGGAAGTGGCGGAGATCCTGCAGCGAACCGGACTGGAGCCGCATCTGCTGCAGATCGAATTGACGGAATCGGCGACGCTGGATGGGATGGAACGCGCGGCGGAGTTGATGCGGCGGCTGAAAAGCCTGGGCGTAAGCGTTGCGGTGGACGACTTTGGGACGGGCTACTCGTGCCTGACCTATCTGCCGAAGCTACCCTTTGACACGCTGAAGCTGGACCGCTCGTTTGTGAGCGAGATGATGACGCGGCGGGAGACCAAGGCCCTGGTCGGATCGATCGTAACGCTGGCGCGGGATCTGGATATGAAGGTGATCGCCGAGGGGATTGAGACGCAGGAGCAACTGCGGGCGCTGCGGGCGATGGGCAGCGATGCGGGCCAGGGCTTCCTGCTGGGGCGGCCTTCCGGCGATCCAGTAGCGCTGCTCAGCATGGAAGTCACGGCCTAGCCGTTCTAGCCCACCGGGCGCGGATAGAGGCGTCCGCGGTACATGGCCATCGCCTCCACAGAACGCACGGCGATAATTTGCGCGGTGGTGTTGTCGGAGCCGTCGGCTTCAACGGCGGCGTTCACCAGCTCCTGGGCGATAGCTTCGAGGTCGCCGGGCCGCGAGACGATCTTCGCGATGTCCCGATCGGACAGCGCGTCATGCAGGCCATCGCAGCAGAGCACAAGGAAATCGCCGGCGCGGAGGCTCAGCGTGGTCTCGTCGGCGGTGACGAAGAGCTCTGGACCGAGGGAGCGGGTGAGGACGTGCCGCGAATCCGAATCCGCGGCCTCGGTCTGGGAAATCAGGCCCAGCCTGCGCTGCTCATTCACCCAGGTATGGTCGTGGGTGACGGGGAGGGCGCGGCCCTGGCGCACGTGGTAGCAGCGGGAATCGCCGACATGCGCGATGCAGGCCTGGTCGTGGCGCAGGGCGCAGGCGACCACGGTGGTGCCCATGGGCTTGCCTCGCCGCTCGCGCGCCAGGCCCTCGTCGTGCACCGCGGCGTTGGCATGCTGGATGAGCCGGGGCAGAAGGCCGGGGAGGAAGGTGTGCTCGGGAGCCTCCGCGAATCCGGAGCAGATCACTTCGACGGCTTTGGCAGACGCGACCTCGCCGAGATCGAGTCCGCCGACGCCGTCGGCCAGGACGAAGAGCCAGCCTCTCGAGCGGGCCTCCTGCCGGGATTGGGGACAAAAGAACCCGGTGGAGTCCTCGTTGTTCGTTCGAACTTTGCCAGGATGGCTTGCCTGGCCGAACTCAATATCGAGCATTCCGGTCCGACGATCCCGGTTTACGAACCGGGAGTGAGAATTGCCATCATGCCGACGCTGAGCGTGGACTGCGCGTCCACCAGGCTGTCAGTACCTTTGTGGAAGAAGGGCTCGGTCGACCAGTCGTGCCGGTACTCCATTCGTCCGAGGAAGCGCGACTTCCAGAATTTGTGTTCGTAGGTGACGGTGCCCTCTCTCACGGTTTGGGGCAGGCCGGTGGCGAAACCTTCTTTGTCCTGGAGGAACTCAATGCGCCCGGCAAAAGCCTGCTGGAGGGTGAACTGCTCGTGCGCAGCGAAAGCAATGCCGCCCCAGTGAGCGTCGGCTGCCGGTGCGGGTCCGCTGGCGTCGGTGTGGTTATGGCCGTAGTCGACATTGATATAGGCATTGAATTTGGCCGTGGGCGTGAGCAGGAGGGTGGTGTCCACCAGGTTGCGATACATCCCGACGCCGCCGCTCTTCTCGGGGCCGGTGTAGAAGTCGGCGGACCAGGTGTATTTGGGCAGGGTAAGGGCGCTGGTGATTGCGCCGGTGGGACCACCCTCGCCGTTGAAGGTATTGTTCCAGCCATTCACGAGTTGCACGCCGGCTGTCCAGGTTTTTGTGATCGGCGTGGAGGTACGGAGGCCAAAGTGGTAGTAGGGAATGGCCCAGGCGAAGAGGATGGATCGGGAGTAATTCCAGTTATCCTTCGCCTCGATGACTTCAGCGCCCGCTGAGGTGACGAACTGGCCGAAGTCGAATTCCGAGCCGTGGGCCTTCTTCGGGGTATAGGACAGGTACGCCTGTTCGAGGTAGTCGTCGTCGTATTTGGCGGTGTCGGGGTGGAGAAATGCATTGACGCGGCCGAAGACCACGTCGGCATGGACGCCAACGGGGCTGGGATTGCGATTGAAGGTGATCCTGGCTTCCGCCAGATCGAACTGATCGGTGCGGTCGTTGAAGTTGTAGAGATCGTTGGACTGGCTATTGGCGGCATTGGTGGGATGATTGTCGTTGAGGCTGCCGTAGCCGTCGAGATAGCCGGTCCAGTCGACGCCGGCGAAGCGCCACGTGGACGGCGCGGCGGGGGCAGGCGCGGGGCTCTGGGCAGCGGCCGGGGCGGGAGCGGGAGCGGGGCTCTGCGCGGAAGCAGCCACCGACAGACCCAGAGCGGCCAGAGCGCCCGCTGCAAGCTGGAGACGGCGAGTTGGATTCAGAAACATGGAATGAGTCCTCCTAAAGGGGAATCGAGAGAGAAGGGCTGAGGTTGATGGAACGCTGCAGCGAGTGAATTCCAGCTTTGCCGGTGGCTCTATGAACGCAAAGAAGCCATGAAGAATTTATGAAGATGTCACAAAGGAAGGTCCGGCGCGGCGGGCTTTATGAGAAGAACTTGAATTCAGCCGGGGACTATGCAAACCTGAGGCAATATCTGGTATAAGGCGAAGCTTTCTTCCGGACCTTCTCCTGGGGGGCGGAAGTTTTGGCCCGCCGTTCTTCGCCGGCAATCCGATCGCAGAGGAAATGACCTCCATGGCTCAGCACCGAATCCTTCCCGTAACGACGGGAAGCGCGCAGCCGATCCGCACCGAAGCGGATAAGGTGTGCGAGCTGGTGCTGAGCGCCGCACATCTGGATCTGCAGCGAAAGCCAGGGCCGCAACTGGCTGAACTGATTCAATCCATTTTCGGTGTGGAAGCGGTGGCGATCTTCGACGGCGATCTGGAGGAGATTTACCAGGCGGGGCCGTGGTTTGTGGGCCTCGAAGATACGATCCGAAGCGTTTTCATCTTCGAGACGGTTCGCGACGACCCGGAGACGGGGCTGATCCGGCGCGTGCTGCGGGTCCGGGACCTGCCCATTGGGGCCCTGCTGCTGCGCGGCCAGACGAGCGAGCTGACCGCGACGAACATCGCGTCGCTGGTGTCGATCACCTTCGACCGCTATCACGCGCTGGCCGGCGAGATTCGCATGGAGAACGCGAAAAGGGCGGAGGAACTGCGGACGACGGTGCTGGACAGCCTTGCCCACGCGTACAAGACGCCGCTGACGGCGATTCAGGCGGCCAGCTCCGGTCTGCAGGAGATGGGCCATCTGACTCCGGCGCAGAGCAGCCTGGTGGCGCTGATCAGCGAGCAGGCGGAGCTGCTGAACCATTTGACGACGCGGCTGCTGCGCACGGCGCGCCTCGACAGGCAGAGTCTGCATACAGAGCGGGTGGCGATCGCGGCGCTGATTGAAGACGTTGTGGCCGGCGCTCGCGAACAGCTGGCATGTCTCTCGGTGAGAATTGTTGTGGAGCGGGAGGATCTGGCGGTCATTGGCGATCGCGGGCTGCTGAACGCGATGCTGACCCAGTTCGTGGACAACGCGGGGAAATATGCTTTCTCTGGTTCCACGGTCACCATCGCGGCGGCGGAACAGGGGGCGGAGATTCTGCTGTCGGTCCACAATGCTGGGTCGGCGATTCCGCCTGAAGATCACGAGCGGATCTTCGATCGCTATTTTCGGTCGACGCCGGAACACCATGCGCCGGGCACGGGCATCGGTCTTTCTGTGGCGAAACAAGCGGCCCAGGCGCACGGCGGACGCGTGTGGGTGACGAGCGAGGAGCGCGAGGGAACGACCTTCTTCGCTGCGCTGCCCGCCATGCCGCAAGGGGGGCAGGCGTGAGGAGCGGCAAAGCAATCCGGGTGCTGCTGGTGGACGATGAGCCGGCGATTCGCCGCGCCCTGCGCACACCACTGATGGAGCTGGGATTCCAGGTGGTTGAGGCTTCGCGCGGAGAAGAGGCCATGCATCTGGCTCGCGCGGAATCGTTCGACGCGGTGCTGCTGGACATGAACATGCCGGGTATCGGCGGCATGCAGACGCTGATCCGGCTGCGCCTGTTTGCGCCGCGGCTGCCGATCCTGATGCTGACCGTGCGCGACGCGGAGCATGACAAGGTGGAGGCGCTGGAGAACGGGGCGGACGACTACATCACGAAACCATTCAGCATTCGCGAATGCGTGGCGCGGGTGCGGTCCGCGGTGCGCCGCGCGCAGGCGCCGGAGCGCGCCGAGGATGCGCCTATCCGGATCGGGGAGCTGGAGATCCAGCCGGCGCGGCGCATCGTGCGCAAGGCGGGGCACCCGATTCGGCTGACGCCGAAGGAATACGACATACTGCACTGCCTGATGCGTCATGCGGGGCGGGCCGTGACGTATGGCAGACTGCTCACCGTGGTGTGGGGGGCGGACTACCGCCAGGAAGTGGATTATCTGCGAACCTTTGTTCGCCAGCTGCGCAAGAAGATCGAGAAGGACCCGGCGAATCCGCGGTATTTGCTGACCGATTCGTGTGTAGGTTATCGATTCTCCGAGGAAGTCTCGGCTCTGCCCGCGGGCGGCGCGCATCCCGCGGACGATCATTACCTGCCCCATGCCTGAAGGGCCGCGGCTTTGCTAGCGGCGGTGCGCCAGCAGCAGCATGAGGACAAGCAGCAGGACGGGCAGCAGCGCGAGAGCGGCGTAAAGGAGCGCTTTGCGGCCGCGGCCGGTGCGGCGCCTGCGCCAGCCGGTCAGCTCCGCGCGATCGGCGATGCCCACCTGGTCCAGGTTGCGCAGGTCGATGGCGAATTCGCGCGCGGAAGCGTAACGGTTGCGCGGATCGCGTTCGAGCGCGCGATACAGGACTTCCTGCAGCTGCGGGCCGATTTCCGGATTGGCCTCGCGCGGCGGCAGCGGATGATGGATGAGGCGGTCGTTCATCACGGCGAGCGGCGACGGACCGGAGAAGGGCGTTTTGCCGCTGAGCATTTCGTAGAGGATGACGCCCATTGCGTAGACGTCGGAGCGCTGATCGCCGCGCTTGCCCCTGACCTGCTCGGGCGAGATGTAGTCGGGCGTGCCCAGCGCCTGGGAGAAGCCGGTGTGCGTCAGGCGGCGTGCTCCCTGCTTTGAGGCGATGCCGAAGTCGATGAGCTTGACCTGGCCGTGCTCGTCGACCATGATGTTTTCGGGTTTCAGATCGCGATGCACCACACCGCACGCGTGGATGTATGCGAGCGCGTCCAGCACCTTGAGGGCAATCGCGATGGCGCGCTCCTGGGGGAGCTTGCCTTCTTCGCTCAGAATACTGCGCAGCAGGCGGCCGGGCACCCACTCCATGACCATGTAGACGCGCGAGCGGCCGGGGTTCGGGAAGGTGCGCATCACGTTGGGGTGGTCGAGTGTTGTGCCAATTTCCTCCTCACGCTTAAAGCGGTCGAAGAGGATCGCATCCGATTCCATCGCGGGATGAGGAATCTTGAGTGCGACCTGCCGGCCGTCGCGCACGTCCGTGGCGCGATAAATGGAGGCCATGCCGCTCTCCGCAACGTGCGCGTCGATGCGGTAATGGTCGATCTGCTGGCCGATATCCACGAGCAAGCTCATGCGAAACCCGGGTTGAGCGAGGCGGCGGAACTCCGCTGTGTCCGGGATGAAGTCCGGGCTCGCCTGCTGCAAGCATACGAAGGCGAGCCATCAACAAGTCGTAAAGTCGCAGGCAAATCGTGGACTTTGCGTTGGCGAGGCTGGTTCACGGGACAAGGCGGCAGGTCAGCGCGGCAGGAACTCATCGCTGTGGGTCACGAATTCCGGATAAGCGCCGGCGCCCAGCTCGTGGAGATCCATGCCGATGCGCTCGCCCTCAGGATGGGTGCGGAAGGGCGCGACGCGATTCAGCAGCGCGCAGAGCAGATAGACCAGCGGCAGCATGAGGCCGACGAGTGTGGCGATGCCGACCAACTGCGCGACGAACTGGCCTGCCGGGGCGGGAGCCAGGAAGCCGGAGACCAGCAAACCCCACAGTCCGGCGAAGCCGTGCACAACGATGCCGCCGGAAGGATCGTCGAGGCGGCAGCGGACCTCCAGGAACTCGATGATCAGCGGCAACAGGGCGCCGGCGACGACGCCGGTGAACAGCGCGGCGGGTGGGGAAACCAGGGCGGCAACGGCGCTGCTGGCAGCCAGCCCGGCGATGGCGCCATTTGCGCAGAGCGAGGCATCCGGCTTGCCGAAGCGCAGCCGTGTGACCAGGAGCGCGGCCAGCAGTCCTCCGCACGCGGACAGCATGGTGTTGACCACGGTGCGGGGCAGCGCCGCGGGATCGGCGCCCGCGAAAAGAATGGCTGCGGCGGCGTTGAGCGCGGACCACCCGACGAGCGCGATCATGCAGCCGAACAGAACGAAGACGATGTTGTGCGCGGGAATGGCGGCGGGCGGGCTGTTCTCGGGAAATTTTCCGCGCCGCGGTCCCAGGATCCAGACCACCACCAGGGCCATGAGGCCGCCCAGCATCTGGATGGTGGCTGCTCCGCCGGGATCCATGAAGCCTCTGCCCAGATGAAAGGCCGGACCGAGCTGCGCGAGCCATCCGCCTCCCCAGACCCAGTGGGCAAAGAGGGGATAAATGAAGCCCGCCAGCAGAACGGTGGCGGCGCAGCCCGAGCCGAGGCGCCAGCGATCCGCACCCGAACCCCAGGGAATGAGCGCGAGCAGGCCGACGGCGAACACCTGCAGCGCGGCGGCGCACGCCTCCGGAGCCGTCCATTGCACGCCGCGCAGGAAGAGCGGGCGAGCAGCGATCCAGTTCCACGAGACGCCGCCCAGAGAAACGGTGTGCGATGCCGTGCCTGCGAATCCTTCCAGCGACCAGCCGGCAACGCAATATGCGACCGCGGCCAGGGCCATCACGCAGAGACTGCCGAGCAGGGCCTGGGCTGCGCTGCGCGAGCGATTGAGGCCGGCATTCAGAAGAGCGAGCCCGATGGGCGCGAGTGGAACCAGGAGCACCAGCAGAACGCAGAGCGGCGACGACGAACTGGAGAATGTGTTCACGGTCTTTCTCCCGCGCCGTCGCGATGCGCGCGCAGTTCGAGGGCGAGACCAAGACCTTCAACGGCCAGAGCCGCCACGACGAAGGCGGCGCGCTCCGCCGGCGAGGGGAGCAGCACGAGGGCAAAGAGGACGAGAATCCAGCCCGACAGCAACAGGCTCAAGCCGGCAAGCTTCATGGGCAGTCTCTCCGGAGGAATATGCGGCTCATCATATCGTGAACGCCGGCGGGGCGCAGAATCGATAATCTTTCCGCCTGCGTTGCGCGGCGAGAGCGGCGGAGGCGTCTCGGATAGAATTCGATTCGGTGACACAGCCGCCCCCCGAGAGCACTCCGAAGCTCGCACCCAAGCTGGGCCTCTTCGACGCGACCATGATGGTGATGGGCGGCATCGTGGGCGCGGGCGTGTTCATGAACCCCTACGTGGTTGCGCAGCGGTTGCACTCTCCCGTGCTGATCCTCGCGGTTTGGGTGGCCGGCGGCGTGATCGCCATCCTCGGCGCGTTCATTTATGCGGAGCTGGGCGCGCGCATTCCGGAGGTCGGCGGCCAATACGAATATCTACGGCAGTCGTTTCATCCTGTTTTCGGATTCCTGTATGGGTGGGCGCTGCTGCTCGTCATTCAGACGGGGGGCATGGCGGCGGTCGCGGTCACATTTGCGCGCTACTTCCTGGAACTGACGGGCCTGCGTTATTCCGAACACGCGATCATCGTAGTGACCATGGCTCTGCTGACCGCGGTGAATTGCCTGGGGGTAAAACCCGGCGGGCGGTTCCAGAGCGTGCTGATGGTGTTGAAAATCGCGGCCATTGCCGGGCTGGTCGGGGCCGGCCTTTTCCTGGTCCGCGCGCCGCAGCCGGTGCTGCACCCGGTTCTCGATCGCCCTGTCGGGTTCGACCTGCTCACCGCATTGGGTGCAGCGATGGTCCCCGTGCTGTTTTCTTACGGAGGGTGGCAGACCACGAACTTCATCGCCGGCGAGATTCGCGACGCGCGCAGGAACCTGGGGCGCGCGCTGCTGATCGGGGTCGTGGCTGTAGTGGTGCTTTACGTCTCGGTGAATATCGTCTGCTTGCGGGCTCTGGGAGTGACGGCGCTCGCTGGAACCCGCGCGCCGGCGAGCGCGGTAATGCAAATCGTGGCGGGGGAGCGCGGAGCGCGGCTGATCGCGCTGGGGATCGCGGTCTCGACGATTGGATTTCTCAGCCAATCCGTGCTCACCGGGCCGCGCGTCTATTTCGCGATGGCGGAGGACGGCCTGTTTTTCCGCAGCGTGGCAAGGCTCACGCGCAAAACGCGGGTGCCCGCGGTGGCCATCGTGCTGCAGAGCGTGTGGACGGTGGTGATCGCGCTGAGCGGAAAATACGAGCAGATCCTGAACTTCCAGGCGCCGATTGACTTCACCTTTTTCGGACTGAGCGCGGCGTGCCTGTTCGTTCTTCGCCGCCGCGACCGGAGCCAGCCCGGCGAGAATCGCGGATTTCGCGTGCCGGGCCATCCCTTCACGACGATCGTCTTTATCCTGTCGTGCTGGCTCATCGTCGCGAACGCGCTGTGGAAGTATCCTCGCAACAGTTCCATCGGATTTGGGATCATCGTCATCGGATTGCCGGTGTACGCGCTGTGGCAGCGGCGCCAACCCAGGGAGGCAACAGAATGAGCAACGGACGTGCGGTCGCGTCCACGTATCTCGAATGGGCGAAGCTGAGCTCTCGCGGAAAATACAACCTCGCCACCAGCGGGATGATGAGCTATCCGCTCGCAGAGCTGGAGATTTCAGAGCAGGACCTTGAAATCAACGGCACCGATCCATACGGCTATCGGCCTCTGCTGGAGCGGCTGGCGGGCAAGTGCGACGTCGCTGTGGAGTGCGTGGTGACCGCCGCAGGCACGTCGATGGCGAATCATCTGGCCATGGCTGCCCTGCTGGAAGCGGGCGACGATGCGCTGATCGAGAGGCCCGGCTACGGACCGGTGCTCGAAGTGGCATCGTACCTGGGCGCCAACGTCCTGCGCCTGGAGCGCCGCGCCGAAGAGGGTTTCCGGGTCGATCCCGACGAGCTTGCGCGGCGCATCACGCCGAAGACGCGGCTCATCTGCCTGACGAATTTGCACAACCCGTCAGGAACGTACATCGCCGATGAGACGCTGACGCGGATCGGCGAGATCGCGGAGAGGGCCGGCGCGCGAGTGCTCGTCGACGAGGTGTATCTCGACATGGTGTACGACCAGCCAGTGCGCTCGTCGTTTCATCTGGGCAGCAACTTCGTGGTCACCACCAGCCTGACCAAGGCTTACGGATTAAGCGGGCTGCGCTGCGGCTGGATTCTGGCGCAGCCTGATCTGGCCAGGCGCATGTGGCGGCTGAACGATCTGTTTGGAGCGACGCCGGTGCATCCGGGGGAACTGCTCAGCGTGGCCGCGCTCGACCAGCTCGGCAAGATTGACGCGCGCGCACGGGCGATCCTCGCCACCAACCGCAAAGCGCTCGATGGGTTTTTCAGCGGCCGCACCGATCTTGAGGGATTCCGCGCGCAGTGGGGCACGGTAAACTTTCCGCGCCTTAAGCAGGGCTCGGTCGACGAGTTCTGCGAGTTCCTGCGCGAGCGCTACGACACCAGCGTGGTGCCAGGGCGATTTTTCGAGTCGCCGGATCATTTTCGCATCGGGATCGGCGGCGATGCCCATATGACCGCGGAGGGATTGAAGCGGTTGGCTGCGGCGCTGGACGAATGGGGAAAACGTCGATGAGCCAGGAGCGAGGAGTGCGCATCGGGATCGACTGGGGCGGCACCAAAATTGAAGCGCTGGCCATGGATGCGGAGGGACGCGAGCTGCGCCGGGTTCGCATCCCCACACCGCGCCACGACTACGAGCGGTCGATTGGCGCGACTGCGGAGCTGGTCGCCCAGGTCGAGCGCGATGTCGGCTTCACCGGGCCGATCGGGATTGGCATTCCCGGAACGATTGTGCCCGCGACGGGCCTGGTGAAGAATGCGAATTCCACCTGGCTGAACGGAAAGCCTTTCGAGAAAGACCTGGCGGCCGCGATGGGCCGCGAGGTTCGCTGCGTGAACGATGCGAATTGCCTTGCGGTTTCGGAGGCCGTAGATGGCGCGGCCGCCGGTCACGCGGTCGTTTTTGCGGCGATCCTCGGAACGGGTTGTGGCGCGGGCATCGCGTTGCATGGCCGTATGCACTCAGGCCCGAACGGTGTGGCCGGCGAGTGGGGGCACAATTCCCTGCCCTGGCAGTGGCCCGACGAGTATCCAGGCGAGCCGTGCTACTGCGGCCAGCGCGGCTGCATTGAGCGATGGCTCTGTGGTCCGGCGCTCGAGGAAGACTACCGCCGCGCGGCGGGAACCGCTCTCGCCGGAGCCGACATTGTCGCCGCAGCCGACGCAGGCGAGCCGCAGGCCATGGCCGCGCTGGAGCGCTACGAGGATCGTCTGGCGCGTGCGCTGGCTCATGTGGTGAACCTGCTCGATCCCGACATCATCGTGCTGGGCGGCGGCCTCTCGCGGATCGAGCGGCTCTATCGCAATGTGCCGGCGAAGATCGCAACCTGGGCTTTTGGCGGATCGGCGATCACGCAGGTGGTGCCGGCGAAGCATGGGGATTCCAGCGGCGTGCGCGGCGCGGCCCGGTTGTGGCCGTGAATGAGAGGCAGACGCCGACAGCTCGCCGAAATCATAGCGATTCATGGATAATGGCTCGGTCGCGGCGAAAGCGAATTGGGGGCATGCAGCATGAGCGGAATGCGAATCCTCGCAGGGATTGCGGCTGGCAGCTTGCTGGCGACGACGCTGGGATGCGCGCGGACCCACCGACCCGAACCTGGACCGCGCATCGATCCCGGCATCGCTCAGGCCATCGACAACATCTGGGCCGTCGATAATCACGCGCATCCGGTGCTGGCGCCGCCGCTCGATACGACGGATCGCGGCTACGACGCGCTGCCGGTCGAGTCGATGGCGCCGGAATCCGATCCTGTGGCCTTCCGCCCGGATTACCCGCTGCTGGCCGTGGCGTGGAAGGCGCTGTACGGATTCGAAGCGACTCCGCCGCTGGATGCGGCCGGGCTGGCGCGGCTGCACGATCTGCAGGAGCGGGCGAAGAGCAAGCACGGCGAGGAATATCCCGCGTGGGTGCTCGATCAGGCGCATATTGGAACGGAGCTGGGGAATCGCGTCTTCATGGGCCGGGGCGTGGAGCCGCCGCGCTTTCGCTGGGTGCCGTATGTGGATGCCTTGCTGTTTCCGCTGGACAATCGCGGCCTGGCCGCCGTCAATCCGGACCGGCAGCAGTTCTTTGCGCTGGAAGATCAACTGCGCGCGCGCTATCTGAAGGACGCGGGGCTGAGCGCGCCGCCGGCGACGCTCGATGCGTATCTGCAGCGCGTGGTGACGCCGACGCTGGAGCGGCAAAAGGCGGGCGGAGCTGTGGCGGAGAAGTTCGAGGTGGCATATCTGCGCGGCTTCGATTTCAGCGATCCTCCGCAGGCGCAGGCGGCGGGGATTTACGTGCGCTGGGCGCGGGGCGGCACGCCCGATCCGGCACAGTACAAGCTGCTGCAGGATTTTCTATTTCGCTACATCGCCGGCGAATGCGGACGGCTGGGGATGGCGGTCCACCTGCACGCGATGGCGGGCGCGGGGGGATATTTCGGCATTGCGGGTGTGAATCCGCTGCTGCTGGAGCCGATCTTCAACGATCCGCAGCTGCGCGGGACGAATTTTGTGCTGCTGCACGGCGGCTGGCCGTATGTGCGCGAGATTGGGGCGCTGCTGCAGAAGCCAAATGTGTATCTGGATATTTCCGGTCAGGATTTGCTGATTCCGCCGCACACCGAGGCGCGATGGCTGCGCGAGTGGCTGGAGTTTGAGCCGGAGAAGGTGCTCTTCGGCACGGACGGCTATCCGTACTCCGATGAGATGGGATGGGCGGAGTCGGTGTGGATGGCAAATCGCGATGCGCGGCAGGCGCTGGGCATTGCGCTGACCGGGATGGTGCGGGATGGCGAGATCAGCCGAACGCGCGCAATTGAAATTGCGCGGCTGGTGCTGCGCGGAAACGCCGAACGGCTGTATAGGTTCAGGAGCGAAAATTGAGGGACGCAGATTTCTGCGACGAGAGAGGCGAATGATTGTGCTGAGGAAATGGAGCAGGACTCGGGTTCAGATTGCGTTGGCGTCGATGCTGGTGTTCGGGTGCACACTGGCGGCCGAGGGGCAGCTGGGTGGGGCCGCTCACGGCCGGATCATCCTGAACGGCAACGTGACGATCCTGCTGGAGCCGAGTCAGCCTGAGCCCGTTCAACTGGCGGCGCAAGATCTTGCGTCGGATCTGGACAAAGTTTTCGGAAGGCAGCCTCGCGTCGTCAGCGAGGAAGATGAAGCCGGGCCGGTCACGATCGTTCTGGGCGATGAAGCATCGGGCGCGCCGGCGGATCACGCGTCTGCTCCCGAAGCATTTTCGATCACCAGCGGATCGGCGGCGTGGACGCAGGGGCACACCACACAGGTGATCCGGCTGGCGGGATCGGACACGCTGGGCACGATCTACGCGATCTACCAGTTTTCGCAGCAGTATCTCGGCGTCGATCCCATGTATTACTGGACGGATCACGAGCCGGCGCGACGCACCACCATCGAATTGCCGGCCGCTCTGCACGACATCTATCCGCCGCCTGTCTTTAGGTATCGCGGATTCTTCATCAACGACGAAGACCTGCTGACGGGATGGGCTCCCGGCGAGGCCAGGGACCACACGGGGATCTCGCTGGCGGTGTGGAACAAGATCTGCGAGACCATTCTGCGTCTGAAGGGCAACATGATCGTCGCGGGAACGTGGCCGTTTCCCAACGATCCGCAGGACGCGGTGGTGGCGCGGCGCGGACTCTACCTGAATCAGCACCATGCGGAGCCGCTGGGCGTGAATTTTTCGCGCTGGCCGGCGAATGTTCCTTATAACTTCACCGCCGATCCGCAGTACATCGAGAACGCGTGGAAGAATGCTGTGGCCGCCGATCCAAAGAACCAGCAGATTCTTTGGGAGGTGGGACTGCGCGGGCTGTCGGATCAGCCGTACTCGGCGCTGGACCCGTCTGTTCGTGGCAACGAGGCCGCGCAGGGGCACGTGATCAGCAAGGCGATTGCCGATCAGGTCCGCATCGTGCGCGCGAAGTATCCGCACGCTGTGTTCATTACCGATCTGTGGATGGAAGGCGCGAAGCTGATGCGCTCGGGCGACCTGGTGATCCCGCCGGGCGTGATCACGGTGTGGGCCGACACCGGATACGGCGACATGCAGGATCATGGCGAGGTGAAAGCGGGCGAGGGCGCTTACATCCACGTGGCGATGTACAACGGCAGCGCGAATCAGCTATCCGAGCTGACGCCGGAGAGCCGCATCTTCGCTTCGCTGGGCCGCTTTCAGAAGGCGGGAGCCACCGCGTTTCTGCTGGTGAATACCAGCGACATTCGCCCAGTGACCATGGGCGCGAGCGCGGTGCTGGATTTCGGATGGAAGGGCAGCGCGATCGGCACGAGCGATCGGTTCTACGACGACTGGGCGACCGAGGAGTTCGGCGCGAAGGCTGCGCCGCAGGTTGCTGCCGTGTACAAGGAGTACTTCGCTGCGCCGGCCGATCGCCCGGGCACGCTTCCCAGGCCGTACGGCGACAACTATTACCACAGCATGGCGCGGGAACTGATGCGCGACACCATGGTTCAGTGGCCGACTTACAATCTTCCGGGGCAGGCGCCGGAATGGACGGTGCCTGGAATCAGCCATCTTGCCTATAACCCGGAGTGGGCGCCGGAGCAGGCGGAGAAGGAGATCGAGGCGTGTAGTGCGGCGCGGCCGCGCTGGGACGCCGTCAGGAAGCAGGCTTTGGCCGCGGAGCCTCTGGTGCCTGTCGCGCGGCGAAACTTCTATCAGGCCGGGGTGCTGACCATGATTGCCATCAATCGCGACAGCAACCAGATGCTGCTCTCGCTGTCGGAGGCCATTGTCGCGCTGCACAAGGGAGATCAAGCAACGGCGATCGCAAAAACCAATGAGGCACTGCAGGCGATCGATGCGCTGAAGCTGTCAGAATCCAAAGCCGAATACGGCCAGTGGAAGAACTGGTATCGCGGCGACTGGCTGACCGGCGTTGACCGGACGCGCGAGCTGACGACGGAGTTTGCGGCGTATTTAAAGAACCCCAATGCACCTGTCCCGCCGCCCATCGAGTGGAATAACTGGGAGGGCTACTACCACATTCAGCACTACCAGGGCACACGCACTGTGGATGTTCATTAGAGGCTGGTTGTTTGACGGCTACCAGGGAGGATCAAGGTGAGTGGGCATGGCAGTCAGCGGGAGTTGTGGGTAGGAGACAGATGAAAGGTGGGGGAGCATCTGGCGGAGAGACAGGGATTCTCCCCTGCAAAACCTCCGATCCAATGTTTATGCGGGTAAAAACTCAGCGTGCGCCCGTGGTATCGATGTTGGTATCCAAATGGCTACTTCGGCAACGCGTACGCATCATCGGGCTCGATCCTCATCATACCCTTGGGCCATGGAGCCAACTCATAAGCCATGCGGTCGGCAAGGTACCGCTCGGCGTGCAGTAGGGTTGCCGCCGTGTGCTTTGCGCCACTATCCCACAGACGCATTGTCTCCCCGTTGAGACACAGCCGCGCGGCCAGATCGCCGCTGCGAAAATAGAGCCGTCGCATTGTCTCGTCGAGGTCGGCGACGGATGGGCCGCGCCACCATAGCTTCTTTCGCAAGTGGGCAAAAGAGTTGATCAGGCCGTCACTTTCCACGGTCAATCTCCTCGCCCTTGCTGTTATAGCTGCTGATGCGGCCCGGCGCCAATGTGTTCTCATGCTCCAGCAGCTTGCTCATCTGGAACTGGAGTTGCGCTGGATTCACTGGCGGTCGGTATTCCTCCGGCGGCGCGTCCTCGGGGAAGATAGTGTAGTCGGTGTACATCATAGCTGTCTTCCCCGGCCGCCGAAGCGGCGAATGCTGCAGTTCACTCCCTCAAGCCGTCCCTCGAATTTGAGGCACACGGGACACGGGTTCGGATGTGGCAAGCCGTAACTCATGCGGTGAGCGTACAGGTGGTCGTTCCATTCCATCCTGATACGGTTCCACTCGTCGAACAACTCGGCACGGATCTCTGTTGTGTTCATGGCATTCTCCGAAAGCTGACTGCCCAGACCCATGGATTCGCTTCCCAGCCGAAGCCACGCTTGGCGTTAATCGAGTCCCAGAGCGAGCAAAATGATCTCTGGGGTGTAGAAAAGTTCATCGCTCCGGGGCATCCAGCCGGTGCTTGGTAATTTGTCCATGGTGTGATATTGGAGAAATCGCCGCGTTTTTTTATCCCCTCGGCGATGGAGTCTTCTTTGCTGATCTCCTGGACCCTCTGGACGCGCACCTCGGTGATCTCCAAGATGATTCGTGAGGCCCAGCGGGGCATGTGGATAGACGGCCTCCACGGCCAACGGTCTTTCACTTCCGCTTCGGAGCCGTCTGCCCGATAGACAAATCCCGGTTCGCTGCAATAGCCAAACGCGAATGTCTCCCGCACCCATAATCGGTCACCGGGCACGCCGAAGGGGGATGTTTGCCAAGCTGGCTCAGCCCTAATCCATGGGTGCCACGCATAGTCCTTAGTCGCGCCGTCCGTCCATCCCCACCGTGGGCGCCCATCCTGACACTCGTGCTGCTGGGCTTGCATTAGGTAAGCACAGTTGGCGGGAGGCTGATCCTTGATCACCCGCCGCGTCTGCGTTTTTCGGCCTTCCATGATGGCTCGGACCATCGCCCCATTGAACAGAATCGGACGCTCCCTCATGCGAGTTGCTCTTTCTCTCGTCCGCAGGCGAGGGCTGGACACTTCTTTCTCAGGTGACGGTGCAGCGCGGCCGGATCGATCCGGCGTTGCCCACCGAAAAGGACCGCAGGGATCTCCCGCGACGCGATCATGCGCTGGACCGTGCGCTTCGAGACGTTGAAAAGCTCGGCAACCTCGTCGGGCGTCATCATGGACTCCCACGTTTCGAGGGCGGTGAGAATGTCAAGCATTGTGGTGCTCCTGAAGCCACTCGCGCAGCTCATCGACACCGCGCGCGCGCAGATAGTGATGGCCGGCCTCGCGCGCAGCCGCCTCGAACAGCTTTTGTGCCGGCGACTGCTTCCCGTCAGGAGCTTTGCACTCGATCCACAAAATGCCTGGAAAGAGAAGCGGGGCAGCCCCAATCGTGTGGGTGCCGACGATGGGCGTGGCGAGGATATCGGCCATACCAGGCGAGCCGAAGTAGACCGGCCGCATCTTGCCGTTCCAGCCGGGTAAGTGCACGGTGCGCGAGTTCAGCCGAACGTGCCAGATGTGCTCGAGCTGCAGCAGTTCGAGGATGGCGCTCTGGACGTAGCCCTCGGGGGTTTTCTGGCATCGCGGCATTATCGGCGCGCCCGTCGCAGCGGTACGAGTAACCGGCGCGCGTTCTGGATAGCCGCGTCCATTTCACTCAGCGTGCGATGAATCTCTGCGGGGGCCGAGATGCATATCTTGCCGGTGCCGGGGACCGTGAACGATTCGCGCAGGACGCCCCGCTCGAATTCCACCAGAACTACCAGGGACTTCATAACGAACTTTTCTTTCCTCGTCATCGATGTCCTCCAGAGATTTGTGCTCCGGTGACCGAAGCCGCCGGGCACGGGTTAAGTTTGGGATTTATATATCAAAGGGGCCGCTGGGTGCGCGGCGCACGTCGAGGGTGGTCATGCTGGCACCTCAACACATCCGAGCCTAACCTTAGCCAGCGCCAAAGGAACCTCATGCTTTTCGTGGCGCGGAAAGTTGCGCCCCTTCCCCATACAGGCGGCGCAGATCACGGCATCCGCCTTTGGGAGATTGCAGACTTTGCCGCGCGTGCTGTCAATCGTGATCCACTGCCCACAGTTCGTCACCGCCATCATCCGTGGCGACTGCAGCCGGATCAGATATTTTCCACCGCGGCCGCAGGTCCACCAGCGCAAGCGCACTACTCGGATGCGATGGATTAAGGCGTTGTTCTTTCCGGTCCCATGTACCCATGGTTGCTTAGGAGCCACCGTTTGATACTCGCGCTCTTCTGCGCCCCAACGGGGGGCTATGATTTCTGGGTAGGCGGCGATGTGCGTCATTTCCCCACCTTCTCCTTCAGCGCCTCATCCCACGTCTGGCCGGTAGCCTGTAGCTCACTTCTTTCCGGCATCCTGTTCCTCGCTTTCAACTTCTGATTCTGGGCACATATCCCAGCCGTGTGAATGATGGTCAGAAAAGCATTTCTCGCAGAACGAAACCATACCGCCGCATCTTGGTCTTCCGCTATCGTCAAACGGGCCAAAGCATTCATGTAGGTTGTCCCATTCCGCGTATCCGTTTCCTTCGCGACGAGGCTTAAAGTCTGCGCATGGCTGGCGACCCGTTGTGAATTTGCTTGGCATCTCTTCCCTCTTTCAGCCAATCTGTTCAGCTTCCCTGCAACACGCCTCGTAGCATCGGCGGCATAGGCTTACACCGTCCTCCGTCAAGCGCATTGTCGATGGAAGATACCTATCATCGCAGTTCTCGCACCCCTCCGCAGGTTCGTTAGCCTCTGCTCTCAATCGAATCAGTTCCCGTAAGCACTCCTGCACTTCGGGAGTGACGTTCGACATCATCGGATCGTTGGCTAATTGGTTTAGACGCTCGTGAGTGACTGGCATTTCTTCGCCTCTATTTCCTCTTCAGTCAACCTGTTCAGCTTCCCTAAGGGAGTTAGTAATTCCCTAAATCCAGGTAGCATGTTCCTTCTCCTGGGTGGGGCGGCCGAAGCCGCCCCGGATTGAACTGCGTTGTGGGCTACTGCGCGACGGGCGCAGCTTCAGGTGCGTTCTCCTCCCGGGATACGGAGTCCGTGGAAGTCGTCGACGGTTCGGGCGAGAAGTCGGCTAGCTGCACAGTGTCCGCTGGCCTGTCGTCCTCCACAGCACCGAGATGTGCGCTTTCGTCGGGCTTCTGAGCTTCGAGAGTTCCGTCCTTCCCCACGAAGGTCTGCACCACCTGGCCATCGTCCAGCCTGGTCTCGCCTGTCTCGTGGATGGTGATTGTGTGGCTCGCATCGGGAGCGTCGTTCTCCAGGACTCCCAGGTGGGCTGATTCGTCCCTCTTCTGCGCCTGCGCCTCCTGCTCCTCTGGCGACAGGTCGGGCAGCGGTGCGGTGCCCGTCGCGCTCGTGCCGTGGCTGTAGTGCTTCATCTCGACGGCCAGCAAGTTCCTTTCCTCGGCGGACAGCTGGCCGTAGTCCGCCACCGCCCGGGGGTCGGAATCCGTCTGCGCCAGCTGCGCGGCAACCTCCAGCGCCACCACGTTCAGCGCATCGATGTAGTCCGCCATGTTCGCGCCCGGCAACTCCGGAGCGGGTCCGCCGGCAGCGATTTTTTGGCGCACGTACTCAATGACCTGCTGGCGCGACACTGAGGCATCGCCAGGCTTGCCGATGATGAGGGTTGCGTTCTGTGCGCCGCCCGGGTTCGCCACCGGCAGCAAGGGCTGCTGCAGGCGCAGGACGCCGCGGACGACGATGCCGAACAGGTAATCCTTGAGCCGCTGCTCCACTGGCAACTCGTCGTAGGGCACCATGCACGGGTGTTCTTTCTTCTCAACGTCTTTGACCGGCCCGTAGACCCATCCCTCTTCGAACTTCTGCTTCATCCAGCCGGCGTGGGAGTCTGCCGGGCTCAGATCCGGCTGAGCTGCGATCGCCTTGACCCCCTGGGACGCTGAGTGAATTTGCCACCATTCGGCTTTGTCGGCCGTCGACTGCGAAAAGTCACCGAGCGCGGCGCACAGAATGCGGTTCGCCTCGTGCGCGACAGTGGCTGCAGAGAGGGCAAGATCCTCCAGATTGCTCATCGGGTCAACGGGGTAATCCCATGTAGCCGATTCGCGCCCCTGCTGCACATCCTCGTGCGACAGGTGCTTTACCGAGTGACGGAAGTCGATTTGATCGAGCGCGCCAATGCCTGGCCGCTCCGGGTTGTGGAAAGCGATGGCGAGGACGGGCTCGCCGTCCCTGGCCTGCGCGACTGAGACGATGAGGCCATCGGTGACGTTGACAATCCCCGGCTGGCCCGGGCGGATGAAACCGATCCGGATGTGGTTCCCTGCTTGCATGGCGGAATCTCCTTGATGGTGGCGGTGGTAGCGCGGAGCAGTGCGGAAACCCGCAGCCCCAGGGCGTTGGCGATTGGAACGAGCTGCGACTGGAACGACGGGTCGATTTCGCCGCGCTCGATCCGCGAAAGCGTGCTCAGGTGCATACCGGGGATGCGGGCAACCACATCCCCGAGGGTCATGCGCTGGCGCCGGCGCTCGGCGCGCATACGATTGCCGATGGGCTCAGTCATATTCGCCCTCCCGCGCCGCGCACTCGAATCTCGTGTACTGCTCCATGTAGACCATCGGGATGGTGCCCGTCGGCCCCTCGCGCTGTTTGGCGAGGATGAACTCCGCCTGCCCCTTCAGGTCCGGATTGTGGCGGTCATAATATTCGGGACGGTGCAGGAAACAAACGACATCAGCGTCTTGCTCGATCGATCCGGACTCGCGGAGATCAGAGAGCACGGGGCGCTTGTCCTGCCGCTTTTCGTTCTCTCGACTGAGTTGGGAGAGAGCGATTACAGGAACGTCCAGTTCCTTCGCCATGGCTTTGAGGCTGCGGCTGATGGCTGAAACCTCCTGCGTCCGGTTCTCGTAGCGTCGGCCGCCGCTCATCAGCTGGAGGTAATCCACGATCACCAGGTCGAGCCCGTGTAGCTTTTGCTGCCGCCGGCACTTCGCGCGAACTTCGGAGACCGATGCGGCTGGTGTGTCGTCCAGGTAGAGCGGCGCATCGACGATCCGGGAGAGCGCGTTGGTAAGGCGCTGCCGCTCGTCGCCGTCGAGGGCCTGCCGCTGGAACCTGTGTGAGTCCACGCGGGCGGCACCGCACATGGCGCGGCGGATCAGAGCCTCGGCGGAGGTTTCGAGTGAGAAGACGGCAACGGCTTTTTCCTGTCGGAGGGCCGCATCGATTGCCATGTTGATGGCCGCAGCCGTTTTGCCCATGCTTGGACGCGCGGCGAAGATGATGAGTTCCTGCTTCTTCCAGCCATTCGTCTTGCGGTCGAGGCCGGACCATCCGGAGACAACGCTGCCAATCTGGCGCTTCGACGCCAGAAACTGATCCACGCTCGTGTAGTCGGCGGAGATGATGTCGAACGGCCGACGCAGCCCGGTGCGGAGAGAGCGGTCTGCGATGATGCGGAAATAATTGTCAGCGTCGGCAAGGATCGTAGCCACATCCTCGGATTGGTCCGCCGCCCGGGTGGTGAGGTGCATCGACGTGCGGATAACAGCCCGCATCATCGACTTCTCTTTGACGATGGAGACGTACTCGCTGATCGAGAGCCGGCGCGGCAGGCCCTCCGTAAGTGATGCCAGCCACGCGACACCGCCGATGGACTCGATCTCTTTGCGCTTCGCCAGTTCCTCGCTGAGGGTGACGATGTCGACGACGTGGCCGGAATCGATCAGCTCGCCCATCCGGGCAAACACCCGCTGATGCGCCGTGAGGTAGAAGTCCTCCGCGCGGAGCACTTCGGCTGCCTCGGCGTGCGCGTGATTATCCAGCAACACAGCGCCAAGGATGGTGCGCTCCGCGTCAGGGGAGCACGGAAGGCCCTGCTCAAACTGGGGATCGGCGATGGTGCTCACGCTGTAATCCCCTCCCCGTAAGCGCCGGAAATGAGCGCGGTTAAATCCGAAGCCTCACGATTGAACAGCGGGTTGTCTCCGCGTATGCGCCGGTGAGCCATCTCGATGTACTCCGGCTTCAGTTCAACACCAACGAAGCGCCGACCATGGCGCAGGGCGACAATACCCACTGTGCCGGTACCGGCGAAAGGAACGGGCAACTTGCGCAGAACGTCGAGACAGTTGCCATGGAGAATCATGTAGCTCACGCGGTTATCTCCCAACGCAGCTTTGCCTGCAGTGGATGTAGGTCCACGCGCGGTCGGGCGTCGCGGCTCCATCCTGCGCCCTCTCGCGTTGTGGCGACCATCTGCCATCCGGATGCCCTGAGTGATGTTCCCGGCTCGGCCCGAAGGATGTAGGTCACGAGGCGCAGATAACCCATGGCACGAGCTGCGCGCCAGCAGGCCGCGTAGAGCATCGAACAGGCATTCTTAGCGCCGTCCGTGGCAAGCCGTGTAACCTCCGCCGTGAACCCATCTTCCTGGAGTCGTCGCGCTACGGGACGGCCGACGACAGCCACACCATGCACCTGTAACCCCTCCGCGACGGCGACGGCGAAGATGCCGCCCTGTGCGGGCCGGTGGTGTCGGTGGTGCTCCGCGACGAAGGCGTGTGCCTCACGGAGTGTAATGGGGACGATGCGCAGCTTCACCCCAGAACCTCCCGGATGAGCGCCTTCGCGGTCATTGCCTCCATCGCGCATCGGATAAACTCTGCGGCTACCATGAATCTTTTTCTTTTTCACTGTTGTACCTCGAAACTCACGCGCTCGGCGGTATAGGGCAGCATCAAAGGATGCCTCGGGTGGCCATCCTGCCGAACGCCGAGGCATCGAATGGGCAAATCTGTCTCGTTGCGATACGACCGGATGAAGCTGAGGACCGATGCGGGGCGCTTGGCCAGTTCACCCTTCATCCACTGACCGCATCCCCACGCGCAAATCAGTTCCCTGCAGCCTGTCATCTCGTGCACAATCCAGAAGTCGTTCTGTGGACCGATCGGGTCCGCAACGTTACGGACGATGCGGGGGTCCGTGCCGCGAATGGCGAACAGGTTGAGGATGACGATCTGCCCATACCCCCACCTCTGCGCGAAGCCGATGCACCGGCGGATCGTCGGGTCGTCCTGTGTCTCGTCTGCCGTGCTCGGGTTGAACATGATGAACCCCACGGTTGGCCCGTCGTCCCAACGGCGATGAAGGGTGTATCGCCAGTTGCGGCACGAGGAGAACTCGGCTACGTCCGCCAGGTCCAGCAGCAGTTTCTGGCTCATCCACGCACCACCGGGAATTGACGTACCCGAATCTTGTGCGGCC
>DATAWD010000019.1:0-1985 GCA_036267395.1 Acidobacteriaceae bacterium | reverse complement strand
GAGCTGCGCGAGAACAACGGCGAGATCGACGCTGCGGAAAAGCACGCGCTTCCCCGCCTGATCGAACAGCGCGACATTCGCGGCGACGTGCATATGCACACGGTCGCCACCGACGGACGCAACAGCATCCGGGAGATGGCCGACGCGGCACTGGAGCGCGGCTACGAATACATTGCCATCACCGACCACTCGAAAAACTTGGCCATGACCAACGGCCTGGACGACGCACGCGCGCTCGAACACATCAAGCGAATTCGCGAGGTAGATGCGGAGCTGGAGGGGCGCATCCGCGTCTTTCCGGGAATCGAAGTGGACATCCTGGGCGATGGCGAGCTCGATTTATCGAATGAAGTTTTGGCGCAGATGGATGTGGTCATCGCGAGCGTGCACTCGCTCTTCAATCAGCCCGAGGCGCAGATGACGGAGCGGGTGCTGCGGGCGATCGAGAACCCTTACGTGCGTATCCTGGGCCATCCTACGGGACGGCTGCTGCTGCGCCGCGAGGCTTTTCAGATCGATATCGCGAGCGTGATCCGGCGGGCTTCCGAGCTGGGCGTTGCAGTGGAGCACAACGCTTATCCCGACCGGCTCGACCTCTGCGACCGGGACCTGCGGCTGGCGAAGGAGCTGGGCTGCAAGATCAGCATCAATACCGACTCGCACCACACCAGCCACATGGAGAAGATGCGCTACGGCATACGGCAACTGCGGCGGGCGTGGCTGACCAAGGCGGACGTACTCAATGCCTTGTCCGCGAATGAATTCCTGGCCGCCCTGCGCTCGCGCCCCTGATGAGGTGGTCCAGCCGGGAGAGCATCGCCGACCTGGGTTGCGTCGAGGCTGCGGCCGAGCTGGAGGCGGCGTCTGCCGCAGGGGAATCTGCTAAGGCAGGGGCGGGCTGGACCGGCTCGGCGGGAATCGATTCATCCGGACTGGGAACGCCTGCGTTCGATGCGGATGGATCGGGCTGTGCTTGAAAATCGGGCTGCGCTTGAACCGTTGTTCCCGCTCCTGGATTTCCACCCCCTGGACTTCCACCCCCTGGATTTCCACCCCCTGAATCTCCTCCGTCTCCGGGATCGGGCGGTGGCTGGGGCGGGGTTATATCGACCGGGGGCGCGTTGGCCTGCGGCGCGATGACGTTGACCACCGTAGAGTCGGGCGGCGGCAGCGGCGGGGTGACAATGGCCAGGGGAGCCATCGCGCGAGGCGGCTTCTCGCCGGCCAGGCGGATGTTGATGAGCTTGTTTACGGCGTCGAACCAGAATGGCGCTCCGAGGGAGACGGCGATGCCGGTCAATCCCCAGCCGGCGAGGTGATAGAGCCAGTCGCCGAGCGGCGCAGGCCAGGAGTGCCAGCGCGGGTCGGAGCCCTTCCACTGCTGCCGGCGGGCCCTGACCCCGTTCCAGACGGAACCCCAGTAGGCCCTGAGGCCTTTGCCGTGGTAGCCGACGGGCAGGTAGGTCTCGAGCTGGTTCGACATCTCGGTCTCGGCGACCGTGTAGCTCGGATAGGGGCAATTGGCGCCCTCCTTGCAGGCGTACATCTGCGCTCTGGCATTGAGCGCGGCGCGGGCGTCGTCGGAGGTCCAGAGCTTTTCGGTGATGGTGAAGAGGTTCGCGTTGCAGATGACGGCGAGGATCACGCCCAGGGTGAGCAGCGTCCACTGGGTGTTCCTCTTGTAGAAGCCGTTGATGCGGTCCATGGTGCCGTCGTACCACAGTTCGATGGCCAGGGCGCAGGCCTGGGCGTTGTCTCCCGCGCCGACCACCACTGCCTGCAGCCGCTTCTGGAGGTCGGAGGGAGGGAGCCTGCGAATCAGCTCGGGCAGGGTGACGCCGCCAGTCACGTTGTGGTACTCCGCGAGGGTGGCGAAGAGCACGCGACTGAACAATACCGATGAAATGTAGGTCGGGCGCGGCTCCTGCGGCGCCTTGCGTCTCCACCATGAGCGCGGAACGGAGAACGAGATGGTCTGGATCAGC
>DATAWD010000018.1:0-2089 GCA_036267395.1 Acidobacteriaceae bacterium | reverse complement strand
AGCACCCACTACCCGCGCGTTAGCGCAGAGTGCCCGGGACGGCCAGTCCCTCTTCGGGTTCGAGGATCTGCAGGTCGAAGGGCTTCTCCAGCAGACACTTCATCGCGCCGATCCGCGCCAGCGCTCGTTTCAGCGCCGAATTGGCACAAGGCTCGACCGTCACCACGAAAGGAAGGTTATCCCTGCCGAAGCCCGGCTTCTGGAAGATGGCATGGATGTTGACGCCCTGCTCGGCCAGCGCCAGGGCGATCTCGGCAATGATCCCGGGCTCATCCCGGACCACGAACCGGATCGAATGACGCAGCAGGAATTCGCCCCCAATGGTCGTCTTGCGGCTGGGCAAATCGACCGCCCGCGAACCGTGCGCGATGCCGATCAGGTCCGAGACAACGGCAACTGCAGTCGGATGTCCGCCGGCTCCGTGGCCTGAGAAGACCACATCCCCGCCGTACTTGCCGCCCACCAGAACCGTATTCTCCGTTCCCCGCGACCAGGCCAGCGGCGAGGCTTTCGGCACCAGCATCGGGCCAACGCTGGCCAGCACATCGCCTGTCTCCAGGCTCGCACCGCGAATCTCGGCTCGCGAAATCTGCCGGATGGTGCAATCCAGTTCCCGCGCATACGCAAAGTCGATAGCCGAAACTTCCCGGATCGACCGGCAGGGAATCTCATTCGGGTCTAGATCGGCGCGGAGCGCCAGCCGCGAAAGGATGGCCAGCTTCGCGCGGGCGTCGTATCCATCCACATCCTCGGTCGGATCGGCCTCCGCGTACCCCAACCCCTGCGCCTCTTTCAGGACCGTGTCAAACTCCGCGCCATCCTCCATCTTCGAGAGGATGAAGTTGCAGGTGCCGTTCAGAATGCCCTCGATGCGTGTGACCTGATCGCCCGCCAACCCCTGCTGAAGCCCGGGAATGACCGGAATCCCGCCCGCAACCGCCGCGCCGTAAAGCAGGTGTCCGCCTTTGGACCGTGCCAGCTTCTCCAGCTCCACGCCGTGAAACGCGATCAGCTTCTTGTTCGCCGTAACCGCGGACTTGCCCGCTTCCAGAGCCCGCCTCACCCACGATCCCGCCGGATCAAGCCCGCCTACCAGCTCGATCACCACGTCCACGTCGGAGGACAGGACAGCGTCGACATTCTCCGTCCATTGCACGGTCGACGGCACCCAGTCCGCCAGCTTGCGCGCAATGTTGCGGTTATAAATGTGCGTGAGCTGAACGCCCTGCGGCTTCAGGTCGCACAGGATGCGTGCAACCGAGCTGCCAACGGTTCCAAAACCAAGAATAGCGACTTTCAGATTCGATCCAGATGCCGGCACTTCTCTTACTCCCAGGATGTAAGGTTCAGATGTAGGGTTCAGCGTATAGGGTATAGCGATCGGCGATCCGGGCATAGCAGGCAGCCTGTCCTGAGCAGATTTCCCTCGCTCCAACCCAACTCTTAAGCCGTCATTCAGGCGACCGAAGGAAGGAAGAATCTCAGCAAGGTCGTATCGTCCACCAAATTCCGCATTAAAAATACCCTAAGCGCGCGACGAAGGCTGATTTTCCGGCGCCCGTTCCGGCTCTGGAACAAGCTGCCGCGCCAGCGGGATGCGCAGCTCCGCCTGGCATCCGTGCGTCTCGACGCGGTTATGCAGCTCCAGCGTGCCGCCGTGGGCCTCGGCGATCTGCCGCGCCAGCACCAGCCCGACTCCGCTGCCGCTCTTCTTTGTGGTGTAGAACGGCACGAAAAGATTCGAAGGATTCGTGATGCCGGGCCCGTTGTCTTCAATGATGATGGACAGCAGTTCGCTCTGCTGCTCCACGCGGATCGCCACCCGCGGCGAATCGAACGGCAGTCCGGCCGTAATCGAGTCGTCGCCCGCGCTGAACGCCGCTTCTACCCCGTTGCGCACCAGGTTGATGAGCAGCTGCTCCATCTGGTCGGGATCGACCGCGATGTACACTCCGGCCAGCTTGCCGGGCTCGACATCGAGCACCACATCCAGCCGCGTTTCAAAGCTGACTACTCGCTCCAGCAGCGGCTTTACCGCCACCCGGCGCAGCGCCGGAGCGGGCAGTTGCGCCAGCTGCCGATAGGCCTG
>DATAWD010000017.1:0-111904 GCA_036267395.1 Acidobacteriaceae bacterium | reverse complement strand
ACGCTCATGGTGGGCGACTCCAGCGTCGATATCCTGACCGCGCGCCGCGCCGGAGCCTGGGCCATGGGCTGCCGCTTTGGGATGTCTTCGCATACGGTTGAGGACATTCCGGCAGATTGCCTTGTGGATGGCGCCCAGGAGTGGTCGGAGGCTCTGACACTCGAAGTCGCCGGGACGACATCGCTGCAGTCGGAAGCCGCGCGTCAGAGCTAACCGCGCCCTTGTTGAAAAAGTTGCCTGCGAGCAGAACGGATTCACGCGAAATCGTGGGCAAAATTCACGCTGCGCCGGGCCGTTGGCCATGGGACATCCGCATCCCACCAGAGGAAAGACTGCTTCAACCCACGAAGACGTCAGGAGCGAATAATAATGAGAAATGCAAAATTAGCGATCGCTTTGATTGCCGGTCTCGCTTTTACGGGCGGCACAACTTTGATGGTCCGCGCGCAGGAGGGGCCACCGCCCGGCCAATGGCAGCCGATGGAGCCGCCGGGCCAATGGTCGTCGGCCTGGCACAGCGGTTTTCACGACGGTATCCAGGCCGCTCGGCACGATATCGATGCTCATCGGGACCCCGATCCAGGCCGGCACGATAATTTCCGTCATCCGGATCGGCCGCGCGACGAGCGGCCCGACTTTCGCGACGGCTTCCGCCGCGGATACCAGATGGAGTATGACCACTTCTGGCATCACCACGACCATGACGATCACCCGGATCGTTAGCTGACGTCGCATCAAGCGACATTCGGGAGCCGGTTCGCCGGCTCCTTTCTTTTTGCGTGTCGGCCTCTTCAGACAGGCCCGGTGGGGGCTGTCTGGCCGGACCCACTGGATTGTGACGGCGGTCACGGCTCGGTGTGGCAGGTTTGCTTCAGAGTGACAACAGGATGGCCCAGGAAGGCGCTGTCCGTTGCACGAGGAGAGACCATGTCGCGCGAGAGTTCTCTGCATCTGGTAACCCGAGCCGGCAACTCGCCCAGGAAACTGGATTCGCGCCAGTGGCGGGTGATCTTCCAGATTCTGACCGTGATCGGGATGATCCTGGTATTGATCTCCCTGTTGTTGCTGTTACAGGGCCTGGGTGCGGGAGATGTTCCCCAGGCGTCTTTCTTCCTGTAATCGACCGCAAAACCGTCGCGACGCTTCGCGACTGACTAGCCCTACAAGTACTCGTTCATCATCCGGGCCCAGGTCGGCCAGTCGTGGCTGTTCCATGAATCCCAGATGTACAGGTGGTGGGGAATGCCTTTCCCGCCCATGATGCGGGCGAGATTCTGGCTCTGACCGAGGCAGTGGTCATCCCAGCCGGAGGCGAGGATATAGGTGTTGCGACGATAGTGGTCGTAGAACCAGGGATCGCTGAGGTTAGGCAGGAAGTGCGGCGGGGTGTGGAAATAGACGTCCGGATCGTAATAGCCGTGGAGGAACCGGGTGACATCGAAGGCGCCACTCATGGAGAGGAATCCGGTGAAACGGTCGGGGTGGCGCAGGGCGATGTTGACGGCGTGATAGCCGCCGAAGCTGCACCCCAGGGAGATGAGGCGGGAATTGCCGTTCTTCTGGCGCAGCAGCGGCAAAACCTCGTCCATGATGTAGCTCTCATACTGCATGTGGCGGGCAATGCGCCAGCGAGGAGGAACGCCGCGGTTGTACCAGCTTTCGGCGTCGACGGAATCGAGGCAGAAGAGCTGGATCTGGCCGGCGTCGAGCTTGTGCGCAACCGCGCCGATGAGACCGCGATCCTCGAATTCGAAGAAGCGACCCTGGGAGCTGGGGAAGACAACGACGGGCTGGCCAGCGTGGCCGAAGAGGAGCAGTTCCATGTCGCGGCCCAGGCGCGAAGAGTACCACTTGTGATATTCGCGGTTCATATCGGTGAATTGCGGAAGTTACGGTATCGTAAAACATCGGTGAACCGATGCGCGACCCCAGGGGGGAGCGCCGGCAGAAAGGCCATACGAGGAGACGGGGAAAACCGGAATTGGCGACACAGCCGCAGCCAACGACTGAGAGCGTTCCGCCACCGTGTGCGCCGCCGCATCCGCGGGTGCGGAAGCATGAGCACTTTAAAAGCCGGTTCTTACCGAGCGAGCGCGACCTGTGGGTGTACGTTCCGCCTGGGTATGAAGAGGACGAAAGGCGCAGCTATCCTCTGCTGGTACTGCAGGACGGGCAGAACCTGTTCGACCCGGAGACGGCGTTCATTCGCGGACGCACCTGGCGCGTGGCGGAGCAGGCGGACGCGGCCATTGAGGCGGGAGACGTGGAGCCGCTGGTGATTGCCGGCGTAGCCAATGCCGGAGAGCGGCGGCTGGCGGAATATACGCCGACCCGCGACTGGAAGCTGGGGGGCGGCGAGGCGCGGCTCTACGGCGAGATGCTGATCCGGGAAGTGCTGCCCTTCCTGCGAGAGCGGTATCGGCTGCAGACGAGCCCTGCACAGACCGGGCTGGGGGGTTCGTCGCTCGGCGGACTGGTGTCGCTGTGGCTGGGACTGCAGCATCCGGAGATCTTCGGCAAGCTTGCCGTTCTGTCGCCGTCGGTCTGGTGGAACCATCGCTCCATTGTGCGAACGGTGGACGAGGTGGCCCCGGCCTTGACGCAGCGGCCGCGGGTCTGGCTCGACGTTGGCGACCAGGAGGGACGGCGAACGCTGGCGGATGCGGAGCGGCTCCATGCGCGACTGGAAGCGCACGGCTGGCAAGACGAGGCCGACGTGCACTTCGAGATCGTGAGCGGGGGTACCCACGATGAAGCGGCCTGGGCCGAGCGCGTGCGTCCCATGCTGCGGTTTTTGTTTCCGGCGGAGGTGGCGCGATGACGGAAACGCCCATGGATCTCATTCGCAAGCTGGATGAAACGGCGACGGCGCTGGCGGATCTCGCAGCGCAGGTGCGGCGCGCAGCCGATGCCGTCACGGATGGGGCGCTGCGCCAGGAGATGCTGGAGAGCGCGGACGGAATGCAGACTCGGGCAGAGAGAATGGCGGAGGCGATCGGGCGCTGGCGGCTGACGATCCAGTAGGTTCAACCCGTTCAGACGACCGGGGAAACAACCCGGGAATAATCCCGGTATACTTAGTATTCAGAGGAAGTTCCGGACGAAGACCCTGCAATCCGGCCTGCAGGACGCAGGTTGGGGAGATGGGGTTTTTTTGATTCCGGGGCGTCTGGTCCGCTGCCCGTTGCTGCTCAACGCGGCCCCTCTGGAACCTCGATGGGCGATCTTCTCGATACCATACATTCCCCCGCCGACCTGCGAAAACTCACGATCCCACAACTGGAGTCGCTGGCCCAGGAGATTCGCGAGCGGCTGATTGTCACGTTGTCGAAAACCGGCGGCCATCTGGGGCCGAATCTGGGTGTCGTTGAGCTGACCCTGGCCCTGCACTCGGTATTCGATACGCCGCGGGACAAGTTTGTCTTCGACGTGAGCCACCAGGCGTATGTGCACAAGATGCTGACCGGCCGCTGCGCCCGCCTGGACACGATGCGCCAGCCGGGCGGCCTGAACGGCTTTATGCTGCGCACCGAGAGCGAGCATGACTGCTACGGCGCGGGCCACGCGGGGACGGCCCTGTCGGCGGCACTGGGTATGGCTGTGGCGCGCGACCTGGCCGGGGGGCGGGAGCATGTGGTGGCGCTGGCGGGCGACGCGGCCTTCACGAACGGCATTTCTTTCGAGGCGCTGAACAACATTGCCGATCAGACCAAGCGGCTGATCGTGGTCCTCAACGACAACGAGTGGTCGATCGATCGCAACGTGGGCGCGATTGCCAAATACCTGCACAAGATTGTGACCAACCAGCACGTGAGCCAGCTACACGACAGCGCGGCCCGCCTGCTGGAACGCATCGGAGGACGCGCTGCTCTGCAGGTGGTGAAGCGCGCGGAAGAAGCGGCCAAGGGCATGCTTTGGCCGTCGTTCCTGTTTGAGGAATTCGGGCTGACCTATTACGGCCCGATCAACGGGCACAATGTCGGTCTGCTGGTCGAGACCTTTAAGTTCCTGAAGCAGCAGGAGCGGCCCGTGCTGCTGCACGTGATTACGCAGAAAGGCCGCGGCTTTCAGCCGGCGCTGGACAAGCAGAAGAAATTTCACGGCCTGGGACCCTACGACCCGGAAACCGGCAAGACGCCGTCCACGGGGCAGAGAACGTACTCCGAGGTGTTTGCTGAGTCGCTGGTGAAGCTGGCCAATGAGCACGACAAGATTGTCGCGATTACCGCGGCCATGCCGAACGGCACGGCGCTGGATCTCTTCCGGCCGCACCATCCGAAGAAGTATTTCGACGTGGGGATTGCGGAAGAACATGCGGTGATTTTTGCGGCCGGCATGGCGACCCAGGGATTCAAGCCGGTCTGCGCGATTTACTCAACGTTCCTGCAGCGGGCCTTCGATCCTATCGTGCACGACGTGTGTCTGCAGAATCTGCCCGTGATCTTCTGCATGGATCGCGCCGGGCTGAGCGGGGATGACGGGCCGACGCACCATGGGCTCTTCGACATTGCCTATCTGCGCGGAGTACCGAACATGGTGCAGATGGCGCCCACGGACGAGGATGAACTCGCCGACATGATGCTGACGGCTGTGTTGCATCCGGGGCCGAGTGCGATTCGTTATCCGCGGGGCATCGGGCCGGGCGCGGTGGTGAAGGAAAAGCCGCAGGCTCTTCCGCTGGGTCAGGGCGTGGTTGTGCACGAAGGCGAGGACGTTACGATTCTCGGCCTGGGAGCACTGCTGCCGATTGCTCGGGAACTGGCCAGTGCGCTCGAGGGCCAGGGATATTCAGCGGCGGTGATCAATCCCCGCTTCATCAAGCCGCTCGATCGGGAACTGCTGGCGCGGTATGCGCGGCGCGCGATGGCTGTAGCGACCTTCGAGGATGCCGTTCTGGCGGGGGGATTCGGCAGCGCCGTGATGGAAGCACTGAGCGAAATGGGCATCGATACGCCGGTGGTGCGGATTGGGTGGCCGGATCGATTCATCGAGCACGGCAAGGTGGACCAGCTGCGGGCGCGGCACGGCGTCAGCGTGGAAACGGCGCTGGAGAAGCTAATTCCGCACCTGAAGCGCACCGCGGGCCGTCTGGTGGCGCAATAGTGAGGCGCACCCGACACGGTGACGCAAATTAAAAAGGGCCCCCTGAAAACTGCTGAAAACAGTGCCCGGGACGCTTCTTTGCGTCGTGGGCTGGATGACTCCATTGGCGCCAACCGTCGCGTCGGCGCGCTACGGTGTGCAGCTGCTGGAGAATCCTGTCCAGTCGCAGCCGTAACCCCGTTGTGGCAGGGATTAACCCGAAGGGACCTGGCATGATCCTCCGCCACTGTGGGAAGATGCGATAGAGAGACCCGCGCCCATCGCCGCAATGACTGCCTCCTCTGTCCAGCCCCGGGCCTCCGTGTTGCGCTCGCATCACGATCAATGGATCATCGCCATCGGTGCGTTCAAGCTGCTGCAGGCGGCGCTGTTTATCCTGCTCGGATTTGGCGCCCTGCGCCTGCTCCACAAAGATCTGATGGATGTTGCCGAGCACGCGATTCTGGCCATGCGGTTCGACCCGGAAGGGCGATTCGTCGGCCTGTTTCTGGACAAGGTGGCCCTCATCGATCCGCACCGGCTGAAGCAGATCACCGCGGTTGTGTTTGCCATTGCCGCCCTGGATATCATTGAGGGGACCGGACTGGTGCTGGAGCGGGTGTGGGCGGAGTACGTCACCTTGGTGCTGACGGCTTCGTTCCTGCCCTGGGAATTCTTTGAGGTTCTGCGCCACACCACATGGATTCGCATCGTCCTGCTGATCATCAATCTGGCAGTGGTGATCTACCTGCTGTACTACGTGCGGCTGCGCGTCCGGCAGCGGCGGCAGAGACCGAATGAGGGACTGGGCTGAGGCGGCAACCAGCGCACCTGAGAGGGGAGCGGGATGGGTCGTGCGTGCGTAATCGGGGCGGGACCGAACGGCCTGGCGGCCGCAGTGGTGCTGGCGCGCGCAGGGCAGGACGTCGATGTCTATGAAGCCGAGACCCAGCCGGGTGGTGGCGCTCGTACCCTCGAACTGACGTTGCCCGGATTTCGGCACGATTTCGGTTCGGCGGTCCATCCCATGGGGGCCGCATCGCCCTTCTTCTCCTCTTTGCCGCTGGCCGAGTACGGTCTGCAGTGGGTTCACGGCACCGCCCCGGTAGCGCATCCGCTGGACGACGGGACGGCGGTGACGCTCGAACACAGCCTGAAGGACCAGGAAATGGTGCTGGGCGCCGACGGGCCTGCGTGGCGCGAACTGATGGAGCCGCTGGCGCTGCACTGGGCCGACTTCATCCGCGATGCCATGAAGCCGGTGACGGGCATTCCGCGGCGTCCCTGGCTGATGGCTCGGTTCGGCGGCAAGGCGATACAGCCGGCCATGACTCTGGCGCAGAAGATATTCCGCACGCCGCGGGCGCAGGCACTCTTTGGCGGTCTGGCGGCGCATTCGTTTCTCAGCCTGGATGAGCCGCTGAGCTCGGCCGTGGGCCTGGTTCTGGGAGCCGCGGCTCATGTGGTGGGCTGGCCGATCCCGCGCGGCGGAGCGCAGACCATCACCACCGCTCTGATCGCATGTCTGGAAAAAAACGGTGGGCGCGTGCACACCGGGCGCCGCATCACCTCGCTGGATGAGCTGGAGGCTGACGGCGGCCCGATCCTTTGCGATTTGACGCCGCGCCAGATCCTGGCGGTGGCGGGAGATCGGCTGCAGAAGACCTATCGACGGGCCATGCAGGAGTTTCGCTACGGCCCGGGGGCCTTCAAGATCGATTACGCGCTCTCGGCGCCGATTCCCTGGCGGGCGCGGGAGTGCTCTCGCTCGATCACCGTGCATGTGGGCGGAACGCTCGAGGAGATTGCGCGGTCGGAAGCTGCAACACGGCACGGCGAGGTCGCCGAGCGGCCCTTCACGCTGGTGGTGCAGCCCACATTGTTCGATTCCACGCGAGCGCCGGAAGGAAAGCATGTGGCCTGGGTGTATTGCCACGTACCGAATGCGTCCACGGTGGATATGACCAGCCGCATCGAGGCCCAGTTGGAGAGGTTTGCGCCCGGCTTCCGGGATTGCGTTCTGGAGCGGCATATTTCGTCGCCGGCGCTGCTGGAACGCATGGACGCCAACCTGGTAGGGGGCGACGTGATGGGTGGCGAGATGTCGATCCGGCAGTTCGCGTTTCGTCCCGCGCTGGGCGGCTACTACTCAGGAACAAAGAATCTCTATCTGTGCTCTGCCTCCACGCCCCCCGGCGGCGGGGTGCATGGCATGTGCGGCTACCATGCGGCGCGCATGGCCCTGCGCCGGCTAGGCTGACCGGCCCGCGGCCATGCCGGCGACGGCAGAGATGGCTCGATTCGTCAGCTTCTGGTGAGCCGCATCCATCTTCAGCCAGGGATCGCGCCGAAGCCGGGATTTCCATTCGGAAAACGTGGCCACAGAAAACTGCCTTGGATCGATGCGTTCCAGCTCAGCCCAGGTGAGCGGTACGGCGACGCGGACGCCGATGCGGGCCCGCGGCGACCAGGGGGCCACGGCTGTAGCTCCGCGTTCGTTGCGAAGGTAGTCGAGAAAGATGCGTCCGGTGCGCGCCGACTTTGTCATCTTCGTGAGGTAGAGCTTCGGGTTGGCGCGCTCCATCATGAGAACGAAATTGTGAGCGAACTCCTTGAACTCGGGCCATTCATGATCCGGCGCGACCGGGGCCACGACGTGGATGCCTTTGCCGCCGGTGGTCTTCACGAAGCTTTCCAGTCCGAGCTGTTTCATCAGGTCGCGGACCTCAATCGCGCTCGCCACGAGTCGATCCCATGCAAGCTTTTCGTCGGGGTCGAGGTCGATGATGAGGCGGTCAGGTTTTTCGAGGGTCTCGTTCCGCGAACCCCACGGATGGATTTCCAGCACGCCCATCTGCGCCAGGCCAACGAGTCCCTCTGCGGTCGAAAGCGTGAGGTACTGTTCGGGGGCGCCGCCGCTCTTTGCAACGACGGGAACGCTGTCGATGCCCTTTGGCACACCCATGCCGATGTGCTTCTGGAAGAAGCAGGGTTTGCCGCTGCCTTCCGGACAGCGCACGATGCTGAGCGGCCGATGCGCGATGTGCGGCAGGATGTGATCGGCGACCGCGGCATAGTATTCGGCCAGCAGGAGCTTGGTGATGCCGCTCTGTTCGTCAAGAACCTTGTCGGGGTGGCTGAGGGAGACGCCGACGACCTCGGCGCGGTCTTTGCGCGATCCGGAGCCGGTGACTCGGGCGGCTGAGGAGGCTGGGGGCGCATGATGTGCGGTCCTGACGGATGTCTGGCGACGCGATGTTGATTCGGACTTAGCGGGGCGGGGATGCGCAGGGGGTTCAATGCGGCGAGCCGCTTTCGGAATCGGCCCGGCGGTTTCGCGCATGACCTCCTTCGCCGACTTGTCTTCGCGAAGTCCCAGGAACGCTGCCTGGCGGACGAGGCTGTCGCTGGTCCAGTTGGCGAAGCGAACCTCGACCACCGTCGAAGGCCTCACCCAGAGGGCGCCTTTCTTCGCCTCTGCCGGTGGATCCTCAAAGGGCGTTTTCGTCTGCCGCAGCGCGTCGAGCCGATCGCGCAGAAGCTGGTGCGTCTTGCGCGTGAAGCCTGTACCCGAGCGTCCCGCATAGATGAGTTTGCCGCCGTTGTAATAGCCGAGGAGCAGCGAGCCGATGCCGTGGCCGCCGTTCGAAAGCTCCGTGAATCCGCCCACCACGAACTCCTGCTGCATAACGCATTTCGATTTCAGCCAGGAGCGGGAGCGTCCCTCCTGATACGGCGCGCGGGCCAGCTTGGAGACGATGCCCTCAGCGCCCATCTCGCAGGCTTTCCGGAACATGGCGCCGCCATGGGCGCGGAGATGGCTGCTGTAGCGGATCGTCTGCTCCGGATCAGCGTCGGAGCCGCGCTCCTGAAGCATCCCTTCGAGGATTACCTTGCGGCGCTCCAGGGGCAGCGGCCGCAGATTGTGGCCGTCGAGATGGAGAAGATCGAAGGCGAAGCAGGTCATTGGATGGGGTGCGTTCTCATCGAAGGCGGCCTGCAGATCGGCAAAGCTGCTGTGCCCCTTCTCATCGAGAACGACCACCTCGCCATCGATGATGGCCGCATGAACCGGCAACGCTGCGGCGGCTGCGGCGACATCGGGCATCCGGTTCGTCCAGTCGAGGCCTTTGCGGGTGAACAGGCGCGCGCGACGTTTGCCGGCGTGCTCGTCCACATGAATCTGGATGCGGTAGCCGTCGAGCTTGAGCTCGTGCAGCCAGTCCTCGCCTTCCGGAGGAGCTTCGACGGACGTGGCCAGCTCCGGAGCGAGGAAGCCGGGCAGCTTCTCTTTGGAAGCCTCGCGGAGACCCGACGAGCGGTCCGGAGGTGCTGGTCCCTTCGGCAGGCTCGGGACAGGCTGTCCGGGCGGCTGCGCCTTCGGTGCCAGGTCTCTCCGGGTCAGCCGAGAGCGGTTCGCCGGCGTCTTCTCGGGCTTGTTTGAGTTCCACACGTGGTCTTCGGCGGCAGCAATCTGCTCCATGCTGCGGCCGGTGACGGCGCTGTTCGGCGCCTCCTCCGTGATAGCAGGATCCTCGGCGGCGCGTTCGTGCTCGTCGTGCTCCTTGATCAGGAGCCAGTTGTTCTTGCCCTTCTCGCCGAAGCGATCGCCCTTCATACGGACGAGTGCCCAATGTCCCTTGAGCTTTTTCCCATGGAGGATGAATTTGATGTGGCCTTTCGCCAGACCTTCGTCAACCGGAGTGACGGGTTCCCACGTGCCCTGGTCCCAGACCATCACCGTGCCGCCGCCGTACTGGCCTTTAGGGATGGTCCCTTCGAAGCCGCCGTACTCGATGGGGTGGTCCTCGACTTCGACGGCCAGGCGCTTGTCATTGACCACGTAGCTGGGCCCTTTGGTGACGGCCCAGCTCTTCAACACGCCGCGCCAGCCGAGGCGGAAGTCATAGTGGAGCCGCGTGGCAGCGTGCTTCTGCACCACGAACGGTAGCTCCTCGCTTTTCGCAGTGGCGCCGGACGAGCCGCTGGGCTCTGCCGTCATGGCGAAGTCGCGCATGGCACGATAGCGGGCGAGCTGCTGGGCGACGGCGTCAGAGGCCGAAGCGGGGCGAGCGCTCTTCTTTTGCGCGGACTGGCGGGCAGCCTTCTTTCCGGCCGTCCGCTGCGTGGCTGATTGGGCAGCTTTCTTTGGCATTAAACTTTCGGATTCCAGCCCGCGGCACAGGGCTGCCCCGAACTTTAGCCCATCTGCAGCACTCCGGTCATCTGCAGATCCTGTTCCAGAAGGACGGACTCGCCGGGATTGTCTTCCTGGAAGCGCACCTGGATGGTGCGGCCGCGGATGACCCCAGCAAAGGCTTCCGCCGCCGCTTTACGGCGAAAATGCCGCCGATACTTGCCGTAGCGGTATTCTCCGCGGGCGTAATACCGATAGCCAACCTCGACCCAGCAGCCACGCTGGGATTTCTTCACTCTGGCGGTCTGAACTTCACCTGTCGCGCTGGGCCACATGGCGGCGCGGCGCTCTCGCACACGCTGCCACCAATTGCGGAGGAAGACGACGCCTCCACCGGCAGCCACCGCGATGAGCGAGTGGAACGCCCCGGCAAAGGGAGCCAGATGGTGCAAAAGATCTTTCATTGTCTAGCCCGGATCGCGGAACAGATGCGCGAACAGGTTACACCCTCCGGTCCCCGAGGGCATCTAAACGAGGAGGCTTATCCGACCCCTGTAAATGACCCCTGGGTGGGATTGGGCTCGCACAAATTTATGGACGGTCCGTCTGGTCAATTCCTGCCGGGCGGGTATATGGTAAATGGTCGCCGCGCGCTCAGGAGGGGTCAGGAGAGCGCGGACGAGTTAACCCCAGGAGTGTTTTGTTTATGTCGACCGTGCTGCACCCGGAAGTCGCAACCGAGAAGGATTTTCTCCCGCTGAACGGGACCGATCACGTGGAATTTTATGTGGGCAACGCGCGCCAGGCTGCCTATTTTTATCGACTGGCCTTTGGCATGGAGCTGGTGGCTTATGCCGGGCCCGAGACGGGCGTCCGCGACCGCGCCTCCTACGTGGTGCAGCAGGGCAAGATCCGGTTCGTGCTGACGACGCCGCTGCGTCCGGATGGCGAGATTGCCGAACATGTGCGCGTGCATGGGGACGGCGTGCGCGATGTCGCCCTGTGGGTGGACGATGCCCGGCAGGCATGGAAAGAAACGACGAAGCGCGGCGCGCGCAGCGTCCGTGAGCCCTTTGAAACGAAGGACGCGCAGGGCCTGGTGCGGATGGCATCGATCGCCGCCTACGGGGATACGCTGCACACGTTTGTGGAGCGCAGCGACTACAAGGGCGCGTTCCTGCCCGGATACCGAGCCGTGGAGAGTGACCCGCTGGCGCGGCCCACGGGGCTGCTGCACATTGATCACATGGTGGGCAATGTGGGCTGGAACGAGATGAACCGCTGGGTGGATTTCTACGCCAACACCATGGGCTTCTCGCTCTACCAGCACTTCGATGACAAAGATATTTCGACGGAGTACTCGGCGCTGATGTCGAAGGTGATGGCCAACGGCAACGGGCGGGTGAAGTTCCCGATCAACGAACCGGCGGAGGGCCGCAGGAAGTCGCAGATCGAAGAGTATCTGGAGTTCTACCATGGGCCGGGCGTACAGCACATCGCGCTGGCCACCAACGACATTCTGGCCACGGTGGCGAAGCTGCAGGAGCAGGGGATTGCGTTCCTGACCGTTCCCCACACCTACTACACGGAGCTGGAAGGCCGCGTTGGCAGGATTGACGAGCCCATTGCTGAACTGGAGAAGCTGGGCATCCTGGTCGATCGCGACGACGAAGGCTACATGCTGCAGATCTTCACCAAGCCGGTAGAAGACCGTCCGACGCTGTTTTACGAGATTATCCAGCGCAAGGGAAGCCGCAGCTTCGGGAAGGGCAACTTCAAAGCGCTGTTCGAAGCCATCGAGCGCGAGCAGGACGCGCGCGGCAATCTGTAATGGAAGGCGATGCGGGGCAGCCGGAGACTACCGGCTGCCCCGTGTCCTGTTGTGGTGCGCTTCCCCGGCCAGGTGGTAGAGCGCCCAGAGCAGAAATCCCATGCCCACCGAAACGACAAGGCCCAGCGCCAGCAGGGGAAGCTCGTTGAGAGACACGATGCGAATTCCTCTGGTTCCATTCCAGAGCTGCGGGCGCAAAGGTGGCGCAAAGACGCTGTAAGGGATCTATAAAGGGGCTCCGCTAGTCGGCAACCATGAGCTCCCCGGGCAGGATGGGCCGGGTGCGCGGCAACACGCCATAAGCAGCCAGAGTGCCCATCAGCAATAAAACGCCGCAATAGACCGCCAGCTTGGCGATGTCGGTGGCGTGGTTCTTCGGCAGGGTCTTCCAGAGAAGCAGAAGGACGGACTGCGCAGCCGTGACCGACCAGACCGTCCCGTAAAAATAACGGCGCTCCCAGCCTTCGCCCTGCGTGGAGCGGCGCACGCGCGGCAGTACGCCCAACACGCTAAGCAGAATGATCGCGATGAGCAGAGGCGTATAACCGGCGGCGTAGATCTGCTTCAGCTGCCAGCGACCGGTGATGACGGCGCCGACGAGTCCGGCGAGGTTGAGCAGAGCGAAATTCAGCAGAGCGTTCCAGGCAAAGGTGTAGCAAACCCTGCGATACAGCGGGTTAGGACGATCTTCGGTGAAGCGGAGGATGTAGGGCGCGGGCTCGGCCCCGGGGAGCTTGCCGAAAAGAGCAGCGATGCCAGTGCAGGCCAGGACAGTTCCCAGCCACAGCAGGTTACGCATGCTGCCGCCGCGTGCAAAAAGCTCGAATGTAAGGGGTCCGGGCGCGAGAAAGAAGACCCAGATCCAGATGGGCCAGTGCGCAGCCCGATAGCCGTGGGTGTTCCGGGTGCGCATCTTGCGCTCGTGGGCATATTCAACGCGAACGGGAATGGCCATAGTCGCTGCGATTATAAGGGCTCCGCGTCAGCGGACGGCCTCCGGCAGGGGGCGGGTGACGGGCGTGAAGCGCACGTCCAAAGGCGCGCCCGGCTCTTCCGGGACGCCGACGTGCACGTCTTCGAGGGAGCGGACAATGTGGTCGGCATAGCGCAGGCTCTCGACCGAGTGCGAGAAGAGCGTGGCCAGGACTGTGCATCCCGCGGCGTGGCCGGCCTGTGCTCCGGAGGCGGAGTCTTCGATCACCAGGCAGTCTTCGGGTGCCAGACCCAGAATCTCGGCGCCCTTGCGGTAGGGCTCAGGATGCGGTTTGCCCAGCTGTACGTCATCCGCAGAGACGATACGCGCGGGCACGTGGATGCCGCCGTGCTCCATCCGGATGCGGGCGAGGCGCTCGGTCGCCGAGGTGACGACGGTCCAGTATTTCTCGGGGAGAGAATCGAGAATACGGCGAACGCCGTCGAGCATGGAAAGGCCGACCGTATCCGCCACCTCCATATCTTCGAGCCACTGCAGTTCTTCCCTGTCGTTGAGGTCGGGGCGCAGCTGGCGGACGGTTTCAATGGCGCGGCGCCCGTGCGCCATGTGGATCGCCACGGCGGGGTCAATGCCGCGCGCCAGTGACCACTTTTCCCATGTGCGCTCGACCGAGCCGATGGAGCTGACCAGAACGCCGTCCATGTCGAAGAGAATGCCCCGCGGACGGAGGGTGACCGGCGCTGCGGCGGGGAGGGACTCCATACGTTCAGGGTAGCAGGCGGAGGTCGGGCCGCCTCGCGGTGCGAGGATGACGAGCCGGGCACCTGGAACAGAAAAGCGCGCTCGGGCTGTGACATGATACCGAACAAGGGATGCTGTTGGTCCTTCGGGGTATTGAGGGCCGGGACCGGGGCACAGTAGACTCGGGACCTCTCCGGATTTTGCTCGCGCCGGAGCGGGGCGGGCACAACCAATCCCTTGCATTTGGGCCATCGTCCACTCCCGGGAGAAAGAATCTGCGATCGATCTTCATCAATTATCGGAGACATGATTCTGAGGGCGAAGCCGGACGTCTCTTCGATGAGCTGACGGCCCGATTCAGCGAGAACAGTGTCTTTATGGATGTGACGGCTATTGAGCCTGGAAAGGACTTTCGCAAGGCCATCGATGAGAGCGTGGCGACCTGCAGCGTGCTGCTGGCGATGATCGGCCAGGAGTGGCTGGGAACCAGGGACGCGACCGGCCGGCGGCGGCTCGAGGATCCGCAGGATTTTGTGCGAGTGGAACTGGCATCGGCGCTGCGGCGCGACATTCCCGTGGTCCCGGTCCTGGTCCGCGGCGCCAGGATGCCCGTGGTGGAGCATCTGCCCGACGATCTGAAAGACCTGGCGTACCGGAATGCGGTGGAGCTGACCCATGCCCGGTGGAAGTCCGACGTCCAGGTGCTGGTTCAGGCACTGCGGCCTTATCTCGAGGAGTCAGGGGGAGGCTCTGAAGGGTCTGCGCAACGAAACGCTGGATCCCGGCCTGCCCAGGGGGTGCCAGCGACCACGATCGCCGCACTGGCGCCGGAGGCGATCGCTCAGGTCAGCCGCGCCCTTGCCGTTTCCATCGGCCCGATTGCGGATGTCGTGGTTCGGCGGACGGCGCAACGAACGAAGACGCTGGCGGAGCTGTGTGAGACCGTCGCGCAGGAGATTCCGACGGATGCGGACCGAGCCAGATTCCTGAAGATGTGTCGCAACGCGGGGCTGAGCTGAAGGCAACTGGAAGGAGATTTCCGTGCACGCGGCCCCAACATTCCGGCGACATGTTTCACCTGACGTTCAGCGTTGACCAAAAGACGGGCCCAGTGACAAGATGGGCTGGCACACGCAGACATCGGGATCGGTAGAGGGGAGCGGAGATCGGCCGATGAGTGTCAATCAATTCACCTACGGCGGGGAAGGTCTGGCTCTTACCGAGCAGTTTGAGGGCTGCCGGCTCACCGCCTACCAGGACCAGGTGGGCGTTTGGACCATCGGCTATGGTCACACCGGCCCCGAAGTTTGTTCCGGAATGACCATCACTCTGGAACAGGCGCAGGGGCTGCTGGCCGGGGACGTGAGCAGCGCAGCGACGTTTGTGAATCAGGCGGTCATCGTGGAGGTGAACCAGGAAGAGTTCGACGCCCTGGTGGATTTCGTCTTCAATCTCGGCGCCGGATCTTTCGAGCATTCGACGCTGTTGCGTCTTCTGAATGCCGGAGAGTTTGCTGCGGCCGCCGCGCAGTTCGCTCTCTGGGATCGCGCCGGTGGCGCGGTGGTCGCGGGCCTGCTGCGCCGGCGCCAGGCGGAGACGGCGTTATTCGACGAGGCGCAGAGAGGTACGGAGAGCGTGTGATTCGGCGCCATCCGCCACGAAATACACGGGCCATGGTGAGAGTATGCACAACTGCAAGGAGACCCTGGTATGGCCGAGACAACGGAACCCCTGGCCGGGAACGATCCGATCTTTGCGCGGCTGGAAGATCAGATCGACTGGTACGACCGCAAGAGCCGCAGCGCGCAGCATCTGTTCAAGCGCATCAAGATCGTCGAGATCCTTTCCGCCGCGATGATTCCGTTTCTTGCCGCGGTGCCGTTTCAGCAGGACAAGCTGGTGACGGCGGGGCTGGGCGTATTGATCACCATCCTGGAAGGTATCCTGCACCTGAATCAGTATCAGCAGCTCTGGAACACGTACCGGTCGACGTGCGAGTCGCTGAAGCACGAGAAGTACACCTATCTGGGCCATGCCGGCCCCTACACCGCCGCTGCCGATCCGCACGCCATGCTCGCGGAGCGCGTGGAGTCGCTGGTCTCGCAGGAGCACGCGCAATGGACCTCGTTCCAGCAGCAGTCGGGGAAGGCATCGGCGACCAATGAAATGTAATTCTGGCTGGCTGCGCATGTCTGCTCGCTCGGCGGCGCTGACGGCTATGGTTCTGGCCGGCTGTACAACCTCCGGCGACGCAACCGCCGCGGCCGCGCAGATGGCCACCACAGCGCAGACGCTGTCGAGTTACTACAAAGCTCTGCAAACGACCTTTGAAGAAACGGATGAGCTCTACCAGCTGAATGAGCAGCTCTACGCCAAACCCTATACCGCCGAGAATCGCCAGCAGATGAAAAGCAACGAGGCAGAACTCGCCACGCGGGTCAAGCTGGCCTCCGATGTCTCGGCGCTCTCGCAGAGCTTCGGCCAGCTCACCGGCTCGGCAGCGCCCGCGGATGCGGCTTCGGCGGCATCCCAGGTGGAGTCCGATGTAGACAAGCTCACGTCGGTGAAAGCTTCGGCCACCGAGCAGAATGCGCTGAAGGCGGCGGTGCAGGCCCTGGGTAGCGCGATCCGGCAGCATAAGGAAAGGGAAGCAGCGAAGGCGATGGAGAGCGCCGCGCAGTCGCTGAGCGACCTCTTCGCCAAAGAGACCGATGTGTGGAACTCCACCGAGGAGGTCTATTCGCAGATCGCCGCAAACCTGGCCGGGAACCTCGTTGATGCGAATGTGACGGACAACAGCGCGGTCCTCGACGTGGCGCTGACACCGTTTGGCCTGGTGCGGAGCAGTTCGCTGGGCGATATAAACGCGAAGCTGGCCCCGGTGGCGAAGATGCAGATCACCACGAAGCAGGCGGCCATGGATGCCTCGTATGCGAGCGCGACGAATTCCATGGCCAACGCGCTGAAGGAGATGGCGCAGAGAATTCAGACTGTGGCCAACGACAAGGCGATGACGTTCCGCACGGCACCCCTGACCCTTACGAACGTGCAGCAGTGGACGACGCAGGTGACCACGCTGGCGACTGGAACTGCGCCGCCCAGCGCCACAACGGGAGCGTCGACCAAAACCAGCAGCGGGAAGGAGCAGTAGACATGGCGAATGCGCTGGCCACGGTGCAGGCGACGTTTCTCAACCTGGACGGGCAGTACAACCTGCTGTTGGCGGCCTGCCGGTCGCAGGCCGACCGGGACTCTCTGAGCGCGCGCTATGCCGCGGCCGAAGATGCTTATCAGAAATGTATTGGGCAATTGCTGGAGAGCGACGATGCGGCAATATCTGCGCTGTGCGCCCAACTCACCACGATCAACAAGCAGGTGAGCGCGCTGACCACGGAAATGGGCGACATGAGCAAGGTGCTTACCGTGCTGGACCAGGCGCTGAAGCTGGGTCAGCAGGTGATGGGCTGCCTTGCGTAACGATCCCGGTTACTTTTCCGGCTCCTCGTAGCAGGCACGGCCGGCGACACAGCGAGCCAGGTGCACGTAATGCTCGTCAGGACCGGCGGGGCTCATGGTGCGCAGGCACCAGTAGCTGGAGGCGGCTTGAATCCCCGGAATCCAGGAATCGGCGTTCTGCGGCGTGAAGCCGTAGGGATTCTTGGTGCGGAGGCACTGGCAGGGTTGCGTAGCGTTGGCTGTGCTCATCGTAGACCTCCGTTATCCAGCCGCTCTGGGATCGCGATCCATTTTTCCGGCAGCCAGCAGGACCGTGCGATAGACGGCGACCGGAAAGAGATCGAGTTTGTAGGCATTCTCCGAAAGAGGCTGCGCGCCTTCAATGGAAACGCGGCCGGCTGCGCGAGCGGTTTCTTCTGTGATGGGCTTGCCGGTCAACGCGGCTTCCGCTTGTGGCGAGCGACGAATGACCGGTGAAGCAGCGCTCATGGTGATCACCGCCCGCCGGCATGTATCGCCGTCCATTTCGAGGACCACCCCGGCGTCCGCGATAGCCCAGTCGAAGCTCTCCTTTTCGCCGTACTTCTGATAGGCGGAGCGCGTACTGGCCGCGGGTTTTGGAATGTAGATGGCGGTGATCAGCTCGTCAGGCTCGAGAATGTTGAATTTGGTTGGATTGGCGTCCGGAACAACATACAGTTCGCGGATGCCGACGGTGCGCTTGCCGCGCTGCACCGAGGTCAGCTCGACCGTAGCACCGAGGCCGAGCAGCGCTACCGCCGCTGACGACGGCGCCACGGAAGGGCAGCCGCCATATTCCATGATGGCGTGGTATTGGTTCAGGCCTTCGAAGGCGAAGCAGAATTCCTTGCCCTTGCGGATGCACTGAAAGTCCGACGAGCGGTAGTACCAGCACTGGACGTGCTGCAGCAGGTTGCCGCCCACTGTAGCCATATTGCGGATGTGCGGCGTGGCAGCGTGTCCGCAGGCATCGGAGAGGATCTGGTAGCGCTCGCGGATGATCGGGTGATCGCTGATCTCCGCCAGCGTGGTGAGCGGCCCGATGGTGAGGCCCTGGTCGGTTTCGCGGATGCCCCGCAGCGAAGCGACGTTGCGAATATTCACGAGACGCGTCGGCTGCTCGATGCCATCTTTCATGCGGTCGAGCAGATCGACGCCGCCGGCCTTCACCACAGCGCCGTCTTTCAGCTGCGACAGCGCTGCTTCGACCGAGGTGCAGTCGGCAATGGAGAAGCTGTTCATGCCTGTTCCTTTCCCTGCGCGGAGCGGCGCAGCGCGGCAAGGACCACGGCGGGCGTCATGGGGGTCTGCCGGATACGCACGCCGATGGCGTTATACACGGCGTTGCCCACTGCGGCTCCGATAGACACCACACCGGCCGCTTCACCGATGCCGGAAGCGTCGGTGGAACTCTGACCGATGTAGGTCTCTATGAGCCGAACATCGATCTGCGGGATTTCGCGGGAACCGATGATCTTGTACTGCTCGAGGTCAGGATTGACCATCAGACCATATTCGGGATCCAGCAGGCGATTTTCCAGCAGCGTGTAGGAGATGCCCTGAATGATCCCGCCATTGATCTGGCTGATCGTCTGTTCCGGGTTCATGGGGCGTCCGCAGTCGTGCACCGACAGCACGCGTCGGACGTGGATGCGGCCGAGTTCGGTGTCCACCTCCACCTCTGCCACATCGACTCCACCATAGGTGAGGTACTTCTTCGGGTCGTAGTCGGGAACCCGTTTCGCCTGCGCGCTGATCTGCGTAACCGACATCTTCGCGGCGGCGCGGCGGAAAGGCAGGGGCTGGAACTTGCCGGACTTGCTGCGAACCTCGCCATCCACCAGAACCAGGTCTGAAGCCGTGCTGCCCACTCCCGGCGCAATGTCCGCCAGAAAATTCTGCGAGGCCTGCCAGGCGGCATCGCGCACCGCCGGCGTCAGAGACAGGGTCGTGACACTCCCGCCGGAATCGGGACCCTGCGGGTAGTGCGTGTCGCCGACCTTCACCACAACCTGCGACGGGGGCACACCGAACTGTTCGGCCAGGATCTGCGCCATGACCGTCCTGATGCCGGAGCCGATGTCCTGCACGGCGGAGAGCACTTCGAGAGAGCCATCCTTGTGAACGCGGACCTCGGCATTCGATCCCATGCTGACGAATCGATACCAGACAGACTGGCCGAGCCCCACGCCGCGCTTTACGGGGCCGGAATCGGCGCCAGCCATCGGGTTGCGTGATTTCCAGAGGTCGCTGTTGCGGACCATCTCACGCTCAACCCGGCGCACTGGGTGTTCATCCGTTTTGTCGCGCAGATCAATGGGATCCATGTTGAGCTTCTCGGCCAGCTCATCGATGGTTTGTTCCAGCGCAAAGGCGCCCTGCGGATGTCCGGGGGCGCGCATGGCGGAGGCCGGTCCCGCGTTGATAAAAACATCGTTTTCTTCGGTGTGCAGCGAGCCTGACTGATAAAGATTTGCCGCCGGGCCCGAGCAGCCCGCGCCGGTGCCGCAGCCCGCGGTGCCATAGGCCACCAGATGAATCGCGGTGATCGTGCCGTCCTTCTTCGCGCCGATGCGCAGCACCTGGTCGGAGCTGGGCCGGTTGCCAACCGAGAGATGCTCCTCTTCGCGATCCAGCATCAGGCGCACCGGCGCGCCGGTTTTCCTCGACAGGGTCGCCGCGACGACTCCTGGATTGCCGGCTCCGAACTTGGCGCCGAACCCGCCGCCCATGTACTCCGTGATTACCCGTACCTTCGAAAGCGGAATCCTGAAATAGCCGGCGAGCTCCTCACGAACGCTGGCCGTGCCCTGCGTCGAAGCCCAGACGGTGAGCATGTCCGGCTTCCAGTCGGCGACCACTCCGTGCGTCTCGAGTGCCGAGTGCGTCTGTACCTGCGTGGTGTAATGGCCCTCCACGATCACGTCCGCGTCTTTGAAACCCTGCTCCGTCTCACCTTTGCGGTGGATGGACGGACCGTGGACGTTGCCGGTCTGCGGCACGTCACTGGGGCCGCCGCCGCCGCCCGCACTGCCGGCTTCGTCGGCCGCACCGGGAAAGACCTTCGGCGAGTCCGTATCGCGTGCCTTCACGTCGTTGACGACGAACGGCATAGCGTCGTACTTCACCCTGACCAGAGCGGCTGCTTCTTCCGCAGCGGCCGGCGTGGTGGCGGCCACGGCAGCAATCGGCTGTCCCGCGTACCGGACCACCGGATACTTCACCTGCTCGAGCGCCGGGTTGCGCAGCTCGGCATTGCCCAGGATGTGCTGAACGACGTGTACCCCCTTGACGCCCGGGACCTTCTCCGCCTCCGATGTATCGACCGAGAGAACTTTCGCGTGCGGCACGTTGGCGTTGACGAATTTCGCGTACAGCATGCCGGAAAGCTGCACGTCGGACGTGTAGCGGGCGCGGCCGGAAACCTTGGCCGCCCCGTCGTAGCGCGGAATCGACTGGCCCACGTACTTCAGGTCTTTGTTGACGGGCCATACCGGCGGCTCGGTCGCGGGTACCTGACGTGTTTCCGTCGTCAGTGTGTAGCCGGGAACCCCGATTGGCATCTCGACGGATTTCTTTGCCCGACCTGCGGCCTGCTGGGTGAGCGCATCTTCCTGGATGGGTGTCTTCATGGCTTCCTCCCTCAGGCCTGGCGGTTAGCGGCCGCGTCGAGGGTAGCGGCGAAGATTTTGGGGTAGGTTCCGCAGCGGCACAGATTGCCGGAGACGGCGTGGCGGACGTCAGCTTCCGAAGGGTTCGGATTACGCTCCAGCAGGGCTGCGCAGCTCATCACCATGCCCGGCGTGCAGAAGCCGCACTGCATCGCATCGTTCTTCACGAAGGCCGCCTGCAGAGGGTGCAGATCGCCCTCGGGAGCGATGCCCTCGATCGTCGTCACGTGATGGCCGATGGCGTCCATGGCCAGCGTCATGCAGCTGTTCACCGGCATCTTGTCCAGCCACACTGTGCAGCCGGAACAGACGCCCCGATCGCACACGATCTTGGTGCCGGTCATGCCAAGGTGCATGCGCAGCGCTTCGGCCAGCGTCGTGCGCGGTTCAATCTCGACGGTGTGTTCGCTGCCATTGACGTGCAGGCGAACGGGCACCGGTCCCGGACCGAGTTCGGTGACACCGGGGGTTTCTGCGGCTCTGGCTTCAGAGGCGAAACCCTGTACGCCTTCCAGCAGAGCTGTACCCGCTGCCGTCAGGCCTGCGCCTTTGAGAAAGCCGCGCCGCGTGATGCCGTTGCGGGTGGCGTCGGCCGGACTGGCCGGGGCCGTGGGATGGGGCGTTTCGCGGTCCGCCATGGTGATGCTCCCCTGCCGCCTCTGCAGACACCCCGGGGCGGCTTTGTTCAGGTCCTGAAGGGCCACTATAGTCCCGGTACGGTCACCGAGTAAATCGGGGGGGGAGGCGAGCGGGCGCAATAGCCACTTGCTGAGCCGCGGGGCCGAATCGACCATGACCGCTTCTCAGGGCGGGCCCTCTCGACCCCTCGAAAGAGTGATGGCGCAAAAAAAGTCTCTTTATACGCAGGCTCTTTGCGCGATTGTTCCGTCGATACAGTTGAACCGTTTCAGGTCATGGTTCACAATGGGTTACTAACCAGATTCGCAGGGTCCAGACAGACCCGAAGTCTATACATCAGCCGGGATTGACACCGGCACCGGAAGATTTTCCTGGAGGATCAGTGAATAAACGCCTTTTCGCAGTTTCTGCGTTCCTCATTTCCCTCGCGTTCAGCCTTTCCACCGTTGCCCAGGTCGCCACCACCTCGTTGCGCGGGCAGGTGAAAGATCCCAGCGGCGCCGTGGTTCCCGGGGCCACGATTACGCTGACCAACGGGGCAACGGGACAGACGATCAAGGCCACGTCTGATGCGGCAGGGGCCTATACCTTCCCGCAGATTCCGCCGGCAAAATACACAATCAAGGCCGCGGCGCAGGGCTTTGGCGAGCAGACCAAAGCGGCTGAGTTGCTGGTGAACCAGCCGGCAACGGTTGATTTCACCATGACCGTGCAGGCTGTCTCCCAGGTGGTGAACGTCAGCGCCGAGGCCGAGACGCTCAATACGACGGACGCGTCCCTGGGCAATTCCATGGGCAATACCCTCATCCAGGCGCTGCCCAGCGAAACCCGCAACGTGCCGGATCTGCTCTCTCTGCAGCCGGGCGTGCTGTACCTGCCCAGCACTTCGGGTGGGCCTTCCGCCTCGGAAATGAACCCCATGGGCGACAGCCGCAGCGGCGCCGTGAACGGCGTCCGCTCCGACCAGGGCAATGTGACGATTGACGGCGTTGACGACAACGACCAGGTCTACGGCTATGCGTTCACGGGCGTGCTCCGCGAAACCCAGGACTCCGTCGAAGAGTTCCGCGTCGCCACCTCGAACAGCAACGCGGATGAAGGCCGCTCGGCCGGCGCCCAGGTGAGTCTCATCACCAAGTCCGGAACCAATCAGTTTCACGGCGGGATCTACGAATACAACCGCCCCACGATGACCGTTTCCAACAACTACTTCAATAAGCAATCGGAGCTGGCCAGCGGCCAGGCCAATGTCGCCCCCAAGCTGATCCGCAACATCTTCGGTGCCGATGTGGGCGGCCCCATCCTGAAGGACAAGCTCTTCTTCTTCGGCAACTATGAGGGAACCCGGCAGGCCGAGGATGCCGAGGTCATTCGCACCGTGGCGACCACTTCCTACCTGGCAGGCAATCTGATTTACCTCGGGGACGATACGTCCGGCAATGTGGTGCCGGTGACTCTCTCGCCCTCCCGGGTGACCACCCTGGACGCCGGCTGCGTTTCGGCCGGAGGATGCGCCAACTCAGAGTACACACCGGGTCCCGGTCCCAATCAGTATGCGCTGGGCTACTTCGCCACGGAACCGGCGGCGAACGGCATCCTCGAGGGTGACGGGTATAACACCGGCTCGTTTGCCTTCTCCTCGCCCAACCCCCTGACGGAGAACACCAGCATTATTCGCTTGGACTACACGCCCAACAACAAGCAGCGGCTGTTTGTGCGTGGTGGACTGCAGAAGGATACGACCCAGGGCGTGGAGCAGTTTCCGGGGCAGGGTCCTAGCAGTTTCTTCGAAGACAACACCAAGGGCATCGTGGCCGGAGATACCTGGTCCATCTCGCCGAATGTCGTCAACGACCTCCGCTACAGCTACATCCGCCAGGGCTACAGCAACCGCGGCGTCGGCACGGGCGACTATGTCGATTTCCGCTTCATGGACACCTCCACGGCGGAAACCCGCACCACCCTGGCCTCAGTCCCCGTCAACAACATTGTGGACAACTTCAACTGGAATCATGGCAAGCATGACTTTCAGTTCGGAGCCAACTGGCGCATGGTAGACCAGAACCGCACCTCCGACGCGGTCTCCTACAACGGCGCCAGCTCCAACCCGTACTGGCTGGGCGGCAATCCGCCCGATCCCAATGCGATCCTCGGTCTGCCCCCGGTCGACAGCGGTTTCGGCAATTCGTACGTGATTGCCTACGCCAACCTCGTGGGTACCGTCCCCGCCGTCACCAACCAGTACAACTACCAGCTGACCAGCGCGACCTCCGGAAACCTGCTGGCGGACGGTACTCCGCTGGAGCGTCGCTTCAGGTCGAACGAGTTCGAGTACTACCTGCAGGATGCCTGGAAGCCAATGCCAACCCTCACCATCACCTTTGGCATACGCCACACCCTGCTGCAGACTCCCTACGAAACCAGCGGCCAGGAAGTCACGCCGACCATCGACACCGACACCTGGTACAAACAGCGCGAGAGCGCGGCGCTGCAGGGCCAGATCTACGAGCCGCTGCTCACCTTCGCGCCGGCCGGCAAGGCTTACGACAAACCAGGCTTTTATCCGATGTCGAAGGACAACATCGCGCCCCGTTTTGCCCTGGCCTACGCTCCCACCCCGAACACCACCGTCCGCGTCGGAGCGGGCATCTACTACGATCACTTCGGCGAATCGCTGGTTAATATTTTCGACCAGAATGGATCGTACGGCCTCAGCGGTTCCGTCACGAACGCCGCCGGCAATTACGGGTTCGAGGATTCCCCGCGCTTTACGGGTAACCGCAATATCCCCTTCAGCAATGGAGCGGGCGCCTCTCCACAGACCTATCCCTATACGCCCCCCTTTGATCCGGTCGAGGGCTTTGCGATCACGTGGGGACTCGACAGCAGGATGAAGACGCCCTACACCGAAGCCTTCAACCTGTCGATCCAGCATCAGTTCCCGAAGGGCTTCACCCTGGAAACCGATTATGTGGGCACGCTGGGACGCCATCTCATCCAGAGTCTCGACTTGTCGGAGCCCGTGGACTACGTCGATCCCGCTGGCGGTGGCGACTACTACCACGCGGGCAGCCAGCTCTCCAAAGTTGTAGATCAGAACGGTGGGAGCTGCCACTGTGTTTACGACTCCAATGGCTATGTGATCGGAAATACGCAGAACATTCAGCCCATTCAATACTTTGAAGACATATTTCCGTGGATGGCCGGCTATGACTATGTGGGCGAAAGCGCGACCCAGGCCATCTACAACAATGAGTGGGCTCCCTATCGCTCCAATCTGGGCGCCACCACGGCCCTCGCCGACCTCGACTTCTACGGTCCTGCGTCGTCCGGCTTCGGGTTCTATCCAGCTCCCGCGAACTGGCAGCCGCATTTCTGGCAGAGCCAGTTCTCCTCGCTCTACGCGCTATCGACCATGGGCATGAGCTACTACAACGCGCTGCAGGTCAGCCTGCACCATCCCACCAGCCACGGGCTGGAGATGGACCTGAGCTACACCTATTCGCGCTCCATCGACGAAGGCTCGGATGCCGAGCGCAGCACCGAGAACAGCGTCAGCACCGCGCTGAGCAGCATCATCAACACCTGGAAACCGCAGCTGAACCGCGGTGTCTCCGACTTCGACACAACGCAGCTTCTCACCGTGAACGGCTATTATCAGCTGCCCTTCGGCCGTGGACGCCAGTTCGGTTCCGGCATCAACGGCATTACCGATGCGCTGATCGGCGGATGGCAACTCACCGGCCTGAGCCGCACCACCAGCGGCCTGCCCTTCAGTCTCTTTGAGCCCGGCTGGACAACCGACTGGCAGCAGGAGGGCTTCGGCATCGTCACCGGCAATCTGAAGACTCACCGCCATTTCGATTCCTCCGGCAACCCGCTGTATTTCGACAATCCGAGTGCTATCAACAGCGGCGTCCTCACCGGATCGCCGGTTCGCCTGCCCTATCCGGGCGAGACCGGGGAACGCAACAACTTCCGCGGAGATGGGTATTTTGACATTGATGCCGGCCTGAACAAAACCTGGAAGATTCGCGAATACGGATCGCTGAAGTTCGACTGGGAAACCTACAACGTGACGAATACGGTGCGTTTCGATCCCGAATCCATCGGCTCGCAACTCACCAGCAGCAACCTGGGATACGCCAGCTCGCTGCTGACCACGCCGCGCCGCATGCAGTTCGCCCTGCGGTTCGACTTCTGATCGTGCCTTGCAACTGAGCGCCGGGGATTCCCCACCCCGGCGCCTTTTTCTTTTGCCGGACCTCAGACTCTCCGAACGCATGCATTCGCTTCAATTTCTCGCCCCGAGTGTGATACCACTACTCCTTCCATAACAATCAGGCCGGGCGTGCGCGCCATTGCCATGCCCATCAGGAAAGGAAAGAACACCGATGCGCATGCGCTGCCTGCTGGTTCTCTTCGCGACAATTCTCGTCCCCTTTGCGGTGCGAGCGCAGGTGCCCACACCCGCCTCAGTGCTCGGGCATACGCCCGGGGACGATTATTACCTGGCCAATTACGAGGAGGAGATTCACTATTTCCACGAGCTGGCCGCTCACTCGGATCGCATCCGCATGATTACGGTCGGCAAGTCGTCAGAAGGCCGCGACATTGAAGTCGCCCTCATCTCCTCGCCGCAGAACCTGGCGAAGATTGACGATTACAAGGCCGCGGCGGTGCGCCTGGCCACTGACCAGGGCCTCGACGACGCGCAGGCAAGGGAACTGGCGCACACCTCAAAGGTGATCGTGCATATTGACGGCGGCCTGCATGCCAACGAAGTCGCCGGACCGCAGCACTCGATCGCTCTGGCGTACAAGCTGCTCTCCGCCCAGAACGATCCGGAGATCGACACCATCCTCGACAACGTGATCCTCATGCTCTGGCCGACGCTCAACCCCGACGGTCAGGACATGGTGGTTTCCTGGTACAGAAAGAACCTGGGAACGCGTTTCGAGGTCAGCCCCATGCCCTGGCTCTTCCAGGAATACGTCGGCCACGACAACAATCGCGACGGCTACATGCTCAACATGAAGGAGTCGCAGGTAGTGGCGAAGACAGAAATCGACTGGGCGCCGGAAATCTTCTATTGCCAGCATCAGACCGCTCCTTTCCCGGCCCGCATCTGGATCCCGCCCTTCAGTGACCCCATCTCGTCCAACATCAGCCCTTATGTGCGCAGCTGGTTCAACGTGATCGGCACCGACATGACGGCGTGGCTCGACGCGCACCAGATGCCGGGAGCCATCAGCGAATCGCGCTTCGACAACTGGTACCCCGGCTTTGTCGATTACGCCGGATCGTTCCGCAACGAGATCTCCTTCTTCACCGAGACCGCTCTCTACCGCTACGCAACGCCGCGGTTCTACACCGTCGATGAATTCCCGAAAGACATGCAGGACCTGAAGGCCCTCACCATGTACACCACCCCCTGGGAGGGCGGATGGTGGCGCTTGAAAGACGCGGTGGACTACATGGTGGACGCTTCCATGTCCGTTCTGGACACGGCGGCCCGCTATCGTGAGACGCTGCTCTACAATCGCTATCAGGCGGCGCGGGACAACATCAAACGCTATGAGCAGGGGCCTCCCTTTGCCTATGTGATTCCCAGCGTGCAGGCGGACGCCTCCGAGGGCGAGCTGCTGGCGCGCATTATGCAGGAGAACGGCATCGAGATCCGCGAATCGGAGACCGGCTTTCGTGCCAACGATCGCGACTATCCAGCCGGTTCCTGGGTCATCCTGATGAACCAGCCTTACAGTTCCATGGCCAAGGAGCTGTTCGAGGTCCAGCGTTATCCGCAGGCTCTGTTCGAGGAGAGCAACAAGCCTGTGGATCTGCCCTACGACGTCACCGGATGGACTCTGCCCCTGCAGATGGGCGTGCATGTGGACGCAATCTCTGACCCACTGACACCTGACGAGTTGTCGCATTTGAAGCGGGTGCAGAATCTGGACGGCCCGGCCGCGCAGGTGCAGGGCAGCGGCGCGACGTTTGTGGTGAGCCACGAATCGAATGCGAGCTTCCGCCTGATGAACGACGTGCTGGCCGCAGGCGGAACGGTGGCCTTTGCCCAGGACGCGATCAGGACGCCCGAGGGCACGGAGAAGGGCGCGATCGTCGTGGGCGGAGTGAGCCATGCCAACATCGGAGACTGGTCGAAGCAATACGGCCTCTCCCTGCTGGCCACCGACAAGGCTCCTGAGCATCTCATCCCCGTGCACAAGGCGCGTGTCGGTTTGTACCGTCCGTGGGATCCCTCGATCGATGAAGGATGGACGCGCTGGATCCTCGAACAATATGGATTCAAGCCCGTCAGCCTGTACAACGCCGACATGCGCGCGGGCGGCCTGCGCGATCGCGTGGACGTGATCATCCTTCCGGACATGCGCAAGGAACAGCTCCTCGAGGGCTTCCGCGACGGCATTGTGCCTGGCCAGTATGCCGGCGGCCTGGGCGAAGACGGGATGGACAACCTGCGCGACTTCGTGCGACACGGAGGGACCCTGGTGGCCTTCAACCAGACCGCGGCCACGCTGGTGCCGCTGCTCTCGCTGCCGGTATCGAATGCCCTTGACGGCCTGAAGCCGGACAAGTTTTTCTGCTCCGGTGCGCTGCTGCGGATCGAAGTCGGCGGCGACCGGCCTGTGACCTGGGGCCTGCCCAGTGAGCCGGTGGTTATGTTTGAAAACGGTCCGGCCTTCACCACTAAGCCCGGCTTCCACGGCGCCATCCTCGCTCGATATCCAAAGGACAGCAATCCGCTGGAGAGCGGCCTGCTGCTGCATCCGGAAGCGATTGAAGATAAGATCGCCGCCCTGGAAGTCCCCTACGGAGAAGGAAGGATCTTTCTCTATGGGTTCAAGCCCCAGTGGCGTGCGCAATCGCACGGAACCTATAAGTTCTTCATGAATGCTCTCTACCAGTACGAGCAGCCGCCTTTCGCGAAGCCGGAGCCGGCGGAGCCGAAAGACCAGAAGACGAAGGCAGAGGCGGAATAGAGCCTGGGTTGGCTCCGCCGATGGCATTGCGGTAGTCTCGCCTTCGAGGGGAAATCGATGAGCCGGCAGGAAACCATGATTCGCGCACCGCGCGGCAACACCCGAACCGCGCGCGGATGGATTCAGGAAGCCGCGAAGCGGATGCTGATGAACAACCTCGATCCTGAAGTGGCCGAAAAGCCCGCCGAGTTGATCGTTTATGGCGGACGCGGGAAAGCGGCGCGCAACTGGGAGTGCTTCCACCGCATCGTCGAGACGCTGGATCGTCTGGAAAATAATCAGACCCTGCTCATTCAGTCCGGCAAGCCCGTCGCGGTGCTGGAGACGCAGCCCATGGCGCCCCGCGTCCTTATCGCCAATTCGAATCTGGTGCCGCACTGGGCTACCTGGGAGCACTTCGACAAGCTCGACCGCGCCGGCCTGATGATGTACGGACAGATGACGGCGGGCTCGTGGATCTACATCGGCACCCAGGGCATCCTGCAAGGTACCTACGAGACGTTCCAGAGCGCGGCCCAGCGCCACTTCAACAACACCCTCGCGGGTACCATCACCGTCACAGCCGGTCTGGGCGGCATGGGTGGAGCGCAGCCCCTGGCGGTCAAGCTGGCCGGCGGCGTCGCTCTTTGCGTGGAGGTCGATGCGAGCCGCATCCAGCGCCGTCTGGAGACCCGCTACCTCGACAAAGCTACCGGCTCGCTGGACGAGGCGCTCGCCATGGCCAGGGAAGCGCGCGCATCCCGTACCGCAATGTCCATCGGGCTGCTTGGCAATGCCGCCGAGGTCCTGCCGCAGATGGTCGCCATGGGTTTCACCCCGGAGCTGGTGACCGACCAGACCAGTGCGCACGATCCCATGTGGGGCTACTGGCCCGTCGCCAAAGCGGATGAGGACCTGACCACCCTCCGCGCAAAGCAGCCGGATGCCTATATGGAGCGGGTCCGCCAGTCCATGGCCACCCATGTCGAGGCCATCCTGACCCTGCAGAAGCGCGGTGCGGTGGCTTTCGACTACGGCAACAATCTTCGTACCCAGGCACAAATGGCCGGCGTGCAGAATGCCTTCGACTACCCCGGCTTCGTTCCCGCGTTTATTCGCGATTCGTTCTGCGAAGGCCGCGGCCCGTTTCGCTGGGCGGCCTTGTCCGGCGATCCCGCAGACATCGCGGCCACCGACAAAGCGCTCCTCGAGCTCTTTCCCGACGATCAGCGTCTGACGAGTTGGTTGACGTACGCCGCCGATCAGATCGCGTTTCAGGGCCTGCCGGCGCGCATCTGCTGGCTCGGCTACGGACAGCGCGACCGCGCCGGTCTGCTCTTCAACCAGATGGTCCGCGACGGCCGCCTGAAGGCCCCCATCGTCATCGGCCGCGATCATCTTGATGCGGGCTCCGTCGCCAGTCCCTATCGCGAGACCGAGGCCATGCTGGACGGCTCCGACGCCGTGTCCGACTGGCCTCTGCTGAACTTCGCCACCGGCATCGCCAGCGGCGCTTCGTGGATGAGCTTCCATCATGGAGGCGGAGTGGGCATGGGCTACAGCCAGCACGCCGGCCTGGTCGCCGTGGCCGATGGCAGCGACGAAGCAGAGCAACGGCTCCGCCTGTGCCTGCTCAACGATCCCGCGCTGGGCGTTGTCCGACACGCCGACGCCGGCTATGAGCTGGCCATCGACACCGCGCGGGAACGCGGGCTGGACCTACCGAGTCAGGATTTGTCGAGTCCGAACTTGTCGGGTCAGGGATGAACGCCGATCTTCTCCTGCGAGGCATCTCGCAACTGGCCACTCCGCAGGGTCCCGGCCCGAAGCGCGGCGCGGAGATGCGCCAGCTGCTCGTGTTGGAGCAGGCCGCCATCGCTATCGCTCAGGGCCGTATCCTGTGGGTCGGACCTGCAGCCGAGTGGACCGGATCTGCAGCGCAGACCATCGATGTCGGACATCGTGCCGTCCTCCCCGGACTCGTGGATCCGCACACGCATGCCGTCTGGGCCGGCGATCGCCTGGCCGATTTCGAGGCCCGCATCTCCGGCGTGCCTTATGAGACCCTCCTGGCGCGCGGAGGCGGCATCTGGAGCACCATCCGCGCTACGGCGGCTGCCACAGAAGAGGAACTCATGACGCTGGCCGGGCCGCGGCTGGACGCGCTCCTGCGATCCGGAGCCACCGTCATTGAGGTCAAGTCCGGCTATGGTTTTGCCCCGGACGCGGAGATGCGCATGCTCCGCGTCATCCAGCGTCTGGCAGCCACAGCGTCGGCTCGCATCATCCCCACGCTTCTGATTCACGTGCCGCCGAAAACGGCGTCGGACAGAACCGCCTGCCTGTCGGACATTTGTCAGACACTGATTCCCGCAGCAGCAGGACAGAAGCTGGCCCAGGCCGTCGATGTCTTCGTGGAGAAAGAGGCCTGGAGTGCCGCCGAGGCCGAACGCATCCTGGAAGCCGCCCGGCAGCGGGATCTGGGGACCAAGTTGCATACCGAACAGTTTCACCGCGTCGGCGGACTGGAACTCGGCTTGCGAATGCAGGCGCTCAGTATCGATCACCTGGAGGCATGCAGCCCGGAGCAGATTGCAGTGGTCGGCCGCGGCGCAACCGTAGCGTCCATTCTCCCCGGAGTCTCGCTGCATCTGGGATTGCCGCCCGCGCCGGGCCGCGCCCTCATCGACGCGGGCGCCGCCGTGGCGGTTGGGACGGATCTGAACCCCGGCTCCAGCCCGCTCTTTTCCATGGCCGCTGCCCTCGCCCTCGCGATTCGTCTGAATGGCCTCACGGCCCAGGAAGCTCTGGTGGCTGGCACCATCAACGCCGCGTGTGCCCTTGGCTTGTCCGACGCAGGCCGCATCGAGCCCGGCATGCCCGCGGACTTCCTCGTTCTCGACGGCTCCGACTGGCGAGATCTCGTTTACACACTGGGAGCCAATCCGGTGCGCGAGGTCTGGATCGGCGGCCACAAGGTCACCGCATGAGATCATCGTTGCGAGTCAGGGGTGCGGCGCGATGAGTCTGCTGTTTCGGCCGGAGTTGTTATACATCGATGGCGCCTTCGTCCCCGGGCGTGCCGTCCGCGTCAGCAGTCATGGACGTGTTGAGGGGGTCGTTGTGTCCGACACGGCGTCGGACACGGAACCCGGTACGGTCATCGATTTACCCGGCAAAGCCCTCCTCCCCGGCTTCATCAACATCCATTCGCATTCGTTCCAGCGCCTCATTCGCGGCAAAGCCGAATCGCGCGCGACGAGCGGCCGTGATTTCTGGTCGTGGCGCGGGACGATGTACCACGCAGCGGCCCAGCTCGACCCGCAGCAGGTCTACGACGTCGCGCGGATGGCCTTCCTCGAAATGTTCCTTGCCGGGACGACGACGGTAGGCGAGTTCCACTACCTGCACACCGCGCCCGGCGGACGCCCTTATGACGATCCAAACCTTCTGGCAAAGCAGGTGATGGCGGCGGCGCGATCCGTGGGCATTCGCATCGTGTTGCTGCGCTGCGCCTATCTGCGCTCGGGATTCGAGCTGCCCCGCGATCCAGGACAGGCCCGCTTCTTCGAATCTCGAGACGCCTTCCTCGCCAACACTGAAGCTCTCGTGCGCGAAACTCCTGCGGACGCCAGCGACGTTCGCTTCGGCGTCGCCCCGCACAGCATTCGCGCCGTGCCTCTCGACGATCTGCGCGCGATCGCAGCATGGGCTCGGGAGCATCACCTGCCCCTGCACATGCACATGGCCGAGCAGGTGGCGGAGAACGAGGCCTGCCAGCGCGAATATGGCGCCGCGCCCGTTGCCCTGCTGGGCAAAGCCGGCTTGCTGGGTCCGGACTGGACCGCCATTCACGCGATCCACATCAACCCCGATGAAGTCGCCATGCTGTCCGACGCCGGCGCGACCATCGGCTCGTGTCCGACAACGGAACGCAACCTGGGCGACGGCATTCTGGCGGCGGACGCGGTGCTGCGCAGCGGAATTCCCATTGCTTTCGGTTCCGACAGCCAGGCGCAAATCGATCCCCTGGAGGATGCGCGCGAACTGGACTATCATCTGCGGCTGATCCGGCAGCAGCGTGTCATGCTCGATCAAATCGGCGAGCAGGGAATTGCCGCTCGCCTCTTTGACTGCGCCACCCGCAATGGGGCGCGTAGCCTCTCTGTGCCGGCGGGGCGGCTGGAGCCAGGCGCCTTTGCTGACTTCTTCACCATCGACCTCCGGGATCTCTCGATTGCCGGTCATTCCGCCGATGACCTGCTGCCGATAGTCGTGTTTGGCATGAACCGCACGGCGATCCGCGACGTCGCGGTCAACGGAAATTTGCGCGTGCGCGACGGACACCATGAGCTCCACGACGAGATCGTGACGCGCTACGCCGAAGTCCATGCGAAGGTCTGGCGCAATACGGGAGACAAACCGAGATGAAATCCGTTGTCGACCATCTGTCCGACACGATCCGTATTCCGTCCCCCTCCGCCATCTCCAACAGGCGCCTGGTGGATTATGCTGCGGATTCGCTGCGCGCCCTGGGCTGGTCTACCCGCGAACTGCCTTATCGTGATCCTGCCGGCGTCGAGAAGGTGAATCTGATTGCTGCGCCGCCAGGACAAAACGTCGAGGCCCGCGATGTGGATCTCGTCTTCATGTGCCACACCGACACTGTGCCCTTCGCTTCCGACTGGGATGAGGCGCTGCAGCCCATCTTCGACGTCGGGATGTTGCATGGATGCGGCGCCTGCGACGTCAAGGGCTTCCTGGCCTGCCTGTTGTCCGCCGCGGCCCGGAGAGAGACTTTTTGCGACGGTCTCCGCATCGTGCTGACCGCAGAAGAAGAAATCGGCTGCATTGGAGCGGCGCGTCTGCTGGCGGAGAACGTGCTGCGGCCACGCCGGATGGTCATCGGTGAGCCGACCTCTCTGCATCCGGCGCGCGCGGGCAAAGGCTATTGCCTTGCCGAAGTCACCGTGTTCGGCAAGGAAGCGCACAGCGCCCATCCCCGCCAGGGCGTGTCGGCTATTGTTCACGCCGCTCGCCTGATTCGTGGCATTGAGGACCTCAGCACCGCCCTGGCCCAGGAGCGCCACGAGTTTTTCGATCCCGCGTGGACCACCATCAACATCGGCACCATCGAGGGCGGTACCGCGAAAAACATCGTTCCGGGCATCTGCCGATTTGAGCTGGAGTGGAGACCCGTTCCGGCCCAGTCGCCCGATCGCGTGCTGTCGGAGGTGACGCAGATGATCGCTCAATTGCACAGGGTCGATCCTCAGTTTCGGGCAGAGGTCAAACCGCTCCGCCAGCAGCCCGGCTTTGCCACGCGCGAGGATGCGCCGCTGGTCCGCCGCCTGGAGTCGCTCAGCGGACGAGCCGCTGTCTCGATTCCGTTTGGATCCGAGGCCAGCATCTTTGCCCCTGTCGCCGAAGAGATAGTCGTCATCGGTGCCGGCGACATGCGAACGGCGCACAGCAGCCGTGAATGCGTTCCCGTAGCAGAACTGGAGGAAATGACGCGATGGGTCCAGACCCTGATGGACCCCGCGTTCTGAAGCTTCTCTTGCCCCCGGGGACCGCGACGCGATAGAACGGCTGGACGCTCGATCATTCGCGCCGGACCGGGCAAAGCACCGGCTGCGGTTGCATCGGCTGCCGACGAGACACGAGGAACAATGAAGAGAGAACTGGCCGGTGAGCTCATTTCGGAAGCCGTGGCTCTGCTGATCATCATCGCCTTCGGCGATTCGGTGGCCGCCATGTATAACCTCTACGATCCCAGCCCCTACCAGCACGCCTATTGGGGCGTCTGCATCGCATGGGGCCTCGCAGTCACCATCGCCATCTACACGACCGGTTCGGTCAGCGGCTGTCATGCGAATCCAGCGGTTACCCTGGCCCTCGCGTTGTATCGCAGATTCAGCTGGAAAAAGGTGCTTCCCTACTGCGCAGCTCAGGTCTTTGGTGCCTTTGCCGGGGCTATCCTGGTGCAGTTTCTCTTTGGCCCGGTCATTAGCGCCTTCAATCTGGCCCACCATGTTACCCGCGCCCAGGGTGGCGCCGCCGGCGTCTTCTTCACGCATCCCGCGGTGGGTATCACGGTCGCTCACGCGTTCGGAGACGAGATCATCCTCACTGCGTTTCTCATCTTCGGCATCTTCGCCATTACTGAGCAGTACAACGAAATGGCGCCCGGCGCGAACTTCGGCGCGCTGATCATCGGACTGCTGGTTGCGCTCATCGGCGCTTCTATGGGCTACCTGGAAGCATGGGCCATTAATCCTGCGCGCGACTTCGGCCCCCGGGTCTACTGTCTGATGGCCGGATGGGGTGCGGCGGCCTTTCCCTCGCCCGGGAACTACTGGTGGGTGCCCATCGTCGGCCCGCTGATCGGGGGCGCCGTTGGCGGCGGAGCCTACCAGCTCCTCATCCATCCGTTCCTGCCGGCGCGCCGGCGGCTCCTGAACCAGATCCACTCAGCCGGCCAGTCCTGATACGACGGAGGCGGCAAGAACTGCCAGCATCCACCGCAAGCGCCTACTTCGGCTGCGCTGCCGTGCGCAGGTACGGCTTCACCGTCTTGTAGCCGGGAAACAGCTTGTCCGCTTCCTCGTTCGACACCGCACCGCTGATGATGATGTCCTCTCCCGGCGTCCAGTTCGCCGGCGTCGATACCTTGTGCTTCGTGGTGAGCTGAATCGAATCCAGCACTCGCAGAATTTCGTCGAAATTCCGGCCCGTGCTCATCGGATACGCGATCGTCAGCTTGATGCGTTTGTCCGGTCCGATCACGAAGACCGTCCGCACCGGCGCGTTCTGAGCCGGCGTGCGGCCTTCGGCTGTTTCCCCGGCATCGGCAGCCAGCATGTCATACCGCTTCGCGATCTTCAGCTCAGGATCGCCCCGCAGCACGCCTGGCTCGCGGCCAAACGGAGATTCGAGGTACGGCAGAGACGACGGCTGGGAATGTTTCCATCCGCGCGAAGCGAATACGCCGGCGATCACCATCGACGACCTCGCTGGCTCGATTCATCGAGCCAGCCTGCCGCCCGCCTCAGTTCATTGGCCTGCTGGAACGCTGCCCAGAGCCTGATAATTGCGCGCCACCTGGAAGGCCATGCCGCTCACGTAGACGTATTGCGCAGCCCGGGCCAGCGACCGCATATGGTGCCGCACCAGCAGCCGGTAAGCCGTGTAGTTCACGCCCACCGTGGCCGCCTGGAACGCCGCAAAGGCCGCTTTGTTCTCCACCAGAGCCGTAGGCAGCATCGCTTCGCGGAAGTGTTGTGGATCGGCCAGGGCCTGCTCCGTGCTGGCGTAGTCCAGAACGCGCAGCACGCTGGCTGCCCCAATCAGGCTCCAGTCCATCACCTTGAGCCTGGGCTCAACCTTGATGGGTTCCTGCGGAGCGCGGACCACGGGATAATACCCCGCCGCGAAGGACGGATCGCCCGGCAGCGCCGAACTCGATACGAAGGCCGGGTCGTTCGGCAACGACGAACTGGAGGCTGCGGCGGACGGTAACGGAGCCTTAAGGAGTGCTTCGGTTTGCCCGAAACACGGTTGAACCAGCGTGAAGGCGAGAGTAGGCAGAAGGGCAACAGCGAAATGGGGGATTTTCATCGTTGTTCTCCTGCTTGCTTCCCAGTGCGAGCGCGAAGTCGAACCGGTCCGCTCCCGGGAAACAGCAGTTTGTGGCTTGCTGATGCGTGCCAGGGTTAGCGGCGGCAAGCTGGTGCGCCACGCCCTTTGACGTCCCTATCGGCACAAATCGCGCCGACCTGACGTGCCTTCCAGCCCACCCTTGCAGGGCCGTTTTGCCCTGAAGTTCGGTCGCCGCAATCGGAACGACGTGGGAGATGGATGACATGCCAGGAGTGTCGCACAGGTAAACCCTGCTGCTGCACTTATCTTGAGTCACAGCAATGAGTTACTGCCGCAGCTCCAAAGAGCTCAGATTCGCAAACGGGAGTAATGTTTGCCCAATCCAAAATCGGTTACCAAAGAGTGTGACGACTCCCGGCTCTCGCCCGCGCAAGCGCGCCTCTGCCTCATGCCAGGGTCCCACATAGCGCACGGCCGACGGCAGTGCCCGGAAGAGCCCCGGCAGCCATCGCAGCGCTCGTGCCGCCGCGCGCTCGTCCGCAGCCGTCCACGCCAGGCCGAATTCCTCACGAAACCGCGGGCCCAGCCATTCCGCCGTCAACGCCCGATACCACCGGGGGATCCGGATCCACGAGCCCGCGCCATGCAGAATCGCATGCGCCATGGCCCGGGCCGGAGCACTCGCTCCCAGCTCGTCCGACGCGCCCATCTCGGCCACGTACCGGCTGAAGCCGGTGTCGTCCTCAGGCAGCGCCGCCGCAGGCAGGCCGAACAAAGCGGCCATCGTCTTACTTTCGTGGTAGTAGCGGGCCCGTTCTTCTGTGGAAAACGGGTGCACTGCCCCGTACGCCAGCGCCGCGCTCTCCACCAGCGTGGCAAAAACCCAGCGCAGCGCTGCCACCTCGTTGGCCTCGTAATGGCCTCCGCCTGGCCACTGGCCAACATTTCCCGGCATTTCCCCGCGGATCCCGGTGTGCAGCGTGTGCAGATGCCGCGCCGCCGCCACCGCCTGCCCCAGACTGCCAAAGACCATTGTGAAGACGATTCGAAACGTATTGTGAAAGCGCGCGATCGGATCGCCGAGCAGTGAAGAATGCTGCTCCAGAGCCGTCGCCACCCAGGGATGCGCCAGCTGCAACAGCGCGGCTCGCCCGGCGCCCAGGAACAGCGCCGCTTCCCGGTTGACCTTCCAGGTTATCGAAGCCGGTCCGAAGATGCCGACGCCCGGATCCGCCGTTTGGGCGGCGATCGAGGCAACCAGCGACTCCAGTTCGGCGCGCGAGACCAGGTGCTGACCCATGCCCTCATTATGAGAGCGGCGCGAAGACTGTGGTTATCCCACGCGGGGCCGCGCGAACTCGCTGCGGAAGCGGCTGTAGCTGAAGTAGATGACCAGCCCGATCAGGAGCCACACGAAGAAGGAGATCCACGTCAGCACTTCCAGCCCCATCATAAGCAGGATGCAGAAGATGATGCTGAGCACCGGGAACACCGGCCCCAGCGGCGCGCGGAAGCCACGTGGCCGCTCCGGCTCCCGAACCCGCAGGATGATCACCGCAATCGACACCAGCACGAACGCGAACAGCGTGCCGATATTCGACAGGTTCGACACGGTGCCGATATCCAGCAGCCCGGCGGGAATCCCAACCACGAATCCGGCCACCCACGTGGCTACGGCCGGCGTCCGGAACTGAGGGTGAATGTGGCTGAAGACGTCGGGCAGCAGCCGGTCGCGCGACATCGCGAACCAAACCCGCGCCTGGCCAAGCTGGAAGACCAGAATCGACGAGATCATCCCCAGCATCGCGCCGATCAGCACGATCAGCTCCACCCAGTGCAGCGGATGCCCCCCTGGCTCCATCGCCAGCCGCCGTAGTCCATTCACCACCGGAGCCGCATCGCCCATGAGCGAGTGCCACGGCACGATCCCGCTGAGGACAATCGCCACCCCGCCGTAGAGCAGAGTGCAGGCGACCAGCGTGGCGAGGATGCCGAAGGGCAGGTCCTTCTGCGGGTTCTTGCACTCTTCGGCCGCCGTGGAGACTGAGTCGAATCCAATGTAGGTGAAGAAGATGATGGAGCCGCCCGAGAGCAGCCCCGTCCACCCGTTCGGCATGAAGGGATGCCAGTAGCGCGGCTTGATGAATTCGGACGCGGCGAATATGAACGCCAGGATCGCGGCCAGCTTCACCAGCACCAGGATGTTGTTGGTCCGCGCCGACTCGCGGATCCCCCGCACCAGAACCACGGTGAGGACCATGACGACCAGGAAAGCGGGGATATTAAACCCGAAGTGCCAGCCCGGGTTATACAGAGTGTTTCCGGCAAAGTCCTGCAGGCCGGTAGGCAGGTAGGCAGGCGAGATCCATCGCAGCGCCGGATGGATGCCGAACCACTCCAGAAGCGCTTCGCTGTGCGCCGCGAAGCCCACGCTCACGCTCATGTTGGAGAAGGCGTACTCGAGGATCAGGTCCCAGCCGATGATCCACGCGATCAGCTCGCCCATGGTCGCGTAGGTGTAGGTGTAGGCCGAGCCCGCAATCGGGATCATCGAGGCCAGCTCCGCATAGCAGAGCCCCGTGAAGACGCACACGATGGCCACCAGAACCAGCGAAATCGCCAGCGCCGGACCCGCTCCCGGACGGCCTGCCATGGCCGTGTGCGCAATCAGATAATGCAGCAGAGGGGTGTTGGCGATCTCCGGCTTGTCGAACTTCTGGCCGGCCATGGCCGTGCCGATGACCGTAAAAATGCCGGACCCGATCACCGCCCCAATGCCCAGCGCCGTCAGCGACCAGGGGCCCAGCGTCTTCTTCAGGCTGTGCTCGGGACGTTCCGAGTCGCTGATCAGCTTGTCGATCGACTTGCACGCGAAAAGCTGCGTCCGAGGCTGACTCCCTCCGGACCGGGATGGCGGCGCGGCGTTCTCCGACAACGATGGCTCCTGGCAATCAGGATGGATGGGAGAGAGTGTAGCGGGTTGCCGGGCGCGGCGAAAGGAAATTCACCGCGCCCCACACCGCGTGAAAGACGGAACTACCGCTTGCTCTGGCCGCGTACCAGCTTCCGCACCTTCTTCTTGCTCGAACCGCGCGGTGTCGTCCGCTTTGCTTTGGGGGCAGCCTTCTTGCGGGCCGCGCGTTTCACCTTTTTGCGTTCTGCCTTGTCTTCCACTGATTTTGTATTTGCCATAAATCCTTCTCAAAAGCTTGGATGGCCCCTTCAAGCCCTCATCGGGGGTGAGTGGGTTTGTGCCTCAGAGCCGCTCCAGCTGCGCGAATTTCTCCACCAGCTTCTTCACTCCGAATCCTGAAAATTGTACCGTAATCTTCGCGTCTTCTCCTTCGCCCTCGCGCCGGAAGACGATTCCCTCGCCATATTTGGGATGCCGCACCCGCTGCCCGCTCTTAAAGCCCCTCGCCCCGGCCGCCTCCGGAACATCCAGCCTGGGCCGCGCCCCTTTCGCCGGCACCCCGCGCCCGCCAAAGAACCGCGCAATGTTATCGACGGAATCGCCCCGGCCTGCACCGGAAGTCCGGTTCGTCGGGTTGCCCCGCTGGAACTGCGGAGCGCGCGAGGTCGCGCTCTGGTCCTCATCCTCATAGCTGTAGTGCCGCGAGCCGGCTTCCTCGTCCCGTCCGCGACCGAAGCGCGACGGCGTCTCGGTATAGTCTGCCGCATACCCGCCCCACGTGCTCGATCGCATCCGCCCGCCGCTCAGGTCCTCCAGCAGGTGCGGCGGAATCTCCTCCAGGAACCGTGACGGGATCGTCGCCTCCGGCATATCGTTCCCGTACCGCCGCCGATACCGCGCCCGCGTCAGCACCAGCGCATCCATGGCCCGGGTCAGCCCCACGTAGCAGAGCCGCCGCTCTTCTTCCATTTGTGGCGGATCATTCAACGTCCGCGAATGGGGAAACAGGCCTTCTTCCAGTCCCGCCAGCACCACCATCGGAAACTCCAACCCCTTCGCCGCGTGCAGCGTCATCAGCGTCACCCGCGCCGCCGGATCATACTGGTCCACGTCGCTCACCAGCGCTGCATGATCCAGAAACTCGGCCAGCGTCTCGCCACGCTCCTGCGCATCCTGCGCGGCATTGGCCAGTTCCTTCAGGTTCTCAATCCGCGAAAACGCCTCTGGCGTCCCCTCTTCTTCGAGCGAACGAATGTAGCCGGTCCGATCGATCAGAAACTTGATCAGCTCCGGCAGCGTCGCCGCATCGCCCGGCTTCCGGAATCCCGGCATCGCCTCATCACCTGAGCCCTGCACCCTGTGCCATGCACCCTGTTCTGGGCCCTGCGCTCTGAGCTCTGTACTCTGTTCCGCCGCCGCGGCATGCGCCACCGGCGGTTCTTCCGCAAAAACGCTGAAGTTCGCCGGATTGAACTCCGCATCCTCGGCAATCCCATCGTCATGCGTCAGCGCCAGCACGCCCTGGGCCGACTCGCCAAACTCGAAGCTCACATCCGCATCCGACGTCGCCATCTCCGGCGCACCTGGCGCCACGTCCGCCGCCAGCTTGTCGATGAAGCCCGCCGCCATCATGGCCCGCGCGTCCTCAATAATCTTCTGAAAAGTGTCTAGCGCCGCCAGTGCCCGCGATGTCAGCAGCTTCTGGTCGATGGCCCGCGTGATCCCCGTCCAGGTGCTGGTCCCCGTCTCCAGCGCGATCCGCTCCAGCGTCTCCATCGTCGTCTTGCCGATGCCCCGCGCCGGCGTGTTCACCACCCGCTGCAGCGCGATCGAGTCGTGCGGATTCTGCACCAGCTTCAGATAGCTCAGCAGGTCCTTGATCTCCGCCCGCTCGTAAAACGAAAATCCGCCCACCATCGTGTAGGCGATCCCGTACCGCCGCATCGCCTCTTCCACCAGCCGCGACTGCGAATTGGTTCGATACAACACTGCACACTTCGGCTCCGCCTGCTCCTCTGCAGCCTTGCGCAGAAACTTCTGAATCGAATCCGCGATGAACAGCGCTTCGTTCTCCCCATCCGGCGCCTCGTAATAGCCGATCAGCGACCCGCCCTCGCGCGACGTCCACAGCCGCTTGCCCTTGCGCTCCGTGTTGCGCGACACCACCGCCGACGCCGCTTCCAGAATGATCTGCGTCGACCGGTAATTCTGCTCCAGCCGCACCGTCTTCACATTCGGAAAATCCTTCTCGAACTCCAGAATGTTGCGGATGTCCGCGCCCCGCCACGAGTAGATGCTCTGGTCCTCGTCGCCCACCACGCACACATTCTGGTGCTCGCCGCCCAGCAGCTTCATCAACTCGTACTGCGGCCGGTTCGTGTCCTGGTACTCGTCGATCAGCAGATACCGGTACCGCCGGTTGTACCGCTCCCGCGTCTCCGCGGAAACCTTCAGCACCCGCACCGCCTCCAGCAGCAGGTCGTCGAAGTCCATCGCGTTCGCTTTGCGCAGTTCCTTGCGATAGCCCTCAAAAATGTGCGCCACCTTTTCACTCATCGGGTCTGACGACTGCAGGTAGTACTCCTGCGGATCGATCATGTGGTTCTTCGCCCACGAGATCTTCGAAAGCACCACCCGCGGCGTCAGCTGCTTATCGTCCAGCCCCATCCGCCGCATCACGGCCTTCACGACCGCCTGCTGGTCAACCTCGTCATAAATCGCGAACGACTTCGTCAGCCCCTCATTCCCCACGCGCAGCACTTCGATATCCCGCCGCAGCAGCCGCACGCAAAAAGAGTGGAACGTCGCGATCAGTGGCCTGGCCAGCGAACCGTGGCCCAGCAGCTTCTCCACCCGCTCGCCCATCTCGGCTGCCGCTTTGTTCGTGAATGTCACCGCCAGAATCGAGTCCGGGGCTGCCCCGCGTTCCTCGATCAGGTAGGCAATGCGATGGGTGATGACGCGCGTCTTCCCGGAGCCGGCGCCGGCCAGGATCAGCACCGGTCCATCGACGGATTCAACGCCTTCACGCTGTTCGGGATTGAGCTTGGCCAGTTGATGCTGCACTGAGGATTGTCCTCATCTATTTTAAGCGGACAACGCCGACGGAATAGAATCAACACCACAGAACGCACGCAGAAGACAAAATTCCCCTGGAACTCTCTTTGTCCTCTGCGCTCTCTGTGGTGAATTGGTTTATGCCCCTGCTCACGGCCACCGAGCTCACAAAAATCTACGGGCACGCCGAGAGCGGCCCGCGTGTGGTCGATCGCGTCTCCTTTTCCATCGAACGCGGCGAAACCCTCGGCCTGGTCGGCGAGTCCGGCTCCGGCAAAAGCACCATCGCTCGCATGGTCCTCGGCCTTATCGAACCCACGGCCGGAACCGTCACCTTCGACAGCCACCCGCTCACCGGCGTGCCCCAGAGCCGGCTCCGCCCGCTGCGCCGCCGTATCCAGCCCGTCTTTCAGGACCCCTACGCCGCCCTCAATCCCCGCATGCGCGTCGAGCAGATCGTCTCTGAACCCCTCGTGATCCATGAGCGCCAGTCCAGGGCCGAACGCCGCCGCCGCTGCCACGACCTCCTCCGCCAGGTCGGCCTCGACGACTCGGCGATGGCGCGCTACCCCCACGAGTTCTCCGGAGGCCAGCGCCAGCGCATCAACATCGCCCGCGCCCTCGCGCTGCGGCCGGAAATGCTCGTCCTCGACGAGCCTGTCTCCGCCCTCGACGTCAGCGTCGGTGCCCAGATCGTCAACCTTCTCCGCGATCTCCAGCGCGAATTCGCCCTCACCTACCTCTTCATCTCCCACGCCATGCCGCTGGTCCGCTACCTGTCCACCAACATCGCCGTCCTCCACGCCGGCAAGCTGGTGGAATTCGGCACCTGCGACCAGGTCTGCGCCTCCCCTCGGGAGCACTACACCCGTGACCTGGTAGCCGCCACACCCCAGATCAACCTCTAACCCGCAACCCGCAACCTGTCACCTGCACCCTGTCACCTGTAACCTGTAGAAAGTGCACTCCGCGGCCCTCCACTACCTGTTCCTGGCGTTTGCTGCGCTCCTTGGCGGGCTCGTCAACTCCATTGCCGGCGGCGGCGGCTTTCTTGTCTTTCCTTCGCTCCTGAAAGCCGGCCTGCTGCCCATCGAGGCCAACGCCACCGGCACCGTCGCTCTCTGGCCCGGCCAGGCCACCTCCATCTGGGGCTATCGCGAAGACCTCCGCAAGAACCACCGCCTCGTCATCCCTGTCACCATCGTCGCCGCCATCGGCGGCCTCGCTGGCGCTCTCACCCTGCTCAAAGGTAGCCAGGGATCCTTCCTTCGCCTGGTGCCGTACCTCTTCCTTCTCGGATCCACCAGTTTCGCCGTCAGCGGGCCCATCTCCCGCCGCGTGCGCCGCCGTATCGACGAGCATGCCGCCCATCCCGAGCAGCATACCCGCGTCGCGCTCATCCCGATGCTCATCGCGCTGCTCGCCATCTGCTACTACATCGGCTACTTTGGAGCCGGCGCCGGCCTCCTCACCATGACCGCGCTGGCCCTTTGCGGTATTGAAAAGATCGCCGAAATCAACGCCCTCAAAACCGTCATCACCACCACTGCGAATCTGGTCGCCGTCATCACGTTTGTCATCGGCGGCGCTGTGGAGTGGCGCTTCTGCTGGCTCATGATGATCGCCTGCGCCATCGGCGGCTACACCGGCGCGCGCAACGCCCGGCGTATCTCCGACCGCATCCTGCGGCCCATCATCATCGTCCTCGGCTTCACCATCGCGATCTACTTCTTCATGCACCGCCAGGGACTCTGATCGCGCACCGATCCCCCTCCGCCGCTCTCGTCCAAAAAGAAGAACTCCGCGCCCCCGACAACTGACGCCGGGTCAGCGTTCTTCGGCTGCAGTTTCGGTTCTCAAAGACGATCTGCGGATCTGGACCGGCAGTGTGCCTGCGTCTCTCTGCGTCCTGGGACGCATGTCAGAGCCCTCACGCTGAAAGGGATCTTCCCATTCAGCCCGTGATGCCCGTCACTGCTTCACGGGCAGCAGATACATCCCTCCGCCATCCTCGCGACGCATCGCCCGCACCACATGGGGCGTGATCACGATGGCCAGCTCCGCCACGTCCAGGTTGCTGTTGTTATTGGTCATGTTCTGGAATCCCGGAAGCTCGCTCAGCCCCGGAACTCCCGAGATCGCATTCGATTCCTGTCGCGACAATGCGCTTACCAGCACCGTCGTCTCGCCCACGCCTACGGTTGTGATGGCCTGATACTGCCGATTGTTCAGCAGCGGCAGCCCGTTCAGCGCCGATCCCGCCAGCGACGAAAGCTGCAGGTCCAGCTTGAGCGACACATGCTTCACGTCCTGCATCCGCGGCGTCACTTTCAGCGACAGGCCAATATCCTGATACTGCACCTGCGGAATCGCCTCCTCCGCCGCCGACTGCAGCTGGGACGCACTGATGCCCAGATTCTGCAGCGTGCTCGACAGCCCCGACGACGAAATGCCCGGAATCGTCAGCGAACTGCCCGACAGGCTCGAATAGTTCGAGGTCTCGATCGGATATCGCTCGCCGCTCTTGATCGTCGCGTCCTCTCCGTTCAGCACCCGCAGCTGCAGCTCGTCCAGAGCCCGCACGTCCGACGAATTCAGCTGCATATTCACCGATCCGCCTCCGTAAATCACCCCAGTCAGGCTCAGTCCGCCGCCAAATACCCCGAACGGCTGCGTCAGGATACTGTTGCTGATCTGGCCCGAGGCAATCAGAATGGCCAGGATCGCCTCCCAGTCCCCCGGCGCCGCCAGCCCACTGGAAACGATCTGCTGCACCAGGCTCGAATTGCTGTTCAGCAGATTGCGCGCCTCCGAATACACGTTGAACAGAGTCGTCTCATTCGGCAGAATCGCACCCAGATCCACCGCCTTGGTCCGGTCGATCTCATACATCCGCACATCCAGCTCGACCTCGCCCCGCCCCTCTGTCAGCCGGTTCAGCGTTGCGTTCAGCGCGCCCAGGTTCTCCGCCGGGCCCCGAATCGTAATGGCGCTCTGGTTCGCGTCCGACGTGGCCGTCTTCACCGCAAAGACGTTCTTCGCCACGTTGATCATCTGCGCCAGTTCGTCCTGCGTCATGCCCGGCATGTACACCGTTTCTGACGCCTCGCGGTCGAACTTGTCGCGGTTGGCGCGCGTCTCCGTGGCCACCAGGGCCCTCGCCGGATCGAGCGGCACGAGGAAAGTATTCGTGGCCAGCATCAGCGCCTGCTTCGCCGTGGCGAAATCCGCATCGTCCACATCGAATCGGATCGGGTGCGTGCCCACCGATTCGTCCAGCGTTGGCTGGATTCCATACGCCGGCAGAACCTGCGAGATCACATTCCGCTCGTTGTTGCGCAGATGGAAGCTGAGACGCACCGGCTTCGGCTGCAGCTGAATCGGAGGCGCGACTTCGGCATCGCCCTCCGCCGGCGCGCCGGCCACGACTGCCTCTGCCAGATCCCGCACATGCTGCGCCACCATGGCGTCCTGCGGATCGAGGCGATACGCCTCTGTCAGTCTGGCCCGCGCCTCCTGCAGATGCCCCAGGTTCCTGGCCTTGTCCGCCTGCTGCACCAGCTCCATCACCCGATGCTGGCGGGCGATGTTCTCCGACATGCTGTATCTCGAATTCCCCGGGTCCAGCGCCGCCGCATCACCAAAAACTTCCACGGCTGCGCTCAGATCATCCCCCTCCATGTCCTTCGCGCCCTTCAGATAAAGCTGCTCTGCCCGATCCCGATCGTGCTGCGACACCGCGTGCTTCTTCGTCGCGTGCGCCGCCGTCCCCGGCGCATCCGGCGCTGGAGCAGCCGTCTGGCCCGCTGCCAGCGCAGTGAGCGCGAGCCCCACCAGACACAACCGGCTTCCGCTAAGCATTCTCTGTGGCTTCTTTCGCAGGCGGGGCGGTCGGCCCAGGGGTCGCCTTCAGCAGTGCCGCCAGCGTTGTTGCGCACGCAGCGGGATGATGTTCCATCAGAGCGTCGAAGTCGTAACGGCCGGTCGCCACGGCGACGGTCGGCAATCCATTCGCCCGGGCCGCCTCGATGTCGAATGGCGTGTCGCCGACCACGCAGACGGTGAATTCCCGATTCTTCGCCGCCCCTTTCCCCTCGCTCCGCAGGATCGCCCGTGCCTGTTCGTCGGCATGCGCAATCATGTCCGCCCGCTTCTCGAATCGGTCTGAGAATCCCCCAAAGCTGAACCACGACCGCAGCCCTGCATTTTCAATCTTGAGCCACCCAATCTCTTCCAGATTCCCGGTGGCCACCCCCAGCAGCGCCCCGTTTTCCTCCAGATGCGCCAGGGTCGCTTCCACTCCCGGCATAATCATCGGCTGCAGATGTTGCCGCCGCTCCACCACCTTCGCGCACATCGCTTGCAGCACCGCCTCGCGCTGCGGCCGCCAGACCGCATCTTCCACCTTCGCTTTGCGAAAAGCATCCCGCAGGATCCCCGGATCCGTGTTGCCGGCCAGAATCACCCCATCCAGAACCAGGTCGCGACCCATCACGCCGCGCACGCTCTCGAAAAACGCGTCGAAGTGAACCCGATCCTTATGGCGCAGCAGCGTCCCATCGATATCGATCAGATAGGCATCCTGCTCGTCCCAGCGGAAGCCTTCCGAGAGGAAGACGCGCGCCTCGCCCGGTTTGCTCATGCTTACAGGGTAAATCGGCGGCCCGCAGCGCACGCGCCGGCGGGGGCAAGGCTCCCTCCAAAGGGAAAATCCCTCCTCCGCCTGACCCCGGAAAACCGGAAGATCGCGGCGAAGAAGGGAACTCGATGGCGCGAATCGATCAGGCAGCGGAGCGGATGTCGCGTATCGGAGCCGCGGCCAGTCGTTCCTCGCGTGCGGCGGAGGAAGCCCCGCCCATCGCGCACAGCCACCCCAGAAAGAGCGCCGCGAATCCGAACCAGCCCACGGATGAGAACACCGTCAGCATAAAGGGAGCCGAAGCGGCGCCGTTGCCGGCTGCCACTCCGCTCAGGACCACAACCACCAGTGCCGCAATCACCGCCAGTCCGAACATGGTCATCCCGCACAAGGCCCCTTCGTTGCGCGAGGTGACACTCGCCAGACGACCTGTGACATGGCCGCCCACATACATCGCAACCATCGTCAGAACGATGCTCCAGATGCCCATCCCCCAGCCGATACCCGTGGATGGATTCGCCGTATTGCCCGCCGTGGAAAAGATCGCGGCGCCTAACAGCCCGAATACGGCCCAGATCGCGGTGAACGAGAAAACCCCGGCCCAGATAGCGCCCCATGGCGTAACGCTGCGCACCACCGGAACTCCGGATGCGCGATAAGCAAGGTCTGCCATAATACCCTCCTTCCCGTTGCGATGCGGAGGGCAAACCGCAACGATGCCGCGGAGCAGGGAAGTCCTCGGGGTTCGTATGCCTGGAGCGGTTCTTATTTAGATGGCGTTTGCTGCCAAGACGTTTGACTTCAGCGCGTCCCCTGCTTCACCTGGAAGTCGGGACGCTCGCTGCGCGGCGGCCGCCGCAGCCCGCTGCGCACCTGGCCGGGATCGATGTCGAGCTCGGCCAGAATCCGGCTCAGCGTGTTGCGATGGACACCCAGCTCCTTCGCCGCCTTGCACTGGTTGCCGCGGTGGCAGGAGAGCACTTCGAGGACGAACCGGCGCTTGAACTCCCGCACCGCTTCGTCATAGGTGATGCCTCCCGCATGCATCTGGGTCACAAGGTTGTCCAGCTCGCGTTTCACAGGAACCCCTCTCCCGATCCCGGTCCTTCCCGGGCCAGCGTTCTCACTACGCAGCCGGCTTCAGCCATTCCGGCTCCGCCTTCCGCAGCACCACCACTCCGCTCCGGATCCGATCTCCCAGGTCAGATGGAGTTACCACCGCGGCCTGTCGCGCCATGGACAGAAATCCAGGAGCAAAGCGCGACTGCCGGAACCATGTTGCCCTTGGCCAGAAAGCGGCGATCACCATCACCGCAATCGTGACCAGTACACATCCCTTGATCAACCCAAACGCTGCCCCCGCCAGACGATCGGCCCAACCCAGCCCAATCGACTTGACTGACCACCGCGCAATCCTGCCGGCAATAGCAGCAAGAATCATCACGCCCAGCACAATCGTTACAAACGACAAAACCTCAACCAGGCTGCGGGCGTGGATCCATGATCCGAACCACGGCGTCAGCCTCTGGTAATCCCAACTGGCCAGCAGCAGCCCCACAATCAGCCCTGCCAGCGAAAACACCTCAACAATCAAACCCGCTTTCGCCGCCGACACGACTGAAAAAATCAGCACAATCAGAATCAGCCAGTCGACCATCGTCATCGTTGACTCCGCTATACCGCCAGCGGCCGCCCCGTCAGCAATCGATACGCCTCCAGGTACTTCTGCTGCGTGCGGTTCACCACATTCTCCGGCAGAGCCGGCGCCGGCGCCAGTTTATTCCAGTGGATGCTCTCCAGATAGTCCCGCACATACTGCTTGTCGAACGACATCTGCGACCGCCCCGGCGAATACTGCTCGCGCAGCCAGAACCGCGATGAGTCCGGCGTCAATACCTCATCCGCCAGCACCATCCCCTGCCCCGTCGTGCCAAACTCGAACTTCGTATCCGCCAGCAGCAGCCCGCGCTTCTCTGCATGCTCCGCTGCCCGGTTGTACAGCCCCAGGCTGATCTCCCGCAGCCGCTCCGCCGGCTCCCCGCCCATCAGCGTTGCCATCTGGTCGAAGGAAATGTTCTCGTCGTGGGTGCCCCGAAAGCTCTTCGTTGCCGGCGTGAAAATCGGCCGGCTCAGCCGATCGCCCTCCCGCAGCCCGGGCTCGATTTTGATCCCGCACACCATCCCCGTGGCCACGTAATCCTTCCACCCCGACCCCGACAGATAGCCGCGCACCACGCACTCTACCGGATACATCTGTGCGCGTGTCACCAGCATGGAGCGATCCTTCAGCTCCCGCCGGTACTTAAACACTTCTTCCGGAAATTCCTTCACGTTCGACGCGATGAGGTGGTTGGGCACGATCGCTTTCAGCAGATCGAACCAGAACAGCGACAGCTGCGTCAGAATCTTTCCCTTGCCCGGAATCCCCGTCGCCAGTACGTGGTCGAATGCGGAAATCCGGTCGGTCGCCACCATCAGCAATGCCTCGCCCACGGAGTAAATGTCGCGGACCTTGCCCCGTGCCACCAGAGTCAGATTGCGAAAGTCGGTTTCGAGGAGCGCTTTCAATGCGACGTGCCTTCCCGCGGCGGAGCTGCCTGCGACCGCTTGCCCTCTCTCAGAACTTCATCGCCGAGCCGACACCAGGAAGGAAAAGAAGAGTCGGACCGTACCGTCCCGAAGCAGATCATGATCTCAAGCTGAAATCCGATTGTGCGATTCGCGCCGTGCTTTGTCAACGGTGCGTCAACACTCGCTTCTATCGCGTTTTCACGCGGACTAACTCTGCCTGACGCACCTGTCAAGGAAAAAACTCTCTGCGTTGTTGTGGTCTCAGAATCGCTGCCGGCCTGAAGCCGTAACTCCACCGCCACTGGCCCGGTTCCGCACCGTCAATGACTGTATCGATAACAGATTTCCGGATCGTTGCTATTGCCGGTACGCGCTCGGCTTTCCCGCGATGCGCACGCCCATGCCGTTCAAACGGCTGCGGGCCTGCGCCGCTTCCGGTGTCTGCGGATAGCGCCCGATCAGCGCCCGCAGATCCCGAATGCCGTTCTCTCTCTGATCGATCGCCAGTTCCGCTTCACCCTTGCGCAGCTGGGCCGCCGGCGCCTTCGTGTTCCCCGGGAACTGTTCCAGCACCAGCGCATAGGCTTTGATCGCGTCCGTATATTTTCCCTGCCGGTAGGCGATCTCGCCCAGATAAAACTGCGCATTTCCCGCCAGGTCGTCCTGCGGATAGTACTTCAGCACGTCCCCGAACTCACCCGCCGCCAGATCGTATCGCGCCGAGTTGTAGTCGCGCAGCGCCCCCTGGTACAGGTCGTTTACCGGCGGCGCCTGGGGTTGCGGCGGCGCCTGCGGCTGCTGTGTCTGGTCCGGAGTCGCGCCCGGCTGCCCAGGCTGTTGCATCTGTCCCGAAGCACCCGGCTGTCCCCCCGCCGGCGCCGTGTTGACGTTCTGCAGCTGCGACTGCATCGCCTGCAGCTGCGCGCTCAGCTTGTCGATCCGCGTCCGCAGCGCGTCCACCGAATCGTTGATCCCCTGCATCTGCGTCGACAGCTGGTCGATCTTGCCCCCGCCCGACTCGTTCTGCGTCTGCACCTGCTGCTGCAGCGTCGTCACCGTCGAGCCGATCCGGTTCACGCTGTCCGCCATCTGCTGAATCACGTGATTCAGCACACTCAGCTGCTGGTCCTGCGTCTGCTGCAGGTGTTCCAGCGAATCCTGCAGCTGCTGCACCTGAGTCTGCAGCTGGATGATCTCTTTGGAGACCGCATGAGCCTGAGGAGCAGCCGCGAAAAGAAGCAGGCCGCCTGCCACCGTGAGTGAAGCCACAATCGTACGCATGTTACCTATCCCCGCTGGAGCGCAGGATGCGCTGCCTTCATTATTACAGGGCACGAGCGGCGCCGCGACCCGCAGTTCAGCCCTGCGGCAAAACCCTCTGGTAACCCCCGCGTCGCAAACGGAAAAGGCCCCGAACCGCAGCCCAACGCCGCCACCCGAGGCCCCTCTGTACGCTAACCGCTGTACCCTGTCCGCTGCTCTTACGGGTCCAGCGTGAACTGCGCGCGCCGGTTCTGCTGCCAGCAGGCTTCGTTCTGCAACTCCATACCGGGGCAGAACCTCTGGTAATCCGCCATGCAAAAACGAAGAGCCCCGAATCAAAGCCTGTGGCTTCGACTCGAGGCCCCTCTGTACGCTAACCGCTATACGCTGCTTTACTGATCCAGCGTGAACTGCGCGCGCCGGTTCTGCTGCCAGCAGGCTTCGTTCTGCTCGCTGCAGAACTGCTTCTCCTTGCCGTAGCTCACCGTCCGCAGCCGATCCGGGCTCACGCCCGCGCTCACCAGTGCCTGCTTCGCCGCGTTTGCGCGATTCTCGCCCAGCGCCAGGTTGTATTCCGTCGAGCCGCGATCGTCGCAGTAGCCACCGACCACCACCTTCAGGTTCGGATGCTGATTCAGGAACGCCGCATCCGCCTGGATCGTCGACTGCGCATCCGGCCGCACGTCGTAGCTGTCGTAGTCGTAGAACACCGGCTTCACGTTCTGTTCGAACGTGTTCTCGTCGATATTCGACTCGCTCGGCGCCGGCGGCGGAGCTGCCGCCGCGTTGACCGTCACTGTCGCCGTCGCATCAGCCGACCCTCCGTCGCCCTGCGCTACCAGGTGATAGCTGGTGGTCTGCGTCGGCCGTACCGACTGCGTGCCGGAAGAGGCCACCGTTCCCAGGCCTACGATCGACACGTTCGTCGCATCCGTCGTCTGCCAGGTCAGTACCGACTCGTCGCCCGCATTGATCGATGTCGGGTTCGCCGTGATCGTTGCTGTCGGTGCCGGTGCCGCCGGTGGCGGTGCCGGTGGAGGTGGAGGCGCCGGGTGCTTCTTGTGGCATCCCGCTACCGTCAGTATCGCCGCGAGACTTGCGGCCACAACCAGTGATTTGCGCTTCGAATAGTGCACGTCCTCTTCCTCCTTCAGGAGCTTGGTGATTCGGCCAGGGCAAAGCGGGACGGGAAGCCGCCCGCAACTACATCAACTCGTCACTTCCAGCTCCAGTCCGGCTGCGTATTGCTGCCGTTCCCGTGCGTGAGCTGTTGCTGATCCGTCCCGTCGGCCAGCATCATCCAGATCTCCGTGTGTCCGTTCTGCTGGCGCTGGAAAACGATGTGCCGACCGTCCGGCGCCCACGAGGGGAAATCGTTCGCCCCTGCGTCGTGCGTCAGCTGCGTCCAGCGCTTGCTGGCAATGTCCATGATGTAAATATCTTCGCCGCCCGGCGCGCCCGGCCCGTAGCTGCGATTCCACGCAAAGGTAAGGAACTGCCCGTTCGGCGACCACGACGGCGATGTCGCGTAACCGCCATCGGTCATCCGCGTGATGTTCGCCCCGTCCGCGTCCATGATGTAGATCTGCGGCAGGTGCGTCCGCCCGCTCACCCACGCAATCTGAGCGTTCGTCTTGGGATTCCACACCGGCGATACATCCGGTCCGCGAAACGCTGTCAGCCGTCGCGCTCCCTGGCCCGAGGCATCGGAAACATAAATATCCGGGTCGCCGTTGCGCGCCGACGAAAAGGCCAGCCGGCTCCCGTCGCTCGACCACGCCGGCGACAGCGTCGTGTCACCCCATGCCGGGAATGCCACCATACGGTTCAGGTCCAGCGAGAACATCCGGATCGACCACCCGTTCCGTCCCAGCGAGCTGAACGCCACTCGCGAGTTGTCCGGCGAGACTCGCGGCGACAGCGAGATCGTTCCCAGATGCGTCAGCTGCCGCTCGTTCATCCCGTCGTAGTCCATCGCCCAGATCTCTTTGCTGCCTGTCCGGTTCGACACGTAGTAAATCTTCGTCTCCGCAATCCCCGGAATTCCGCCCAGCGTCTGGATAATCTCGTCCGCAAACCGGTGCGCAATCTCCCGCACCGCTTCTACCGTCGCGTTATCGCTGTATTGTTTGCCCAACACCTGCGGATTGGTCGAGCTATGCGTGTCGAACAGGAATCCCTGCACGTTCACCCGCCCGCCGCTCACTCCCAGGTTCCCAAACGCCACCATCGCCGCATTCGACGGCTCCGCCGACCACTGCGCCAGCTGAATCTCCTGCGGCGACCCCGGCGTTGTGTTGGGAATCATGCTCTTCGAAACAACATCGAAAATCCCTGCGTAGTGCAGATCGTTGTAGAGCGTCTGATCGAAGGCCGACTTCAGCCCCCCGGTCTGCGCATCCGCGGTCGCTGCCTTGAAATCCGCCGCCGCGATCCGGATCTTCGACACGCCCAGATTCGTGCCCGTGCGCACCCAGTCCTGGCCCTGCGCGCCCGGCGCCCCGGCCACCGCAAATACCGATAAAAGAAGAAGACAGAAAAAGACAGGCTTCCGGGGCGAACTCGAATTCATGCTGGATCCGTTTCCATGGGTAGAAAGATTGCGACGCTGCGCGATTGAGCTTTGGCCGGAGCGACCTGCCACCTTCGCCCTCCTGTGGAAGAGGGAACAGCCAGATTGGATGAACGGCAAAAGGGCACGTCTAAGCCGAACGCCGCCATGCTTCAACCCAATTCATCGAGACGGCTGATCGTAGGTAAAAGTGTACTCTACTGAGACACTCGAACCTGTGTACTGACTTGGTAACGGTCCAAACGTTTGCACCCTCTGCACCGCGCGTGTCGCCGACCCATTCAGCGTTGGCGAGTTGCTGGCCTGCACTAAATGGATGTTACTGACGGTACCGTCCCGCGCGATCGTGAACGTCACGCTCACCTGGCTTCCATACGGCGTATGCGAGTCAATCTCCTGCGTGTACCAGCTCTCGCTCACCTTCCGCGTGATCAGATCCACATACCACGGAAACCGCGACGCAAAATCGCCCCCCGTTACCGCCACCGGACTGTTGTTCCGCCCCTGATTCATGGCATGGGCCAGTTGCGACGGGGCTGCCTCCCCATAGTTGGCTCGGTTCTGCTGATTCGTCGGCTGCGCGTGCTTGGGCGATTCCTCATGCGGCTTCTCGGCCGCCTTCAGCTTCGGCTTTCGCTCCGCCAGCGGAATTGCATCCGGCTCCTGCACCGGGATGGTCGCCTTGGTCGGTGGCGCCGGCGAAGGGCTCGGCAGCTGCGTCGCCAGCACGTTCGGCGTCGGCGGAGCTACCTGCGGCAGCGGAATCGACGGCGCCGAGCTCACCAGGTTGGCCTGGATCGCTCCCGGCGGCGCGTTGTTCCCCCACTCTGTCCCGTGGAAACGCCCGTTCACCCACATCAGCAGCGCCATCAGGCCCACCAGGCCCACATGCAGCACCACCGATCCCGCTGCGGGCGGTCCAAACGGCTCCGGCTCAACTTGAATGACAGGTCGACGCACTCGTTCGAAGTCTCTCCCTCTAGTTTGACGTGCCCGCGCCCTTCGCACAACCCGCCGCGCCCCTTTGGACCCCCTCCGTGCCCCACGGGTTGCATGGATCGTTACTGTAAGGAGTGGTTTGTCAGAACGAATCCCCCCAGCGGACCGGTCCGGGTGACAACCCCGGTGGCCGGTCTGGGCAGGCAGATGACTTGTTGTTTCATCGAGCATCTGCAGCCGGTTGCTGGCGAACCCGCCTGCTCTCTCCGCCGTGTCCTGTGTACCGGGCACAGGCAGAAGAGACTCCCGGGTCAGAACTGCAGCTTCGCTCCAAACTGAACCTGTCGCGAAGGGGTGGACGTTGCCGTCACCAACCCAGCCGTGGGCGAGATCCCCGACGTCGCCGATGTATAGACGACCTCGTTGGGCGTCAGGAAATTGGTGTGGTTCAGCATATTGAAGAACTCCGCGCGAAACTCCAGCCGCAGCCCCTCTGCGATCCTCGTCGTCTTCGCCGCTGACAGGTCCACCTCGGTCAGCCCTGGGCCTGTCAGCGAATCCCTCGACACGTTCCCATAGGTGCCCGCTGCCGGCGGAAGAAACGCCTCCGGGTTGAAGTACTCCGATGCCGTCCCGGGATACAGCTTGCCGCGAAAATCCGGGTTCCGGTCCGGCCGCACGGGATTCCGCGTGTCTCCGTTGCCGGCAGGGTTGTAGCCAAGCTGCGGTGAAAAGGGGAACCCTGACTGAGCGCTCACGATGGTGCTGGCCGTCCAGCCTCCGGTCAGAAACTCCAGCGGCTCCGGTGCCTGCTGAAGAAATCGCCGGTTCCGTCCGAACGGCAGCTCGTACACAACGCTCATCGCCGCCGCATTTCGCACATCGGTCGCCGCCGGCCCCCAGTCCCGCTTAGGCCGCAGCGGAAACTCCACGTAGGCGGGCGTGTTGCCGCTTACGCTCGTGTTCCACGCTGACCCGTCGTCGAGGTTCTTTGACCATGTGTAATTGCCGCGGAACTGCAATCCCTGCGTGAACTGTCGCCGCACATCGACTTCCAGCGCATTGTAGAGTCCCACGCCCTGCGACACCCACGAAGTCGAGTTCGCCAGCTCCGGATTCGCGTTCCTGGTTCCTGCCGGATAGTACGGCGTTCCGTTCGGCAGATACTGCGGCGCCGGCTCGTTCATATCCTCTGAAAGAATCTGGTGATACGCGTGCCAGGCCACATAGCCCAGCGTCAGCGATGTTCGCGGCGCCAGCTCCTGCTCCAGACGAACATTCCACTTGACCACTGCCGGTGTCGCGATATCCGGTTGCACATTGCTGGGCGAGACCAGGACGCCCGCCGGAGGCTGGGTCCCGGGCGTGATGCGCAGATCGGCCACGGCGATGTTCCCAATCGACTCTGCCGTATTGAACGGGGCCGTCTGGTCAAGGCGGTAATCGAGCGTATCCAGCAGTCCGTGATACAGGCCTGCGCCCGCTCTCACAGCCGTCTTTCCGTTGCCCCGCACGTTCCACGCCAGCCCCAGGCGCGGTTCCGGCAGCAGTACCGCGCGATTCTTCGTCAGCGCCGAATTGCCGACGCGCGGCTTCGTTTGTAAAACACCGTCCACGATCGCGTAATTGGCGGCGCGCCCGTGCGCCTCGTTCCACCCGTTCGTCGACTCCGAGCGGAAGCCTGCTTCGATCTCCAGCCGGTGCGTCGGGTTCCACGTATCCTGCGCGAAAGCCGATGCCTCGATCGAACGCCAGCCCAGTTCCGTCGGCGACGGTACGACCGTGAACGTCTTCACCGTGCCGGCCAGAAACGAGTTCAGCGTGCTGAACGAGGCCTGCCCATACTGGTCCTGCGCCAGCATGTCGTTCGACTGGATGCGCTGGAACCAGACTCCGGCCTCGATCTGGTGGTGGCCCCGCGACCAGTACACATGGTCCGCATACGTAAACAGGTTGCGTGCGGTGGCATTGTTGCTGCCGACGTTCGTTCCTGCCTGCGTAATCTGTGAGGCTCCGTTGGATGCCGTGCTGCCACTGATCACGACGGCGCCGATCGGTTTTCCCGTCACCCATCCCGGGAGATCGGCGGGCGTGCTGCCCGTGAAATCATAGGCGGCCCGCGAATAACCGAAGCGCGCCACGTTCAACAGGGTCGGGGAAAAAACGTGCTGTTCCTGCACTGAGACCACCTGCTCGCGGAGGCCCTCGTCCACCCGGCTCAGCGGGTTCTGGGTGGGAGTACCCGCCGCGCTGTCATCCACCGTGTCAACAGCAAACAGCTGATCGTTGGTTCGGGGATTGAAGTCCAGCCGCGTGGTCCCGAAGTCCTCACGAATACACTGCTCCGGATGGCTGAATGCCTCGGCAATCCCGCTGCCCAGCTCCGGCCCGTTGGCTTCAGGCCACAGAGCCAGCAGCGGCTGCACCGATGGCGCGGCCTGGGCGCGCGACGCGTCATCCGGTACCAGGCTCACGTCGCTCAGCGCCCAGTTCTGCCGGAATCCCTCGTAGTTGCCGAAGAGGAAGAGCTTGTTCCTGCGCAGAGGCCCGCCCAGCGCCGCTCCAAACTGGTTTCTCTGAAACTCCGGAATCGTGCCCTGATCGAAGTAGTTCCTGGCGTCCAGCGCGCTGTTGCGCAGGAACTCGTAAGCCGTCCCATGGACCCGGTTCGTGCCCGACATGGTGACGATGCTGATCTGCGCTCCATCCCGTTTCCCGTAGGCCGCCCCGTAGGCGCCGTTGACGGCGTTGAATTCCCGAACCGCGTCCACTCCCAGCAACTCGCCGCTCGCCCCGCCCGGCGTCACGTTGATCAGCGATGCCCCTGTGTATTCAATCCCGTTCAGCAGAAACAGGTTGTCCTGCGGTCTCCGCCCTTCCACCGAGAACATGTTCCCCACTGAAGAGTTAGAGGTCCCAATGCCCCCCGCCCGCTCCGCCGTGTAGTTCACCGTTGCCGGATTCAGCGTCAGCAATTCGTCGTAGCTTCTGCCGTTCAGGGGCAGCGTCTTCACCTGCCGCTCATCGATGAGTCCTGAAGTCTCCTGCGTCGTCGTATTGATCCCCGGGCTCGCGGCGCTCACCACAACTCTCTCGTGCAATGCGCTGACCGTCAGGACGAAATCGAGCTGCAGATTCTGGCCAACCGTCAGTGAGATGGCGTTGCGCTCCTCCGCTGAAAACCCGGCATGGCTGACGGAAACGATGTAGTCGCCAATTGGAATCGAAGGCGCCGCGAAGCGTCCATCCGCGACCGTACTCAGCGTGCGGGTAGCCCCGGTTTCCGTCTGATGCACGACCACCGTCGCGCCCGAAACGGCTCCCCCGCTGCTGTCGCGGACGACGCCGGTAATCGTTCCGCCCACCACCTGCCCGTTCGCGAAGCGTGAAGAAGCGGCAACGAGAAGAAACATCACGAGCAGAAGAGAATGAAGAAGGCTGTTACGCGGGCGCATCGGATCTCCTGAATATTCAGTTGCCTGGCTCGCTGGGGAGCGTGCAGGGCCAAAGGTGGGGAATTGGGAGAGGCGGTTGAATCGGCGCGAAAAGGAGATCAGGGGCGACAACAGGACCGCGAGGCCGCGGCGGTCCGGGAGAAACGGGCCGATTCGGGTCGCATTTGAGTTCGTCCTCTGCTTCGCATGGCGCGTTCAGTCTTTACGGCGAGTCAGGCGGGTATTCGGGTTGCCCGGATACACCCCAGGGAGGATCAGATCGACGGGTGCTGGATTGGCTGGAGAAGGTGAGTGCTCAACAACAGCAACACGGATGCGTACCCGCCATGAAATTCCGGTAGGCGCAACAACCGATTCTGTGGAGCATCAGCACGATTCCACGTTACCATCGGTGCTTTGAATTCGCAAAGCGCGCCGTTGCCAGCGTCGCGGTTCAGACTCGCGATTCCACCCCCGCCATCCTGTGGCGGCGACACCCGGCCAATCCCGCCCTACCGACGGATTCCGGGGCCCCCTCCCATCCCGCCTGCGCAGATTAAGCGAAGAACGCCGGCGTACGGGGCAGCGCCGGGAATCTCCGTCTACCGCCCCATTGGCCCCGTTCCATGCATTGACGCCCACCCCAAATTCCCGTATTCTGAAGTCCTTGCGCAGTGTGCGTCCCTGCGTCTGTGCGTTGCTGCCAGACCCGGGACCGACGAATCCGAACAATCGGCGTTGCACACCGGATCGGGTTCATCAGTTCTGCGCCAACTCACGCGAACAGTCTTCGGGAAACCGCGGAAGAGTTTCAGAGCCGCGGCACGAAATCGCGTGGGCGATTTTTTGATTCAGGTTCAGGCGTAAGGCCAGGAGAAAAGAACACCGATGTCTACCTATATTCCGAGCGCGCTCTCCATCGACCGCAAATGGTTCGTCGTCGATGCCAGCGGCAAGACCCTGGGACGCCTCGCCACTGAGGCCGCCAGCGTGCTGAGCGGCAAGAGGAACCCGAAGTACACCCCCTTCCTCGACATGGGCGATCACGTCATCGTTATCAACGCGGCCAAAGTGCGCCTCACCGGCCTCAAAGCCCAGAGCAAGCAATACCGCCGCTATACCGGCTTTCCCGGCGGCCTGCGCGAAGAGTCGTTCGTCCGCCTCATCGAGCGCCGTCCCGAGAAGGTCATCGAAGAGGCCATCAAGGGCATGCTCCCCAAAACCAAGCTCGGCCGCAAGATGGCCACCAAGCTCAACGTCTACCGCGACGATAAGCACCCGCACGCGGCCCAGAAACCCCAGCCCCTCGAGATTTCGGCCTAGGGTTTTGAAACGGCGCGGTTCGACCGTGCCGGTGAAATTCGAAGGGTTTCAAAGGGCACGGTTCAGCCGTGCTGATGAAGGTTGGAAGTTTTGAAAGGGCACGACTTCAGTCGTGCCGAATAAGGCACGAAAAACCGGGGGCTTCAGCCCCTGAGGTTTTTCGAAAAGTTGAAGGAAGGTTCATGGCAGATCTGGTTCAGTACTACGGCACGGGACGGCGCAAGTCCGCCATCGCCCGCGTCTTCCTTCGTCCCGGCAGCGGCGAATTCAAGGTCAACGGCAAAGCCTTTGACATCTACTTCGTCACCGAGCAGCAGCGTGTCGCCGCCAAAAAGTCGCTGGTCGTCAGCGAAACCGCGGCCACCTTTGACGTGGTCACCACCGTCTCCGGCGGCGGCGTTGCCGCCCAGGCGGACGCGGTAAAGATGGGCATCGCCCGCGCCCTGCTCCAGTTCAACGCCGAGCTGCGCAAGACCCTCAAAGCCGAGGGCCTGCTCACCCGCGACGCCCGCGTCAAGGAACGCAAGAAGTACGGCCAGAAGGGCGCCCGTAAGCGCTTCCAGTTCAGCAAGCGCTAATCGCTGCTGGACCCTGCAGGTTGGGTTGGTCGTGAAGCGGTTTTGCTGAACGCTGCCCGCTGAACGCTAACCGCTGTTTTTCGGTTGTTCAATCTGCCCCCACCGGGGGCATCAATTCCGGCCCGGTAGTACCGCCCGGAATGCAGTCCATAAAGGAGGCTGTTTGGCCACGATCACCATGAAGGAGCTGCTCGAAGCGGGTGTCCACTTCGGGCATCAGACCAAGCGCTGGGACCCACGCATGAAGGAGTACATCTTCGGCGAGCGCAACGGTATCTACATCATCGACCTGCAGAAGACCCTCAAGATGTTCAAGGAGGCGTCGAAGTTCGTCACAGAGCTCGCCGCCCAGGGCAAAGTCCTTCTGTTCGTCGGCACCAAGCGCCAGGCTCAGGACGCCATCGCTGAAGAAGCGGCCCGCTGCGGGATGTTCTACATCAACAACCGCTGGCTGGGCGGCCTGCTGACCAACTGGGTGACCGTGCAGAAGTCGGTGAAGCGCCTTCAGGAACTGGACGACATGGCCGGCGACGGCCGCTACGACCTCCTCACCAAGAAGGAAGTCATCCGCCTCGAGCGCGAGCGCAAGCATCTGCAGGCCAACCTGGCCGGTATCAAGTCCATGCGCCGCCTCCCCGACGCCATTTTCGTCGTCGACTCCTCCAACGAAGCCATCGCCGTTAAGGAAGCCCGCAAGCTCGGCATCCCCGTCGTCGCCGTCGTTGACACCAACTGCGACCCCACCGTCGTCGACTACGTCATCCCCGGCAACGATGACGCCCTCCGCGCTATCCGGCTCTTCACTTCGAAGATCGCCGACTCGGTCGTCGAAGGCGCCGCCTCCGTGGGCGACAAGCAGTTCGCTGCGGATGGCGCCGGCGTCACCGCCGACATCCAGGCCGCCGTGGCCGAAGGCGAGCCCGCTGCCGAAGCCGTACCCGTAGCAGCCGTAGCAGCCCCCGAAGGCGAGCCCGCTGAGGTTGTCGATCTCGAAGCAGCCCTCGGTGGTGGCATCCGCAAGGCGCCCGCCATCGTCGCTGCTCTCGACGAAGCCGAGGCCGCCGAGAGCGGTTACTAAGAACCAGGGCCGGACGGCCCGCGATCGCGAGAAGCGTGGCTGCCGTCGTCGGAGCCACGCTTTTTGTGTGTACCAGGAACCCGGGTGCATCACATCGGTCCGATCCTGGCAGATGTGGGAATCGCCCAATGCGCGATCTGTTTTGAGGGAGCACGACTTCAGTCGTGTCGCAATCAGCCCCCGATTACCAGGGCTTCAGCCCCTGAGGGGCGTTTTTGAAGGACTGAACAATTTTCACCCTCCGAGCCGGATCCCGCACATTGCGGGAACCTCCGCGAGATGAAAAGATTAAAGGAAGAGAAGGAATCAACGATGTCCACCGTAACCGAGAAAATCGACGCCAAGCTCGTCAAAGAGCTCCGCGAAAAGTCCGGCGCCCCCATGGGCGACTGCCTCAAGGCCCTCCAGGAAACCAAAGGCGACATGGAAGGCGCCTTCGTCGTCCTGCGCAAGCGCGGCATGGCCTCCGCCCAGAAAAAAGCCACCCGCTCCACCAATGAGGGCGCGGTCGGCCAGTACATCCACGCCGGCGGCAAAATCGGCGTCCTCGTCGAGGTCAACTGCGAGTCCGACTTCGTCGCCCGCACTGAGGAATTTCAGGAGCTCCTCAAGGACATCGCCATGCACATCGCTGCGACCGATCCGCGCTACGTCCGCCGCGAAGACGTCACGCCGGACGATCTGGACCGCGAGAAGGAGATCTACCGCGCCCAGGCCGCAGCCACCGGCAAGCCCGCCCCCGTCGTCGAAAAGATCGTCGAGGGCAAAATGACCAAGTTCTACGAGGAGGTCTGCCTGCTCGATCAGCCCTTCATCAAAGAACAGACCCAGTCCATCAAGGACCTCATCGCTCTCAAGGTCGGCAAGCTCGGCGAAAACATCACCATCCGCCGCTTCGCCCGCTTCAAGGTAGGCGACCCCAACTGGACCGTCGCCCAAACCAAACAGGCCGAAGAAACGCCTGCCGCCGAATAGAGCGGTACAACCATCCACAGAGAGCCCGGTCATCCGACCGGGCTTTTATGTGCGATCGTGCCCCCACCGGCAGGGCTCTTCGCCAAACTCCGTCTCGGACGTGCAAAACCAAAAGCGCACGTCCTTCCCCGGAGTTTGGCTCGTCCGTGCGCTGCGCCTGCACGGACCGCCCCTGAGCCCCACGCCCACTCCCTACGCCCACCGCCGCAGCTCCGGAAACCTCCCAAAAATCATCCGCCGATCCTCCTCCGGCAGCTGCCCCATCCGCATCGGCTTGTCCTGCTTGCGCGTCCCCTTCTGGTTCAGCACGTTCATCAAACTCCACTCCCGCTGCAAGCCCTGCGGCTCCCGCGCCGGCAGATCGTACCGCGTAAAGTCAATCGCCATCCATGGACTGTCCTTCACCCAATCCCGCAGCAGCGCCAGCCGAAACTCCTGGTTCATGTACCAGCGGATCTCCAGGTCCTTCTCCGACCCGGGTGCGCCCGTGCCCTTCGCGTCGAAGCGATAATTGATCCTGTCGTTGTTACGAGTATGCCGACGCCACGCGAGCCCAAACTCCCCCTCCGTCATCACCTGCGTATCCGGCCACCGCTCCCGTACCGCCGCCAGCCACCACGCCAGATCCTCATCGTGCCCCAGTGACGTCTCCCAGATCCCCGTCACAAATCCGAACCCGTTCAGCGCGTGCCCGCCATCGAAGTGCATCGCTGTCGTAGCCATCATCTCTCGCCGTCCCGCCGCCACGCCCAGGTCCTGCACCGTCTCAATCGGACCCACGCCCATGCGGCTGTTGAATCCGCCCGCAAACCCATTGCGCCGCGCCGAAAGAAAATCGCACGTCCACCCATCCAGGCACACGCAGTCGATAAAATCCGCTGGCCCCTGCGCCGGCTTCAGATAATGCTGGCGGCTCGGGTAATACGGATAGCAGATCCCACCATCCCCGTCCCCGTTATCGATCCCGTGCTGGCTCCAGATCTGCCCCTGGCATACATGGATGCCCTCGTCCTCGGCCAGCAGCCGCTGGTTCTCCGCATCCATAAACCCCGCCACCAGCGACTGCGGCCGATACCCCCCGCCCACCATCTCTGTCACGTCCTTCAACGCCTGGTGAATCGTCACCCGAATCGCCTCGCGCGTGTTGTACATGGGCGCAAAGTAGCCGCCCGGGATGAAGGTGATCTCGTCTCCATACCGCTCGTGATACGAAGCCAGCAGTCGACGCGCCTCCCGGTACTCGGCCCGCTCATCGTGGAGAGCCAGCCAGCTCACCGCCCACGTCATCCGCCCCTCAGGACACCCCCGCCCAAACGCCTCGCGTCGTGAGCGGATATGCGCCGGACTGTTCAGCGGCGCCTCATCCTGCCCAATCGACCGGGTAGGAGTGACCTCAATCTGATTCACCCGCACGATGGAAACATGGGTAAGAAACCGCCCGGTGAAAAGAACCGAAGCCTCGCTGCCCCGCCCGCCCATGGCCTCAGGCGCCAGGGCCGTCGTGAGTGGATCGCCCACCAGCCCCGCTCCTCGCGCCCGTACGGCCAGTGCAGCCGTCCCCAACGCCCCCCAAAGAAACGCCCGCCGATTCCAGAAAGATCGCATGCTCCTCTTCTACTACGACCGCCGTCCCCATCAGGTGCCGCAAAGCGGCACGGCGGAGAAAGAGAGGGTACTATGATCGCCGTCCTCATCAGATGCCGCAAAGCGGCACGACAGAGAAAGAGAGGGTACTATGATCGCCGTCCTCATCAGATGCCGCAAAGCGGCACGGCGGAGAAAGAGAGGGTACTATGATCGCCGTCCTCATCAGGTGCCGCAAAGCGGCACGACAGAGAAAGAGCGGGTAATAGACCGCCGTCCTCATCAGGCTCCGCAAAGCGGCACGGCGGAGAAAGAGCGGGTAATAGACCGCCGTCCTCATCAGGCTCCGCAAAGCGGCACGACAGAGAAAGAGCGGGTAATAGACCGCCGTCCTCATCAGGCTCCGCAAAGCGGCACGGCGGAGAAAGAGCGGGTACTATGATCGCCGTCCTCATCAGGTGCCGCAAAGCGGCACGGCGGAGAAAGAGCGGGTATTACGACCACCGTCCTCATCAGGTGCCGCAGAGCGGCACGGCGGAGAAAGAGCGGGGCTTCAGCCCCGCGTCAGCGGTCTTCAAAGACGGGGCCTTCAGGCCCGGGGCACTGTAGCACCACTCACTCTGGGTGCCCCATCCTTGTTCGCCCGCTTTTGGCGAACAGGGTGGGAGCCCTCTTTCCCCAAAGCAAGATCGTCATCCTGAGCCTCCTAGTCGAATGGGCTGTTTGAATCGGCTCCTTGCGATGCGGTCAGCTTGGGTTGCCGGGGTGCCGATCTTTGATCCAGCACCTTTTCGACCACATTCCTAGTCGCGATTCCACCGCTCTTATCAATATGTTGAGTGCTACGAAGTCTGATTAGAAACGTGTCTCCGGCGTAAAAGCCTTGCTCTCGGTTTTCTACCCGGGTTTGAAAGCCTTTGTCCTCAACCTCTGCGCCAAATTTCGCTGACCATCATGAAACGTCCATCTTCCCCCGTCAAAATTTGGCTTCACTACACGAACCCAAAGATCACGGGTAGGGCTGCGGGGTTCCTCTTCTGAATTCGTGGTGAGTTCGAGGTCAGGGGCTTCACCGATATCCCGCGGCTCCAGTCTCTCGACAAGTTGCTTAGAGCGCCTTACTTCCAATCCATTGACCCCCCCACGGATCAGAGGGGTCGCCGTCTTCCTCAGCGCTGCACGGATGCGATCATCGCCGTACAAGCGCGCAGAACCCGAATCGGCGACAATGTTGTTGTTGTTGCCAAATACGAGCACTGTGGTGTTTGCTTGCTCTCCGGGCCTCGCGCCGAGAGGCTTTTCTCCTCGCACTGCTTTATAAATCCTCGCGGCACCCGACAGAACTCCCTTTGCCTTTTCGTAAGCTCCAAGTGCAAGGTCGAGTATCTGAGCGGCACTGCAGGAGCCTACGACGGGAAGCATTGTCGCCGCAGAATCAGCTAGGACGTGGTTCAGCAGAAAGCTGACATCGAACGAAGCCTTATCGAACTTCGCGAGGACTTTGAGCGTCACGGTAGAATTTTCGCCGTTCAGAAGGTCATTCGACCGCGAGATGAGATCCCCGAGCGCTTCCAAAGAAGGAGCTAGGTCTCTAACATCCATAGTCCCATCGTCTACGGCTGGCCCCTCGTACTTGAGCTGAAACACGGAACTGGTAATTTCTAGCGGCTGTTTATCTGCAGTGTGGGCCTGTTCGTCCATAACAGAAACATACCCACAACATTGCCGACTTGCTACCAGTTTTCATTGGCAAGATAACTGGATAGATGCTCGCGCAGAAGGTGCTCTTTCCCCGGCCCGCCCGCCAGTCTCGGCTATCATCATCCCCAACGGAGCCCCCCATGCCCGACCCCACCCCTGTAACCCGCAGCCGCTTCGAACTCCCCCAGGACGGCCAAACCAGCTACCTCGAATTCGAAACCGACGGCCATGGCTGGATGACGATCTGGCACACCGAAGTCCCCAAAGAACTCCGCGGCCAGGGCTTCGCCCTCGAACTCGTCACCACCGCCTTCCAGTACGCCAAAGACCACAACCTCAAAGTCGACGTCATCTGCCCCGTTGCCCGGCACGTCCTCACCACCCACCCCGAATTCCAGTCCCGGGTCCACAAGAAATAGGCTGCCCCCAACCACCGGCCCGCTATCCCCGGCCGTTCAGCGTCCACTACAATGTTCGCCATTCGCGCACTGCGAGGGAGGTCCGATGCCCTACAACGACAAGCTCATGAAAGGCCGTGCCTGGGTCTACGCGATTGGCGCCGTAGCCGTCGCCGCTGTCGCGCTCTGGAAAATCTTCATCCATTAGATCGACCTTGCGCGCCGCGAAGTCCTGTTCCCTATCCGTTAAGCGCTAAACGCTGTCCCCAATCCCCCAACTCCGTATCACCCCGGCATCACCCCGAGCTGCATCATCATCCCCATCGTGTCCATCAGGATCCGCGTCTCCTTGATCCTCCCCGGCCCGGTCGATCTCGCCCCGCGTGATCACCTCATCCGTAAACCGCCGCACAATTGCCGCGTTGTCCTGAGCCATCGGCCCCTCCTGAAGAAGCCTCAAACTCCAATCCCTGAACTCTAAACTCCGCCTCATGACCTCCGTACCCCGCGGCCCCACGATTCTCCTTGCCCTCCATCCCGCCGCACCCCACACTGGAAAAGGAAGGGAAAGCTCTGTCCGCCACCCGCGAACAGAGCTTTTCCTTTCCTGACTAGAAACCGCGCCAGCCCAGGCTGACCCCGCCGCTCTTTGACATCGCCGACACCCCGGGCCCAACCCTCCCGGATTACGCGCAGACTTCCCTGTGTCCTCTGCGGTGAAAAAATCTCGTCGCCGATAGGCGACCCGCTACCGGCCACAGACCACAGGCTAACTAAGTCCTTTCCCTGCCACACATGCGTTTGAGGGCCTAACGAAGTACCCTGTTTGCCACACATAACAAGGTGGCCCCGCGGACTTACCTTTGTTTGCCACACATGCGCAAAACACAGATTTTTTCTGAGCGCGGAAGTCGCCCCGCGCGAAGCCCGCGCCCCCCGGACCGCAACTTCCCCCTGGAAGGTAATACCCTCAGGGTATTACCTTCCAACACTACCAGAATCAGCAACTTCCATGGAACCGAGACCCAAGGGGGTACCCTTCAGCCCTGCAACGGGTCACCACAGCGTTCCAGTACGCGAAGGGCAACAACCTCAAGGTCGACGTCCTCTGCCCCATCGCCCAGCACATCCTCACCACCCACCCCGAGTTCCAGGCACTGGTCAGGTCCAAAGGCGCGGACCCTCACCCCGCCTCGGCCAGCCCGTATTTCCGCTGCCAGGCTTCTTTCAGCCGAGCCCCGACGCGCGCTCGCTCTTCCGGAGTCGACTCCTCGCTGGCCTTCGCGACGAAGCGTGCCGATTCCTCCTTCGCCAGCTCCAGCAGCTTCCGATCCCGAACCAGATTGGCGACGCGGAAATCCGGCAATCCCGCCTGCCGGGTGCCGAAAAATTCACCCGGTCCGCGCAGCTCCAGATCCAGCTCGGCCAGCTCGAATCCATCCTGGGTTCGGACCATCGCTGCCAGCCTCTCTTCGGCATTGGACGAGATTTTTCCGCCAGTCATGAGGATGCAATACGACTTTGACGCGCCGCGTCCGACGCGACCGCGCAGCTGATGCAGCTGGGCCAGCCCGAAACGCTCGGCGTGCTCGATGACCATCACCGTCGCGTTGGGCACATCGACGCCGACTTCGATGACCGTCGTCGCAATCAGCACGTCGATCTCGCCGCGCTGGAACCGCCGCATCACAACGTCCTTCTCATCGGCGTCGAGACGGCCGTGGAGAAGTCCGACACGCAGACCGGCCAGCTCCTGCGTCCGCAGCCGCTCATACATGTCGATCGCGGATTTCAGCGGCAGCTTTGGGAAAAGCGTTTCGGATTTTGGCTTTTTGCCTCTCTTCGGCTTCTCTTCCGGCGCTTCGTCCGGCAGAGCGAAGTCCAGTTCCGGCTGATCGTCCTTCGGCCCTTCGATCACCGGATAAACGACGTAAGCCTGGTGACCTTTGGCCACCTGCTGTCGGACAAACTGCCAGACTTCGTCCGATCGCTCGTCGGACACCTGACGCGTGACGATCGGCGTTCGTCCCGGCGGCAATTCGTCGAGGACGCTGAGGTCCAGATCGCCGTAAAGCGAAAGCGCCAGCGTCCGCGGAATCGGCGTCGCCGTCATCACCAGAACGTCGGGCTCGGCGTTGTCCTTCTTCATCAGGCGGAAGCGCTGCAGCACGCCAAACCGATGCTGTTCGTCGACGACGACCAGACCAAGATTGGCGAACTCCACCTTCTCCTCGATCAGCGCGTGCGTGCCGATGATGAGGTCGGTTTCGCCCTGATAGATGCGTCGTCGCGCCAGCCGCTTCAGGTCCTCATCGAGCGATCCAGTTAGCAGAGTAATGCGATAGCGCTTCGAGGACTTCTCCAGAATCCGCTGCGCAGACAGGTAATGCTGCGTGGCCAGGATTTCCGTCGGCGCCATGAGCGCGGCCTGATAGCCGTTCTCGATGGCGATGAGCATCGCCTGCAGCGCGACGATCGTCTTGCCCGATCCGACGTCGCCCTGCAGCAGCCGCCGCATCGGAGCGGCTCGCCGCATGTCCGACGCGATCTCGCCCAGGGCATTCTTCTGTGCGGCCGTGGGATGAAAGGGCAGGATCTCGCGGATCGCAGTGCGGACTTTGTCCGACGTCTCGAAGGCGATGCCGGCTTTCTCCTGGAAGCGACGGCGCTTCACCTCGAGCCCGAGTTCGAGATAGAAGAGCTCCTCGAAGATGAGCCGCCGATGCGCGGACGTCGCGGCGGACTGGAGCTGCGTCGTCGGTGTGCCGGCGGGCGGAAAGTGGACTTCGCGGAGTGCGGCTTCGCGGCTGGGCAGCTGCAGGCGGTCGAGCAGCGACTGCGGCAGGGTTTCCGGGAAGCAGCCCTTCAGCTCGCCAAGCAGGTTCCACAGTGTCCGACGGATCCAGCGCGATGCGAGTCGGTTGCCGCTGAGGGATTCGTAGACAGGCGTGATGCGACCGACTTCCAGCAGCCGGTCGAGCGCGTCGGACGAGCCGTCGGGAATGATCTCAAACTGCGGCTGGATCATCTTGAAGCCGCGGCCGGAGCGTGAGGCGTCGACTTTGCCGTAGAGCGCAACGATCTGGCCCGCGTGGAACCTGCCCTCGAGATAGGTGCCATGGAACCACATGCACTTGAGCGAGGAGAGGCCCTGCCCGACGGTCATTTCAAAGATGGGCATGCTTTTGGTGCGGAGCAGGGCGGCGCCGCGGACCTCGCCGATGACGCTGGCAGTTTCGCCGGGTTTGAGCTCGTTCAGGGCGCGGGGATTGAGGCGGTCCTCGTAGCGGAAGGGCAGGTGGAGGAGCAGGTCCTCGACGGTGGCGATGTTCTTTTCTACCAGTAATTTGGCGATGGCCGGGCCGATGCCCTTGACGAATTGCACCGGGGTTTCGAGGGTGAGCACTGGGAGCAGGTTACAGGGTACAGGGTGCAGGGAACAGGGGCTGCGAGGCTGTGGATATCGACCCATTGCGGAGAGGATCAGCATAGGCGAAAATAAGGCGAAGACGAGGTTTGTCATGTCTTCGGCCCACCTGCTCCGCCTCCAGATAGAAGCTGCTCTTGCCGATCGGATTCCGTCGGCGCTGACGCCCGCGCCGCGGGTGATTCGTCCGACGGCGACGACAGGGATTGCGGTGCTGGATGCTGCGCTGGGCGGAGGGCTGCCGCTGGGAGCCATCAGCGAGCTGGCGGGGCCGGAGTGCTCCGGCCGGACGACGCTGGCGCTGACGTTTTTAGCCGGGCTGACGCAGGCGGGTCGCGTATGCGCATGGGTGGACGTGTCGGACACACTCGATCCGGAGAGCGCGGCGGCGAGCGGGGTAGACCTGGCACGGCTGCTGTGGGTGCGGTGCGGTGGAGCAGCGGAGACGGAGCCGAGGATTGCGTTGCAGGCGCATGCGGCGATGTCGGACAAGCGTCCGACGCGTGTCGGATACGAGGAACCGGAGGTGTCATTCGCGCCGCGGTGTGCGGAGCCACAGCCGACAATGCGACGGAAAAACCAGGAGACGGTGAATGCGATTTCGCTGGTGCCGGTTCAGGAAGCACAAAAGAAAAAGCTGCCGCGGAAGCCGTGGTCGCGGCTGGATCAGGCGCTGCGGGCGGCGGATCTGCTGCTGCAGGCGGGGGGCTTCAGCGCCATCGTGCTCGACATGGGATCGGTAGCGCCGGAGTTTGCGCTGCGCGTGCCGCTGGCAACGTGGTTCCGGTATCGGGCGGCGGCGGAGCGGACGCAGGCCAGTGTCATTCTGCTGACGCAGCAGGCGTGTGCCAAGTCGAGCGCGGGGTTAGTACTCCGACTGCAGCCAGGCGAGGTAATGGATGAGGGAGGAACCGTCCTGACCGGAGCGGAGTTCTGTGTGGAGACGGTGCGGGAGCGATTCGCGCCGGTGACGGAGTTCAGCCGCAAGCCGCCGCAGAGCGATCCGATGGGGCGGACGCATGTCTTGCGTGTTGGCGGCTCCGGGAATGCGCTGCGCTGGCAGAGCCGCACTTGTTGGGCAGAAAGAGCCAACAGTTCCGAAGGAGGGTCGCGATGAATCGGCCAGGCGAGCTGTACGCGTGCGTGTATGTGCGGGAGTTCCCGGCGCAGGCGATGGTGCGTTTGCGGCCGGAGCTGCGAGAGCGGCCCGTAGCGGTTCTGGAGGGAGAAGCGCCGCGGCAGTGGGTCTGCTCGAAAAACACGCGCGCGCATGCGCTGGGCGTGGAAGCGGGCATGACCCGGGCGGAGATGGAGGTCTTCCCGACAGTGGCCTTGCTGCCGCGAGCTCGAAGCGAGGAGGCCAGCGCTCGGGCGGCTCTGCTGCAGGCAGCGGGAAGGTCTTCGCCACGGGTGGAAGACCGGAGCGAAGAGGGCTGCTTCTGCGGCGTGCTCGACATTGCCGGGACGGAGAAGCTCTTCGGTCCGCCGGAGACGCTGGCGAAGCGGCTGCTGCAAAGCGTGGGTGCTCTGAGAATTCGGGCAGCCGTCGTGATGAGCCGCAATCTGCAGGCGGCGATTTGCCTGGCGCGCAGCCTGCCGGTGCGAGTAGCGGTGATCCCCGTTGGACAGGAAGCAGCAATGCTGGCGCCGTTGCCGCTGACTGTGCTGCCGCTGACGCCGGAACAGGCGGAGACGCTGACGCGATGGGGCATCGCCACGCTGGGCGATCTGGCGGAGCTGCCGGAGAAGGAGCTGATCGCGCGGCTGGGACAGGAGGGGCGTCGGCTGCGGCAACTGGCACGCGGAGAAGCGCGGCATCTGCTGGTTCCCGCGGAGCCGGTGCTGGCGCTGGCAGAGCAGATGGAATTGGAGGCGCCGGTGGAGTTGCTGGACTCGCTGCTCTTTGTGCTGAGCGTGTTGCTGGATCAGCTGATCGCGCGAGCGGCGTCGAACCTGCTGGCACTGGCATCGGTAACGGTGGAGCTGTTGCTGGATGGCGGCGGCCGGCACACACGGACCGTTCGTCCAGCGCTGCCCGGCAATGATCGGCGGCTGTGGCTGCGGCTGCTGCACCTCGATTTGCAGGGGCATCCCTCACCGGCGGGGATTCTGTCGGTCAAGCTGAGCGCGGAGCCAGGCAGCACCAGCAAGACGCAGATGGGGTTGTTCACGCCGGAACTGCCGGAACCGGATCGGCTGGACGTGACGCTGGCGCGCCTGCGCTCCGTGGTGGGCGACGAGCGTGTGGGGCGCGCGGTGCTCGAGGATACGCACCAGCCGGAGGCATTCCGGATGGCACCGTTTGCAATTCCAGAGAAAACGGCAACGTTGCCCGTTCCGCAGGCACAGCCTCGGTCGGCGCGGCGAAGGCTGCGTCCGCCAGAAACGGTGATGGTGACGCTGCACGAGCGCAAGCCGGTTTCGTTTGTCTTTCGCGGGAAGCGCTATGGGGTGGAGCGCGCGTGGGGTCCGTGGTTCTTCTCCGGCAACTGGTGGGGCGTGGAGTGCTGGTCGATGGAGAAGTGGGATGTGGTCGCTCGTTGCGAAGAAAACGGCGCGACGATCTGCTGTGCGCTGGCGCGGAATCCGCTACGGCCGGCGGCGATGGGCGACTGGCGCATGGAGGAACTGTATGACTAGCGCGCCGCAGTACATCGAGCTGCATGCAGCCAGCGCGTTTTCGTTTCTGGAAGGCGCCTCGCAGCCGGAGGATCTGGTTGAGCGCGCCGTGGAACTGAAGATGCCGTCGATGGCGCTGCTGGATCGCAACGGCGTGTATGGGTCGGCGCGCTTCCACTCCAGCGCGCAGCGTAATGGGATGAAGGCGCATGTGGGGGCGGAGGTAGCGACGTCGGCCTTTGGCTCACGGCTCACGCCGCCCGCGTGGCTGCCGCATCAGTTTACAAACGAGCCGGCACGGCTGCCGCTGCTGTGCGCTTCGCGAATGGGCTATCAGAATCTTTGCCAAATGATCACGCATTTCAAAATGAGCGAGACCACGAAGGCCGAAGGCGCGGCGACGCGCGATGATCTGGCGCAGTATGCCGGTGGCCTGATTTGTCTGACGGGCGGCGAAGAGGGTCCGCTGGCGGCGGCGCTGGCGCGGGGCGGGGAAGCCGAGGGTCGCGCAGTCGTCGAGGAGCTGATGCGGCTGTTCGGTCGAGAGAACGTCTGCATCGAGTTACAGCGGCACCAGGAGCGTGAGGAAGAGGCGCGCAACCAGGCGGCACTGCGCATTGCCCGATCGCTGCGGCTGCCGGTGGTGGCGACCAACGGCGTGCGCTACGCGAAGCCGGGAGATCGAGAGGTTCTCGACGTCTTCACATCGATCCGTAACCATGTGGATCTGGATCATGCCGGGCGGTTGCTGTCGCGCAACAACCATCTCTACCTGCGCAGCGCAGCGGAGATGGCGGCTTTATTTCGCGATGTTCCAGACGCAGTGGAGATGACGCGGGAGATCGCACAGCGGCTGCCGTTTGAGCTGAATGATCTGGGCTATGAGTTCCCGCATTATCCCGTGCCCGAAGGCGAGACCATGGATAGCTTTCTGCGCAAGCGCGTGGATGAGGGCGTGCGCCTGCGCTATGGCCGGATGAACCGCGACCTGCAGGAGCGGGCGAAAAAGCAGGTGGAGCACGAGCTGACGCTGATTGGGAAGCTGGGCTTTGCGGGATATTTCCTGATCGTGTGGGACATTGTGCAGTACTGCAAGCACAACGGAATTCTGATCCAGGGGCGGGGCAGCGCGGCCAATTCCGCGGTGTGCTACGCGCTGGAGATCACGGCCATCGATCCGGTGGGCATGGAGCTGCTGTTCGAGCGCTTCCTGAGCGAGAACCGCGGCGAGTGGCCGGACATCGATCTGGATTTGCCGTCGGAAGAGAAGCGCGAGCAGGCCATTCAGTATGTGTACCAGCGCTACGGCGAGCTGGGCGCGGCCATGACGGCAAACGTGATCACGTATCGCGGCAAGTCGGCGGCGCGCGAGGCGGGTAAGGCGCTGGGCTTCGATGCGGAATCGCTGGGGCGGCTCACGAGCCTGGTGAGCCAGTGGGAGTGGCGTGGGGAAAGCGATACGATGGCGAATTCGTTTCACCATGCCGGGTTCGATGTGCAGCATCCGCGCATTGCGAAGTATCTGGAGCTGTGCGTGCGCCTGCAGGATCTGCCGCGGCATCTGGGGCAGCACTCGGGCGGTATGGTGATTTGCCAGGGTCAGCTGAATCATGTCGTCCCACTGGAGCGCGCGTCGATGCCGGGCCGGACCGTGGTGCAGTGGGATAAGGAAGACTGCGCCGATCTGGGGATCATCAAGGTGGATCTGCTGGGACTGGGGATGATGGCGGTGATCAAGGATTGCCTGGAACTGATCCCCGATCACTACGGCGATGCGGTGGACCTGGCCAATCTGCCCCAGGATCCCGAAGTGTATGCGGTGCTGCAGAAAGCGGACACGGTGGGGATGTTCCAGATTGAGAGCCGCGCGCAGATGGCCTCACTGCCGCGGAATTATCCTGAGCAGTTTTACGATCTGGTGGTACAGGTGGCGATCATTCGGCCGGGGCCCATCGTCGGCAAGATGATGCACCCCTACATGCGGCGACGGCAGAAGAAAGAAGAGGTGACCTATCCGCATCCCTCGCTGGAGCCGGTGCTGCGGCGCACGCTGGGGGTGCCGCTGTTCCAGGAGCAGCTGCTGCGCATCGCCATGACGGTGGCGAACTTCAGCGGAGCGGAGGCGGAGGAGCTGCGGCGTGCGGTGGGCATGCGGCGATCGTGGCAGCGCATGAAGGATCTCGAGGTAAAGCTGCGGAGCGGGATGACACAGAACGGCATTGCCCCGCATACGCAGGACGAAATTGTGCAGGCCATCAGCTCATTTGCGCTGTATGGATTTCCGGAGTCGCACGCGGCCAGCTTCGCGCTGCTGGCGTATGCGTCGGCCTACTTCAAGGTGAAGTATCCAGCGGCGTTCACGTGCGCAATCCTGAACAATCAGCCGATGGGGTTCTACTCGCCGGCAGTGCTGGTGAAAGATGCACAGCGGCACGGGCTGCGCGTGCGGCCGATGGATGTGCAGGTGTCGGAGTGGGCATGCACGGTGGAGTACGAGCCCGACGAAACATTATCGCTGCGGCTGGGCCTGGGCTATGCGCGCGGGCTGCGGCAGCAGACGGGTGAGGCGATTGCGACAGCACGGCGGGAGAGCGGACCGTTCCGTTCGGTGGATGAGCTGGCGTTGCGGGTTCCGGCGCTGAATCGCAAAGAAATTGCGCTGCTGGCCAATATCGGCGCGCTGAATCATGTGGAGGGCATTGGGCATCGGCGCGACGCACTGTGGCAGGTGGAGCGCGCCGGCAAGCCGGAGGGCCCGCTGCTGACGTATTCGGGGGCGCTGCTGGCCGATCCTCAGGAGGTTTCGCCCCTGCGGGCGATGACGGCCGAGGAGCGGCTGGTGGCCGATTATGCGGGAACGGGGCTGACGACGGGGGAGCATCCGATGGCGTATCGGCGAGCCGCGTTGCAGAGGCAGCGGGTGCTTTCTGCAGAGGACCTGCGAACGCGGCGCGATGGCGAGTGGGTGCGGGCGGCGGGATGCATCATCGCGCGGCAGCGCCCAGGCACGGCGAAGGGTTTCGTCTTTCTCTCCATGGAGGACGAGACGGGCATCGCCAACGTGATCGTGACGCCCACCATGTACGAGCGCAATCAGGTGGTCGTCACGCGGTCGCGCTTTCTGTTGGTAGAAGGACCGCTGCAGAACCAGGATGGGGTGATCCATGTGAAAGCCGCGCGGCTCACCCCGCTGGCGGATAACTCCGTCGAGGTGCGCTCGCACGACTTCCACTGAGGAAGCTGGACGCGATGACCGCTATCGAGCGGGCCCCGGGCAGGTATCGCTCAGGGAATTGTTCAGACCTTCGTGCTCTATTTTGAACTGGAGGCTGGCCTTCCCGTCGTTGTGCCGGATCGTGAAGATATAGATGCGGTCATAATCGTCATTCGGCCAGTCGGGAACTGCAGAGGGATTTCCTCCGAAGCTCGATAACATCTGCTGGGCAAACCGGTTCAGAAATCCGTGCTCCCAACTGACGAAGATCTTCGCATTTGCATAGGCCGGAGCCGTCAGCTCCGCCTGGAGCTTCGCAATGTCGTTATAGCCGATCTGGGCATTCACGGGCATTCCCAGCCTGATTGCGGTGGGTTCGATCGTGATTAGCGGCCGTACGTAGGAATACAGAGTGTTGCTTCGGTCGCTGACCTCGACTGCCGGGTCGGGTGCGTAAATTGCATCCGGTTTGCCGAAGCGCGGGATCAGAACACCAGGCAAGGCCAGCGCGCGATTGAGACCTTTGCAGGTCAGCTGTCCTAAACCGGCTGCCGGTTTCTCTGCATGCCGAAGCGCAATGATCGTCTCCTGCGCGGAAAGTCGATGAGCGCTGCACAAAACGGCCAGCGCCAGGACTAATCCAGGAAGAGACCGCTTCCAATTCCCTGAGACTCGATGCATTTTCAGACTCTGCCTTTTCATCTGCTGCTGGGTTTTGTCGCGACCTGCGGGAGGGAGGCAGATGATTCAGTCTGCCCCTGCTGCTCCGCCTTCAGTTTTCGGTTGAAGAAATCGGCCTCGAGCGAGTACGCAGTCATCCACGAACTGTGCAGCAGGAAGCCGTGAATCTCGTCAGGGAAGATATGCTCCTCGAAGGGCGTGCCCTGGGCGCGCAGCGCGGCCGCCAGGCGGACGGTTTGCGAGAACTGGACGTTGCGATCGTCGTCGCCCTGCATGAGCAGTACAGGAGACTTCCAGTCCTTTACTGAGGCCAGCGGCGACGACTCCCAGGCGATGCGCGCGGCGTTCGGATCGGCGTCGGGGTTGAAATCCGCCTTCCAGTTGCCCAGCTCCAGGTTCCAGTCGTGAACCCCGTGGAAATCGACGCCGGCGGCGAAGAGATCGGAGGCGCGAGCTAAAGCGAGCGCGGTGAGATAGCCGCCATAGCTGCCGCCCCACACGCCGATGCGAGAGCCATCCACGTCAGTCCGGTTGCGCAGATAGAGGCCGGCGCCCTGCACGTCGTTAAACTCGCTGGCGCCCGCTGCTCCGTAATTCAGCGCCTCGCGGAAATCGAGGCCATAGCCGATGCCGCTGCGGTAATTCACCGAAAGCACGATGTAGCCGAGACTGGCGAGGTACTGGTTCTCCGCATACGCGTCGGAGTAGTAGTCCGTGTAATGCCAGCCGAGGAGCATCTGGCGCCGCGATCCGCCGTGGAAAAAGACGATCGCCGGATGCCTGTGACCGTCATCGGCGGAGGCAGGCAGGAAGAGCTGGCCGTGAATCTTCATGCCATCGGCTGCGGAGAGAATTACCTGCTGCGGGACGACGAGTCTGGCAGCCGGGAAGTCGGCCGGGATCATCTGCGGCGCCACGTCATGCATCGCGCCGTTGCTGGAGACGATGGCCGGGCGCAGGGGCAGGCGCGCGTCCGAACGAAGAACGGCTACCGTGCCGTCAGGCGCGATCACGGGCATCACTTCCAGGCCGTCGCCATGGGTCAGTTGGTCCGGCGAACCGCCGTCAGCGGCTACCTGCCACAAATGCCGGCGGTCGATGTCGTCCTGATTCGAGGAGTAGACCAGCGTGCGGCGATCTTTGCTGAAAGCCACATAGTCCACTTCGAAGTTGCCGGGGGTTAGATCGGTGGGCGTGCCGCCGGTGGCGTCGACGGAGTAAAGGTTCAGCCAACCGGTGCTCTCCCATGGAAAGACGATATGGTTGCTTGCGCTCCAGTAGAGTTGCTGGTCCGCTTCGGTGTCGTGAAAGACGCTGCCCTGGCCATCGTGCGCTGTCCAGACTGCGTGCCCGGCTCCTGTCGCCGCATCAGCAACAACAATGGACCAGGGTTGAGCGGTGCGTCGCGGCTTGAAGTCGACTCCTGAGGTGTCCGGGGGAATGCGGACGAAAGCGATGCTGTGGCTATCCGGCGACCAGACGGGGTCGAGATCGATCTCTGTGGAGGGATCCAGATACCGCAGCGCATGATCCGCAACCGAGTAGACACCGATAAAACCATGATCGCCGCGCTCGCTGGCAAACGAAAGGTACTTGCCGTCGGGCGACCAGGCGAGGGACGCCAGTCGGCCCCGCGTGTGCAGGAGCTGCGTGGGTTTGGCCGCCGCGTCGCGCAGATCGACGGTCCAGATCTGCGCCTTATCGAGGTAGGCCACGGTCGCGCCGTCAGGAGATACCGCGGGCGCCCGGCCGCCCGCCAGCTCCCGCGCATCGCCGCCGCCGGCAGAGACGACCCAGATCTCCTGGTCGACGCCCTGCGGCAGCATGGCCGGATTCGGCGAAGGTTTTTCAGGGAATTCGAAGTCGCCGCCGCGGACGTAGACGATTTTCTCGCCGTCTGGCGTCCAGGCGATATCACCCAGATCGATACCATCGTCGGCGTCATCGCTGGTCACGCGATGCACCGTCCAGGCGCTGCCGAGTTTCTCGGCGACCCAGATATTCCGCTTGCCTTCCTGGTTGGCGATCCACAGCAGGCGATTGCCCTGCGGCGCGGCCTGCAGTTCTGAGGTGAAGGGCGCGCTCATCACCTGCTGGAGCGTGAAGCTCTGCGCCAGAGCAGGAGCAGCAGGAGTCAGGCAGGCGGAGAGGCCAATGGCAGCCACGGCAACGCGATGCAGCATGCGGGATCCTCGAAGTTGGAGATTCGCCCTATTATCCGGATGCGGGGCCGCGATTTCAAATGGAAGCGCATGTTGACCCCCCGGCGCCGCAGCTATACTCGCAAAGATGAGCGCATCGCCCGACTCGCCGCGCGTGGCCCAGGGGCAGCTGGGGTTCAGCTTTGAGTCGCCCGTCACGCGGCGCATCTGGCAGGTCGGAGACCTGGTGAGCGAGGTGCGCCTGCACGTGGAGCGCGAGTACAGCGACCTGTGGGTGGAAGGCGAGATCTCGAATCTGCGTTCGGCGCCGTCGGGTCACGTCTATTTCACCCTGAAAGATGGAGAGGCGCAGTTGCCCGTGGTGCTGTTCCGCCGCCAGGCGCTACTGTTGCGATTCAAGCCGGCAGACGGCCTGCACGTGCTGCTGCGCGGCAAAGTGTCGGTCTACGAGCAGCGTGGACAGATGCAGCTGGTAGCGGAATTCCTGGAGCCCGTTGGCGCCGGATCGCTGCAGATCGCTTTTGAGCAGTTGAAGGCGCGGCTGGAAGCGCGTGGGCTCTTCGATGCGGCGAGGAAAAAGCCTCTGCCGCTGTATCCACGCTGCGTGGGCATTGTGACCTCGCCCAGTGGTGCGGTGATCCAGGACTTTCTGAACATCGTGAGTCGCCGGCATTCGGCGCTGCATGTGCTGCTGTACCCGGCCGTGGTGCAGGGGGAAGCGGCGGCGGCAGAAGTCGCTGCAGGCATTGCGTGGTTCAACCGAACGCGCGAGGTGGACGTGATTGTGGTTGCGCGCGGCGGAGGCTCGCTGGAAGACCTCGCCCCGTTCAACACCGAGCTGCTGGCAGAAGCGATTGCCGCATCGGAACTGCCCGTGATTTCGGCCATCGGCCACGAGACAGACTTCACCATCGCCGACTTTGTCGCCGATCTGCGCGCGCCTACGCCCTCCGCCGCTGCGGAGATCGCCACCTCGGCCCTGCACAACGTGGCGGAGCGCCTGTACGAGATGGACCTGCGGTTGCAGAGGGCCTGCCGCTATCGGCTCATGCAGGCGCGCAACGCTCTGGCCCGCGTGCGCGTGGAGTCGATCCTGATGCAGGAGATGGATCAGCTGCGCCGCAAGCAGCAGCGGGTTGACGATCAGGGGTTGAGGATGGAGTTGACCTGGCGAGCCGGACATCGGTCAATGGCGGATCGCTGGCAACAATGCGCGGCCCGGCTGCAGCGGCAGGATATTGGCTGGCGCGCGGTAGCGGCGCGCGAACGCCTGGCAGCCCTGGAAGACGGCATGCGGCGCCTGGTTCGGGAACGGCTGCGGTCGCGTCGGGAGCGCGAAGCCGGATTAGCGCGGGAACTGGCTGCTCTCTCCCCCCTGGCTGTGCTGCGGCGCGGCTATGCTCTGGTGTACGACGAGCAGGGGCTGCTGGTAAAAGAAAGTGAAGCTGTGACAGAAGGACAATCGATCACGACGCGTCTGGCCCGCGGCCGCATTCGCAGCCGCGTGAGTCAGGTGGAAAGAGAATTACCGGGACCATGAGAAAGCTGTTTGGTACAGATGGAATTCGTGCCGTGGCGGGCGAAGCTCCGCTGGATGCAAAGACAATTGGCGCCGTAGGCCTGGCGCTGGCGCACCAGTTGAAGGGGGCGAACGGCGCTCCCCGCGTCTTGTTGGGCATGGATACCCGAGAGTCCAGCGAATGGATTGCCGCCACCTTGACCGCAGGCCTGATCGAGGGCGGAGCGCGGGTGGAGAGCGCCGGCGTCATTACGACGCCGGGCATCGCGTATCTGGCCCGGCAGCACGGCTTTTCGGCAGGCGTGGTGATCTCCGCTTCGCACAATCCCTGGCAGGACAACGGGATCAAGGTTTTTGGCAGCGACGGTTACAAATTGCCGGACGAAACCGAGATGCGCATTGAGGAGGAGATCTTTCGGCGTCTGGACGGAACACTCGAGCCGGGCACGGGACCCGCTCCGCCAGTGGATGCAAAGTATCGGGCAGACTATGAGCGCTTCCTGCGCGCCGCAGTGCCGGGGCTGCAGCTGAACGGACTGCAGGTCGTTCTGGATTGCGCCAATGGCGCCGCTTCCGCCATGGCCCCTGAACTCTTCGCCGATCTCGGAGGGCAGTTTCGGCTCACCCATGTCGCGCCGAACGGGCGCAACATTAACGCCAACTGCGGCGCGCTGCATCCGGAGGTGGTGGCTGCTGAGACGAAAGCTGCGGGGGCGGATCTGGGCGTGACCTTCGACGGAGACGCGGATCGAGCCATGTTTGCCGACGCGCACGGCAAGGTCGTGAACGGCGATGCCGTCATGCTGCTGGCGGCGCGCGACATGCAGCGGCGATCCATGCTCCGCAATAAGACGGTGGTGGCCACGACCATGTCCAACATGGGGCTGGAGGCAGCGCTGCGGCGCGACGGCATCCGCATGCTGCGGGCGCCGGTCGGCGACAAATATGTGCTGGAGCGCATGCAGCAGGAGGACGCCTCACTGGGTGGCGAGCAGTCGGGGCACATTCTGTTTCCGCACCTCGCGACCACCGGCGATGGGATGCTGACCGCGCTCGTGGTGCTGGATGTGGTGCGGCGCTCCGGCAAGCCGCTGCACGAGCTGATTGCGGACCTGAAGGTCTTTCCCCAGGTCATCGTTAACGTCCGCGTGCGCGAGAAAAAGCCACTCGACCAGATTGCGTCGGTGGCGGAGACGATCCGCGACGCCGAGGCAGAGCTGGCGGAGAGCGGACGCGTCGTGGTGCGCTATTCGGGGACGGAGGCGCTGGCGCGGGTGATGATCGAGGCGGAATCCGAAGAAGCCATGCGCCGGCACGCGGATCGAATTGCCGCGGCGATCCGGACCGCGTTGGGCGAGTGATCAGGACAGGTCGCGCCAGTTGGGGCCAATGCCCACATCCGCAACCAGAGGGACGCTCAGTTCGAGGACGTGCTCCATCTCGTGGCGGACCAGCTCGCTGACCGCTTCGATTTCGCTTTCCGGCACATCGAAGACCAGCTCGTCGTGGACCTGCAGCGTCATGCGGGTCTGCAGCTTTTCCTTCGCCAGTCGCTGATCGATGCGGATCATGGCCAGCTTGATCAGGTCGGCCGCCGTGCCCTGCAGCGGCGTGTTGATGGCCGTCCGCTCTGCGAAGCCGCGCTGGTTGGCATTGCGGCTCTGAATGTCCGGAATGGGCCGGATGCGTCCGAAGAGCGTGCGAACCTTCTGCTCGCGGCGCGTCTCCTCGAGCATGCGGTCGATATACGTGCGGACACCCTGGTAACGGGCGAAATATTTGTCGATGTAGAGTCGCGCCTCATTTTGCTCGATGCTGAGCTGCTGGGCCAGCCCGAAGGGCGAGATGCCATAGACGATGCCGAAGTTGACGGCCTTGGCGCGGCCGCGCGTTTCCTTGTCCATCGTTTCGGCGGCGACGCCGAAAACCTCCGCCGCGGTAAGGGTGTGGATGTCCTGGCCGGTTTGGTAAGCGCGGAGCAGCAGCGGGTCCTCAGAAAAATGTGCCAGGAGGCGCAGCTCGATCTGCGAGTAGTCCGCGGAAAGCAGCACGCATCCGGGCGCGGCGACGAATGCGGCACGAATCTCGCGGCCGAGCTCGGTGCGAATGGGGATGTTCTGCAGATTCGGATTCGTAGAGGAAAGCCGGCCCGTCGCGGTGCCCACCTGATTGAACGTGGTGTGCACGCGGCCTTCGCTGTCGGCCAGCAGGGGCAGGGAATCGGCATAGTTCGACTTCAGCTTGGCCAGTTGCCGGTATTCCAGCACCAGGCGCGGAACGTCGTTGTGAACAGCCAGTTCCTCGATCACGTCCTGCGCGGTGGAGATCACCTTGCCCTTGCCATATTTCAGCGGGCGCGGCAGGTTCATCCTGTTGAAGAGAACGTCACCGAGCTGTTTGGGCGAGTTAATGTTGAAGCGATGGCCGGACAGGGAGAAGATCTGCTCGCTCAGGCGACTCATGTCGGCAGACAGGGTGCCCGACATGCCGGACAAGGCTGCGGAGTCGATGCGGATACCGGCCCTCTCCATGCCCAGCAGAATGGGAACGAGCGGCAGATCGATCTGTTCATACACGCGGCGCTCGCCAAGGGCGTCGACGTCTTCGCGCAAAATGCCGGTCAGGGTCCGGGTCAGGTGCGCGGCTTCCGTCAACTCGCGGTCGCCGGTCTCGCGGGGCGGTCCTCCCGCGAACCGCGCAGCCACATCGGGCAGGCGGTGTGTGGCATGCGTGGGGTTCACGAGGTACGAATACAGCATCACATCGTCGGAGCCTCCGCGCAGAATTACATCGTGCGTTGCGAAGACGCGCAGAGCAGCTTTCAGATCATGCACCTGCTTCGGCACGGCTGCGTCTTCCAGCAGAGAGCGGACCGCCTCAAGTGGAACGCGCAGCGCCGTGTCCGCCGTGGCCGTGACGCCGAGATAGCAGGCGCGCGGGGAAGAACTCTCCTCGGTCGCTTCTGCGAAATCCAGCAGTGACATCGTCCTGAACTCAGGCTCCCGCTCCTCCAGAGCTTCGGATTCCTGGTCGCTCACCTGTTCGGCGGCCGACTCAAGTTCAGAGGTCGACAGGGCCAGCGCGAAGCCGTGCTCTTTTGCCAGGGCGACGAACGCCGCAATCTGCTCCGACGTTGGTTCCAGAACATATTCGACGGTGGTGGTCGGCGGCGCGGGCGCGAGTTCGCGCAGCAGCGTCGTGAACTCGAGTTCGGTAAACAGCGCGCGGCAGGCAGCGGTGTCCGGCTCCTGGGTGCGCATCGTCTCCGGCTCAAAGTCCACCGCCACTTCGCAGTGAATCGTCACCAGTTCCTTGCTGAGCAGCACGGCCTCGCGATTATTCTGCAGCGACTCGCGATAGGTCTTGCGCTTGATTTCCTCGGCTCTTTCCAGAGCGGCTTCAACGGTACCGAACTGCTGAATGAGCTCAACCGATCCCTTGTCGCCGATGCCGGGCGCTCCAGGGATGTTGTCGATGGAGTCGCCGCGCAGAGCCATCACGTCCACGACGCGCTCCGGCGGCACGCCCAGGGCTTCGACCACCCTCTCGCGATCGAGGATCAGGTTGTCCTTGACGGGGTTCAGGATCTTCACGTGGTCGTTGACCAACTGCATCATGTCCTTGTCGTTGGAAACAACAAAGACCGGATGTCCGGCTTCGGCTGCCTTGCAGGCGAGCGTGCCAATGACATCGTCGGCTTCGAAGCCCGCGGCCTCGAGAATCGGGATGCGAAACGCCTCCAGCGCCCGGCGGACATAGGGCAGCTGCTGTGCCAGGTCGGGCGGCATCTGCTCTCGATTCGCCTTGTATCCGCCATATTCGATGGTTTCGTAGGCCTGCGTCTCCGCACTGAACTTCTTCACCGTCATGGAACGGGCGCGCTCATCGCGAAAAACCGGGCCTGCGACATCGAAGACGGCCGCGAAGTACTCCGGAGAAAAATCGCGACGCAGCTTGTTGATCATATTCACGAACACATAGGTCGCCGCAGTCGGTAGGCCGGCGCGCGTCGACATGGGACGCTGCCGCTGCATCGCGTGGTACGCGCGAAAGATAAACGACATCGCATCGAGCAGGAAGACTGCCGGCTTGCTGGGTTTTTCCGCCATCGGGATGAGTGTACCGCCTGCACAGGGCGTGGTTCGTATCGCCCCAATCTCCTGGACTCGATGCCGGAGGAGACGGGCCGCGGGCCGCCACTATAATGCCCCAGAGGAATCCTCGCCATGAAATATCGTTGCCTGCCGCTGGTCCTGTGTGCGGCGATGCTGCCCGCCAGTTTCGCCCAGTCGGCTCCGTCGGCGGATCAACCACTCATGGCAATTCCGTATTCGCCGAGCCTCGATCTGTCCAATATGGACCGCACCGCGAATCCCTGTGTGGACTTTTACCAATATGTCTGTGGCGGCTGGATGAAGACCAATCCGATCCCCGCCGATCAGGCCGGCTGGGATGTCTATGCGAAGCTCGCCAATGAGAATCGGCAGTTCCTGTGGGGCATTCTGGAGGAAGACGCCAGGCGCAAGGACCGCACCCCCGTGCAGCAGAAGATTGGCGACTACTATGCCGCCTGCATGGATACCGATGCCATAAACGGGCTCGGTATCCGACCGCTGCAGCCGGAACTCGACCGGATCGCCGCGATTCAGAACCGGAAGCAGCTCGCCGCGTTTCTCCGCGAAGGTGCGGACCAGCGTGGACTGTACTTCTTCGGTGCTGGCTCGGAGCAGGACCCGAAGAACGCCGGCATGATGATCGTCGGCATTGGAGCCGGCGGGCTCGGGCTGCCCGACCGCGACTACTACACGAAAACCGACCGGAAGAGCGTCGAAACTCGCCAGCGCTATGTCGCCTACATAGCGCATTTGCTGGTCCTCTCCGGAGAAAGCCAAGCCCAGGCAGACGCCGATGCGGCGTCGGTGATGAGGATTGAAACCGCCCTGGCCACTGCCTCCCTCACGCGTGTCGAGCAACGCAATCCCTATCACCTCTACCACCGCATGAATATCAGCACTATCGAGGCGCTGGCGCCGTCGCTTGAGCTGGGCGCCTATCTCAGTGAGGAGCACGTCCCCGCGTCCGAGCTGTCGAACATCAATGTCTCGCAGCCGAAGTTTCTGGCGGCGCTGCAGCATCAGCTGGCGACGGAACCTGTGGAGAACCTGAAGGCCTATCTGCGCGCCCATGCTCTGAATGCCGCCGCGCCCAGTCTCTCCACTCCGTTTGAAGACGCACAATTCGACTTCTATTCCAGGTACCTGCGCGGCGTTCCGCAGATGCAGGCGCGCTGGAAGCGCTGCGTCGGCCAGGTCGATCGCCACCTGGGCGAGGCACTGGGGCAAGAGTTCGTGGCGCGCAACTTCTCGCCGGAAACCAAACAGGACGTCCTGAAGATGACCGATCAGATCGAAGCGGCCATGCAGCAGGAGATCGAGCATCTGGACTGGATGAGCCCGGCGACAAAGCAGCAGGCCATCGCCAAGCTGCATAAGGTGCGCAACAAGATTGGTTATCCGGAAAAGTGGCGCGATTACTCCTCGCTGACGATCAGGTCGGGCGACTACTTTGGCAACGTGCAGCGGTCGCACGTTTTCGAAGAGCGCCGCGACTGGAATAAGGTGGGCAAGCCAGTCGATCGCAACGAGTGGTTCATGAGCCCGCCGACGGTGAACGCCTACTACGATCCGCAGACCAACGACATCAACTTTCCGGCCGGCGTCCTGCAGCCGCCTTTGTACGATTCGAAGGAGGATGCCGCGCCCAACTATGGCGACACCGGCGGCACCATCGGCCATGAGCTCACGCACGCCTTCGACGATGAGGGCCGCCAGTTCGACGGCAACGGCAATCTCCGCGACTGGTGGACGCCGGCGGACGCGAAGGGCTTCGATCAACACATCAGCTGCCTGCGCGATCAGTTTGCCGGATACACCATCGTCGATCAGATCCATATCAATTCAAAGCTGACCAGCGGCGAAGACACAGCCGACCTGGGCGGCACTCTGATCGCGTATGAAGCCTGGGAAAAGGCTACAGCCGGCATGCATCTGGAGAACAAAGAGGGATTCACACCCGATCAGCGCTTCTTCATCGGCTATGCGCAGTGGGCCTGCGAGAATGAGCGGCCTCAGAACCTGCGGATGAGTGCGATTACGGATCCGCATTCGCCGGGGAAATATCGCGTCAACGGCATCGTTGCCGATCTGCCCCAGTTCGCCGCGGCCTTTGGATGCAAAGCCGGCCAGCCCATGGTGAATGCCAACGCCTGCAAAATCTGGTGAGCGCGCTCAGGCAATGAACATGCAGTCGCCGTAGGAGAAGAATCGATAATCAGCGTCGACTGCATGGCGATAGGCCGTGAGGACCCGTTCGCGTCCCGCAAAGGCGCTCACCAGCATCAACAGCGTCGATTGCGGCAGATGAAAATTCGTAAGCAGCGCGCCGACAACGCGGAAATCGAATCCCGGCGCGATAAAGATGCTGGTCGATCCGGCGTGCGGGGTGAATTCTTCGCTCACATGCGCGCAATGTTCCAGCGTCCTCACCGTGGTGGTGCCCACCGCGACCACGCGGCGCTTCTCCCGCTGCGCGGCATTCAGGGCGGCAGCGGTTGCGGTTGAGAGGCTGTAATGTTCGGCGTGCAGATGCACGTCCTCAACGCGCTCCACGCGGACCGGCTGAAAGGTACCGAGGCCGACGTGCAGCGTCACCGTGGCGACCTCGACTCCGCGTGCTCGCATCTGCTCCAGAATCTCCGCAGTAAAGTGCAGTCCCGCCGTCGGGGCGGCGACCGAGCCGCGTTCCCGCGCATAGACCGTCTGGTAGCGCTCACGATCGCCGGAGCGATCCTCCCGGTGGATATAGGGCGGCAGCGGCACGTGGCCCAGCTTCTCGACGGCCGCGAAGAAGTCCGGTACCGGCTGGAAGCGCAGGGTGCGCTCGCCGAATTCCCCGTGGGCGATGACCTCTGCCGACAGATCCCCTTGTCCGAATTCGAGCCGCTCGCCGGTCAGCACTTTCCGGCCCGGTCGCACCAGCGCCTTCCATTCCCAGGTGGAAAGCTGCTCCGCCAGCAGCACCTGCACGCGGCCGGTGGTTTGGTGGCTGGCCTGTGTGTGCAGACCCGCTCGATGGGCATAAAGCCGCGCCGGAATCACCCGCGTGTCGTTGAGGACCAGCAGATCGCCAGGCAGCAGCAGCTGCGGCAGGTCGCGAAAATGCCGGTTCTGCCATGCCCCTGTCGCGCGGTTGAGCGCCAGCATACGCGCTCCGGCACGGTCGGCCGGCGGCTCCTGTGCGATGCGCTCCTCGGGGAGATGAAAGTCGAAATCGGATACCAGCACTGAGTTCGATTTTAAGGGTTGGCGGCCGGAGCGAAATACGCCTCGGCGTGCAGCCGTGCCCGCTCCAGCGCGGCATTCAGCTCCTGGCGCGCCGCCTCGAGCGTAGCGGAATCGGCATCTGGCGCCGGCGGCGGTAACGACCGCGCCCAGCTCACCACAACCCGCGAAAAAGGCTTTGGGACGAGAAACTGGTCCCACGATCGCATTCTCCAGGCGCGCTGGGGCAGCAGATAAAAGCTGCCCATCGACTCGCCGGTCATCGCCGCCAGCTTTACCGGCCCGATCTTCGTCTCGTAAATCGGGCCACGCGGCCCATCCGCGGTAAAGACCACGGGCAGCCCCGAGCCCAGCACGTCGCGCATCGCGATCAGGCCCGCTGCTCCGCCGCGCGAACTGGATCCCCGCACCGTTCCATAGCCCAGCAGACCCAGAGTGCGGGCGATCAATTCACCATCGAAGCTCTGGCTGATGAGAATGGAGCAGCGAAACCTGCGAAAGTACCAGCCGGCAGACAACGTGCAGCGATGCCAGAAGCAGAAGATGCCGCGCGCAGGGGGCAAAGCGGGCACGGCTCCCGCCTCCGCGATCTCCTCAAACCGGAGAGTGACTCCAATGCCGGCGAGGACCAGAGCCGTAAGCTTCGGCACCCACCACAGCGCGATCCGCTGGCCGAACGTAAACCGCTGCCGATTCCCGTCGCTCACGTGTTCGATTGTAGCCAGAGATATTCCAGGTCAGATCTCTCCATTGGCCCGCAGGCGGGAACAGCCAGGACGCAAAGGGTTACTCCGGTTACCCCCTTTGTGCTACAGCCGCGCGCGCGCCTTTTGTGCATCCTAGAGTTGGCAGTGAACTACAGAGTTTCTGGTGCGCCGATGAAAAAATTCCTGGTTTTCCTGATGCTGCTGGCCTGCGTTCTGGCCGCCGCGGCCTGATCCGCACGCTGGCATCCCCTGCTGCCGCCGTTCTCGCCTGATCTTCCATTCGAAGAACGATTGCCCGGTCTAATTCCCCGAAGTCGTTATCGGCGTTGGCGCACCTTTCGGCGTGGCCACGTAGCCCTGAATCCGATTCTTCGTGATGTTGTTCACCACCAGCTCATACAGCAGGTGATCTTTGCCGGTATAGAACTGGATGGGCTCATCCAGGTTCCGGTCCTTCTTCTGGATCTCCTTATCGTCGGAGTAGACGACGAGGGTAAAGCGGCTGTGCTTCGGGTCGGCCTTCTTCAGTTCCAGCGCCACCGTGGCCACCGCCTGCTTGTGTCCCTTGTCCAGCGTGAACTCGTAATAGTTACGATCGCCCAGGTGCTTCAGGACATCCAGTTCCTTCGAGTTGGTCGCAATCAGGCCGCTCTGCATGCCCATGTCGCCCTGCATCTTCTGCATTTGCGATTCGGCCTTGCCGAGCTCGCTCTTCGTGTTGCTCAGATCGGTTTTCACCCCGCCCACGTCGGTCTTCACGCCGGAAACATCGGTGGAAACAGCGCTGATCTGCTGGCGGGCCGCGGCGTTCTCCTTCTCCAGCCGCTTCGCGTCGGCCTGCTGCCGGCTGAGCAGGTCCTGCGCCTTCTCTTCCAGTTGCTTCTGGGTCATGCCCAGCGACTGCCCCAGCGTTTCCGATGTCACCTTCAGCCGGGCATTCGTTTCATTCAGCGCCGTCGACAGCTTATCGTTCTGCTGCTGGGCCGTGGCCAGCTGCGCCTCGGCATGCGTCAGCCGTCCTGCCAGGGTATAGCTCCAAACGAGTCCCGCAAGCGCGCACAGGACCGCCACCGCCAAGACAATCACGAATAACCCGGAGTAGCTCCTCTGTTCCGGCACCGCCGACGTTTCTTCCATTGGGTCTTTCTTTCCTTTCAGGGACCTGCTGATGCAGAAGCCTACCGCTCTTCGCGGCTGGCCGCAATGCAAAACCGGGACAGATGCGGTTCCTGCAACTTTGGGAACGGTAAGATAGTCCACAAGATATGCCACGCTATCAGTACCGCGAAATCGAGCCCACCCGGGAGGCCAGAGAGGTATTCAGCCGCTGGGTGGATTCTCTGGACGACGAGTTCTCCCGCCACCAGAACATTGCGCTGCGCGCCGAAATCGTTCGCGACCATCTGCACCAGCTGCTGCTGGGCCGGCCGCACGGCGGACGCCTGAACTTCACCCTCACCACCGAGCTGCCCTACAACGTGCTGGAGCTCTCGCTCGATCCGGCCAATGTCACGCTTGAGCCCGAGTACTACGGCGACATCGACGCCGAGCGGTATGCCCTCATCAAGCCCCTCATCTGGTTCTGGCGCATGTTTGACCGCTCACCGGTCGCTCTGAATCTCTGGCTCGGTTTCAGAATGCGCTCCATGCTGGGCAAGCACATCTTTAAGAAGATCGGCCGCAACGTGAAGCTCTACCATGGCGTCGAGTTCACCTTCGGCTACAACCTCACTATTGAGGATGACTGCATCATCCACAACCACGTCCTGCTCGACGATCGCGGCGAGCTGATCATCCGCAGGGGCACCTCGATCTCCGAGCACGCGGCGGTCTTCTCCCATGGCCACGATCCGGTCGAGGCCTGCATCATCGAACATCGCCGGACCGAAGTCGGGCCGGGGGCGCGCGTCACGTATCGCTCCCTGGTCATGCCCGGTGTCCGCGTCGGAGAGGACTCCATGCTGGGAGCCCAGGCAGTGGCCACCCACGATCTGGAGCCGCACAGCATCGTCGGCGGTGTGCCCGGTCGCAGGATCAAAGCGAAAAGCGAAGCCAGGCGGCTGGGAGAGAAGACCGAGCCGGGACCCTGCGCGGAGCTGCCGCCCAACGACTAATCAGTTTTTGCTGCAGGTACCGGAATCGCAGCCCATCGCGATTAAGCTGGTACCATCGAAACGATTCCAATGGATCAGAACCGCCTCATTCTGGATGTCTTTGAGTTCGCTGTCCTGCTTTTCTCTCTCAGTCTGCACGAAGCCGCCCATGGCTGGATGGCCTCTCGCCTGGGAGATCCCACGGCGCGCATGCTGGGCCGCGTAACCCTGAACCCGATCAAACACATCGACCCGTTCGGCACCATCATCCTGCCGGCCATCATGCTTCTCATTAACCCCAGCTTCCTTTTCGGCTGGGCCAAGCCTACGCCGGTCACGCCCCGGAACTTCAAGAACATCACCCGCGACGATATCCTCACCACCATCGCCGGCCCGGCCAGCAACGTCCTGGCGGCTCTCGGCGCCACCCTCGCCCTTCTCGTCATCTCGCGGGTCAGCAGCAAAGGCGCCGCCATTGTGCACTTCGTTGCCGCCTCGGGAAGCCTCAGCATCCTCACCAGCCCCGGCTCCCTGCTCATTCCGCTCGTGGGGCTCCTCTATCTGACCATCTTCCTCAACCTCATCCTCGCCGCCTTTAACCTGATCCCGTTGCCACCGCTCGACGGTTCCCACATTTTCCGCCACATGCTGCCGTACAAGGCGCTGCGCCTCTACGATTCGATTGGGATGCTCGGTCTCTTCGTCCTCTTCATCTGGGGAGGCCCCCTCATCGGGTTCATGATTAATCCCGCCCTTACGTTTCTCCGTGGCGTCCTTCTCTCTTTCTGAGCTAGGCGATACCGTGATCCCTGGGAATCGATCTATGCGACGTACTTTCGTTCATCTTTTGATCCTGTCGGCCGCCTCGCTCCTCACCGCATCGGCGCAGACCGCCCCAGCGGCCTCTGCGCTCCCGGCACAGGGCCACTCCTTTCGCGCGGAACATGGCCGGTTTCTCCTCAACGGCAAGCCATTCCGCATCATCTCCGGCTCCATCCACTACGCCCGCGTTCCCCGGGCCTACTGGCGCGATCGCCTGCGCATGGCGAAGGCCATGGGCCTGAACACCGTCACGACGTACGTCTTCTGGAATGTCCACGAGCCCCGTCCCGGCGTCTACGACTTCTCCGGCAACCTCGACGTCGCCGAGTTCGTTCGTGAGGCCCAGCAGGAAGGGCTCTATGTGATCCTGCGCCCCGGACCCTACGCCTGCGCCGAATGGGAGTTCGGCGGCTTTCCTTCATGGCTCCTGAAGGATCCGAGCACGGTCGTCCGTTCTCATAATCCTGCATTCCTTGCCGCCGCCCAGGCCTGGCTGCTGCGCCTGGGCAGGGAACTGGCGCCCCTGCAGATCGGCAACGGTGGCCCCATCATCGCCGTGCAGGTGGAAAACGAATACGGCAGCTATGGCGACGACCACGCGTACATGCAGGACATCCGGCAGATGCTCGTCGATGCCGGCTTCACCCAAGCGCAGCTCTATACAGCCGACGGCGCCGAAGAGCTTGCGCGCGGCAACCTGCCGGATCTGCCCGCGGCCATCAATTTTGGTCCCGGCGAGGCGCAGAAATCCTTCGCAATTCTGAAGCAGCTCCGCCCTGACGGCCCTTTTATGAACGCCGAATACTGGGACGGCTGGTTCGATCACTGGGGAGCGCCCCACGCCCATACCAGCACCGACCAGCAGACCGCCGATCTGGACTGGATTCTGCGCCAGGGTTACTCCATCAGCATTTACATGTTCCACGGCGGCACCAGCTTCGGTTGGATGAACGGCGCCAACTCCAACGGCAAGAACTATGAGCCGGACGTGACCAGCTACGACTACGACGCTGCCCTTGACGAGAGCGGCCATCCCACGCCCAAGTTCTACCGCTTCCGCACCATCATCGCCCGCGATACGGGTATTACGCCGCCTCCGGTGCCGACGGCGCCGCCTTTCACCGTGATCCCGGCCTTCCCTCTCAACCGCTCTGCCTCGCTCTGGGACCACCTGCCTGCCTCCGTCCATTCCGACCAGCCGCTGACCATGGAGCAGCTCGACCAGGCCTATGGCTATGTCCTCTACCGCACCACCGTCGCCGGCCCGGTGAACGGCTACCTCACCATCGGAGCCGTCCACGACTACGCGCAGGTGTACGTCGACGGCAAGCTCGCCGGCACCATCGACCGCCGCCTCAACCAGACCTCTTTGCCGCTGCACATCGAGTCGGCGCACGCCCGCCTCGACATCCTGCTCGAAAACACAGGCCGCGTGAACTTCGGGCCGGCGTTGCCAGGGGAACGCGTCGGCCTTCTCGGCGGCGTCCGCCTCGCCGGCAAGCCGATCACCGGTTGGGAGAATTTTTCTCTGCCGATGGTCAGCCCGGAAAAGCTCGCATACGACGGCACGCCCTGTACGGGACCCTGTTTTTACCAGGCCACCTTCACAGTCGACCATCCCGAAGACACGTTCCTCGACACCAGCGAGCTGGGCAAGGGCATGGTCTGGATCAACGGCCGCCCGCTGGGCCGCTCCTGGCGCATCGGTCCGCAGAAAGCGCTCTATCTACCGGGTCCCTGGCTGCACCCGGGAAAGAACGAGGTTGTGGTCTTCGATCTCCAGGGCCAACCCAGCCGCACCTTGCGCGGCCTCGACCATCCCGTTCTCGACGCACCCATCGAGCCGGGTTCCTGAAGGCCTCCACCGAATCCCCCCACGGCCCAAAGCAAAAGGGAGAAGCTCCTGGCTTCTCCCTTTCTTATTCCTTGCCGAAGAACCCTAAGGCCTCCACCACGGATGGTGGTGTTTCTGATTCTGCTGAACCGCCTGCGATTGGAACGCGCGCCCCATGCGATAGACCAGGCCGACGGACAGCGCGAACTGCTCCTTCACCTGAACACCGCTGAAGTCCGTCAAAGTCGCATCCGGCGCGATGCGGAAGACCAGTCGCGGCGAGCGGTTCAGGTCAATCGAACCGCCGAAAGCTCCGGCCCAGGTAAACTCATTGGGGAAAAAGCCCACGTCCTGTGGCGGAACGCCGTTCAGACCGCGCGTGAAGTCGCCATACGCCGCTCCCACAAACGCGTGCAGCATCATCGCCGCGTGTTCGTTGCTCACCGCCCGGAACTCCGGCCCGGCCAGGAACATGTGCTCGCTGACAAACGGTCCCGTAATCGGTCCAAGGTTAGGCCCGGTGCCCGTGCAGTTCCCGTTCGACCCTGCCGTGTAGCTGCCGCAATTGGGCGTGGTGCCGCTCGTGCCGTAGTAGCCGCGGACGTTCACCCCTGCGCCCCAGCGCGGGCTGAATTCGCGGATCGCCCGGGCATCAAAGCCGCCCAGGTTCGCGCCCTGCAGCAGGCTCGGGCCTGCGTCGAAGTGCGAATAGGCAAAACCGCCGTAGATCTCCCAGGGAAAGTCGTATCGAACTCCGGCCAGCGGCGCGGGTGCCGGAAGCTGTGGATTCGGCGGCGGGCTCTGTACCTGTCCCTGCACCTGTCCCTGCACCGCCATGCCTGTCAGGCCCATCACGGCGGCCATTGCCGCCACAGCTAAACGCACACTCCACGTCCTCGTCAACCGACACGTCCTCCGCAACTGCACGGCACTCCGTAAACTTGGCTGCAAAGTTCAAAGATACATGGGTGGAGCGCATTCTGTCCCGGTCCAGCCCCTGAAGTCCGACCAGGCCTCCTGTACTCTGAACAGAATGTCCCGCCCCACGCCGCTTGCCCAGCAAACCTTCGACTCGCTCGACGCCATGATGCTGGCCTGGTCCGCCGAGGCAGTGCGGATCGCCGCCCAGGATCACGGCATGGACCTCGACTTTTCCCCCGACTCCGTCGCCCGCCTCGAGACCGTGATCGCCGCCCGCAGCCCCGTTCCCGCCGATCAGCAGGACGAAGTCACCCGTCTGTGGGGGAGCTACTTCGGCGAGATCTTTCGCCGCCGCTACGACAGTCACTGGACCATGGCCGTCTATCCTGGCCAGCTCAACTCCGGACGCTCAGACGCCGGCACGGAAATGTCCATGCCCGCCCTCGACATCCGCGGCTCCCACGTCTACCCGCTGCTGAAGGTCTTCCGCCGTCTCACGATCGGGCCGGCAGAAGACCTGAGCGCCTTCTATGGGAGAGTGACAGCGGCCCTGGATGCAAACGCACAGAAGAAAGCGTGATCCTGAAAGGCTCCCGGCTAGCGGCTACCAGCTCGCTTCGCGCACGCCTCGCACCCGCAGTGCCGTCTCAGGTAGTCCCAGGAGTAGATTCCGCTGCCGTGCCCGTCATTCCACTGGAAGCTGATGCCATAGTTCCCGACGGGAGCGCTGGAAACCGGCCTGGTTGGTTCCTGATACATCGGCAGCAGCGTCGCGGGCTTCGGCTTCGCCTCGCCGGGTTCACGCCCCCGGGCCTCGCGCTCCTCGTGACAGGTCGCGCAGGGGCAGGCATTCCGCAACCACGCGAAGCTCCAATGGCTCCGGTGCCCATCTTTCCAGAGAATTTCAAGACCTTCGCCGCTGGTTTGCTGCACTCGGACCCTGGCCGGCGTCACCGCTTCGCGCGGCAACTCCGGCTCCGGGGCGCGCTGCGCCTCTTCCGCGCTGACCAGGCGAATCCCTTCGTGACTCATACGCTCCTGCTATGGGCGCCTGCTACCGGCCGCCGACCACCGGCTGCCCCTAGGCCGACTGCAAAAACGCCACCGACTGCAGGCTCGTCACCTCGAACCGCTTCCGGCACCGGATATTTGTACAGGCCACCATGTCGTCCTGGCGCACCATATACGATTGCGCCTTCGCGAAGCGCGCCCGGTCCCGCTCATCGGCATTCCTCGGCAGCTGCGCCTTCCGCGTGCGGACCAGCCACCGCACCTTGTACTCCCCCGGTTGCCCGCAGTGCGGGCAGTTGAGGGTATGGGTGCGCTGCTCGGATTTTTCGTCGAAAAAGTCGCGTTCTTCCATAGGCCGTAGACTCCCCCAAAAGTATTTCACATGGAAGCCGAAAGGAGATGCTAGTTTGTAGCTCAGCCGTAAGCCCCTATGCCCGGAAAGCGCCCAAAAAAGAAGACATTCTCCACGGTGAAAGCGGTCAAAGCCAACGCCCGCGAGCGCGTCGGTCAGCCCAAACCGGAGCGTGTCCTCCCCCATACCAATAAAGAAGAGAAGCGCCACCGCAAGCATCCCAAACCGCTCTCCAATCTGATTTCCGAGGAGGAATAATATGGCTCAGGCTACAGGGTTGGGAGGTGTCTTTCTCCGTGCCCACGATCCGGAGGCGCTCTACGCCTGGTACGAAAAGCATCTCGGCCTGCCTAAAGGCCCGGGCTGCTTTACCCTTCCCGCCGAGCGGCAGCGGGCCAGCATTGCCTTCGCGTTCTTTCCCCAGTCGGCCGATTATTTTCCCGTCGGCCAGCCCGCCATGCTCAACTTCCAGGTGGACGACCTCGACGCGCTTCTCGATAGCCTGATCGCGGCTGGCGTCTCCGTGAACCCAAAACGCGAGGCCTTCGACTATGGGCGCTTCGGCTGGTTCACTGACCTGGAAGGCAATCGCGTGGAACTGTGGCAGCCGCCCGAATAATCTCCCGCGATCGTTGACCCGCTACCGGCTACCGCTGTCTCGCCTAATCCCCGCCGTTCGACATCCCGGCGGCAGCGTTCGACCTCAATCCTGAAGGCGTTCTCCCCTGCAGGTACGTCTTGTACTGGGTATCGACAATCCCCAGATTGCGCGCCAGTCCCAGCCGCGCCTCGTTCAGTTGCAGCACGCTGCTCACATACTGAGTCTGCGCGGCGGCCAGCGTAGACTGCGCCTCCGCCACCGGCAGACTGTCCGTCACGCCCGCCGTAAAGCGCTGTTGGGTCTGGTCCAGAGCGGTGTTGGCCAGTTCCACGTTGCTCTTCGCCACCGCAACGGTCTTTTCCGCAGTCTCCAGATCCAGAAAGCTATCCCGCAGCTGCTGGTCGATCTTCTGCTCGAGGTCGGTCAGCCGCGACCGGATCTGCTCCAGCTGCGCCTGCGCTACATCGTTATCCCCGCGGATCTTTCCTTCCTCGAAAATCGGTATCGACAGCGTCCCCACCGCGGCGAACGTCTCGTGATAGATCCCTCCGGAAACGCCCGTCACTCCGTAGTTCCCGCCAAAAGTCAGAGTCGGGAAGCGCTGATGCGCCGTGGCGTGCCGCTCCATCTCTGCCACGCGCAGCTCCTGTTTCATCATCTGAAAATCCTGCCGGCTGGCGTAGGCTTCACTCCGCGCCGCTTCGATATTCATCGGCTGCAACTCGGCATAGGGAGCCGAGTCCGTCAGCTGAATCGCCTGTTCCGGCGCCAAGCCGATTTCGCGATTCAGAGCGATCTTCGCCTTTTCAAAATTGTCCTCGGCGGCGATCACGGTTTGCTGCTGTGTCTGGTATTGCACCCGGGCCCGCAGCTCGTCCAGATTCGCGACCGTGCCGGCCAGGTGTTCCTGGTGTGCCTGGTTCAGGATCACCCCATCGGTTTGCAGGAGAGCCCGCGCGTACTCCGCCTGAGCCCGCGCTGCCAGCGCCTGCAGATAGGTGTTGCCCACATTCAGCACCACCAGCCCTCGTGACGATTGCGCGTTGTAGTACGCAGCTTTCTGCGCTGCCTGGGCGGCGCGCCATACGTCGTACCCGGACCAGTTGAACAGCGCCTGGGAGAAATTAATCTGGCCGATCGTTGTGTCTACTTTGGTAACCAGGTGAAACGACGACAGAGTGGTGCCCGGCGGCAGATGCGACGCAAACAAGCCCACCGTCGAAGGGTGAAAGCCCTCGGCTGCCAGGTTGTACTCGTGAACCCCGGTCTCCCCGTGGAGCGAGAGATTCGGAAGCAGCACATTCGCCAGCTGCAGCTTCTCCGCGTTCGCCGTCTTCTGCTGCGCCCGCGCCAGCGTCAGGGCGAGGTTATTCTCGATCCCCATCTGGATCGCATCGTCCAGCGACAGCTGCCGGACCCCGGATGTCGCCGGCACCGCCTGCACGCTACCCGCATACGGGTTCATCTGCGAGTTTGCGGGATTGCTCTGCGCCTGCGCCGCGAAACCGGCCGCTACCATCGCCAGGCCGGCACCCAAAGCCAGCGTTCTCTTCATCTGTCCATTCATCCAATCGCTTCTGTTTAGATCAGGATACCCTCCGCGGGTTGCCAATTTTCGTGTTCGCCCTCTTCCGGCATGCCCCGATTTCCACCGCCGCGGCATCCTGAGCTGTTAAATCCGTGTGAATATGCCGCTGGATCGGCCAAATTGCGCCATTGCGAAAGCAACACCACAGTACCCGCCTTCATCGAATTTTCAGGAAAGTTGCGGGCTTTGCCAGGCTATCCGCCTTCCTGCGCCGAACCGGCACCGGATGCAAGCCTTCGGGTGGAATCAGGAGGCTCCAATGTTGACGCTGGAGGCCAGTACGCTTCCGGTGAGAGTTCTGAGGAAGCGGCCCCAGTCGCCCGCGGTTCGGGCGCAGCCGCAGGTGGCGGAGATGACTGGAGAATCAATTCCCGGGGTCCTGATGCTGCGCTGCTCGGCGCTCTCCCATCATGCTGTGCGCGCAGCCGCCCACCAGGCGGGCCTTCGTCTCATCGTGGATTTCGCCGAAAACCGGCGCGAGTTTCTGGAAGAGCTGCGGCGTGGCACCACCGACCTCATCGTGGCCGGTCCTGAGGCTCTGCCCGATCTGGAGCTGCGCGAGATTTTCAACCGTGCCAAATCCGCCCATCCTCCCATTCCTGTCATTCTTGCCGGCGGCCGCATGGGCCAGAGCGAGGCCGTGCGCATCCTGCGCAATGGAGCCGCCGAGGTTCTTCAGTCGGGCGAGATGGAACGCCTGCCCACCACACTGGCCCGCGCCCTCAAGGTGCGTCAGTCCGCGGTCGCGCAGGCCCGGGCCCAGGAGGAACTGGACCGGACTGCCGTCCTACTGCGCGAGAACCAGAAGCTCATTACCCTCGGTCGCCTGGCTGCCTCCATCGCCCACGAGATCAATAATCCCCTGGAATCGATCACCAATCTCCTCTACCTGCTGGGAGAGGAGCGCGACCTTACCGGCTCCGCCCGCAGCTATCTCGCGCTGGCCCAGAAGGAACTCGGCCGGGTCGGCCAGATCAGCCGCCAGACCCTCAACTTCTCCCGCGAAACCACCGGGCCCGTCCGCGCCAAGATCGACGAGTTACTCGAAGAGGTCCTCTCCCTGTACAGCCGTCGCACGATGGAAAAGAACCTGCGTGTCGAGCGCCAGTACGACTGTCCGGAGGAAGCCCTCGTTTATCCCGGTGAGATGCGTCAGGTGCTCTCCAATCTCATCACCAATGCCGTCGAGGCCTCATCGCCGAACGGGCGGTTGCGGGTGCGCGTGCGCTGCACGCGCAGCTGGACCCATTCCGGCGTGCGCGGCATCCGCGTCTCCGTGGGAGACAACGGCAGCGGCATTCCCCTGGAAGTCCAGCGGCGCCTCGGCGAGCCATTTTTCACCACCAAGGGTCAGCGCGGCACCGGCCTCGGCCTCTGGGTCACACGCGCCATCGTCGAGCGTTACGGCGGAGAGATGCAGCTGCGTTCCTCCGTGCATCCCAGGCGTCACGGCACGGTCTTCAGCATCTTCCTGCCCACGAATCTCCGGCCCCGGGTGGTTGAAATTGGCACTCCGCCACACGCGGACTTCGGCAGTGGCCGGCCTGAGATCCAGCATCCCGGATCCGAGGTTGTCTCCATTCGCCAACCCGCGATGCGGCGGCGCGTGAACGCCGACTGATCCCTGCAGCGGCTTTCGGCTTGCTCTCAGCTATACCGCAGCCAGCGCAACATCTCCGGAAGGGTCGCTCGTTTGCCGTACATCAGCACCCCAACGCGGTAAATCCGCGCCGCCAGCCAGACCATCCCCCAAACTGAGGCGAACAGCAACACAATGGAAAGAGCCACCTGCCACGCCGGCGGCATCTGCGAGCAGATTCGCATGTACATGATGATGGGTGTGAAGGGCGGCAGCAGCGAAAGCACGACGGCGGCCGGCGAGTTGGGATTGCCCAGCACATACGGCAGCAGCACCACGCTCACCACCAGCGGCGAGATCAGAATGAAGCTGAATTGCTGGACTTCCTGCTCTCCGCTTACGCTCGATCCCAGAGCCGCCGCCAGCCCGCTGTAAAGGAAAAATCCACCCAGGAAGAAAACAGCGAAGTATCCCAGCTCGGCTCCCGTAATGCCGAGCGAGCTCAATCCGTGGATACCCTGGGTGGCCGCCATGGCCGAGCCGGCATAGAAGGTCAACAAAGCGCCCCAGATCGCCATCTGCGTCAGCCCCGTCGCTCCCACGCCCAGGAGCTTGCCCATCATCAGTGAATCGGACGATGCCGTGGACAGCAGCACCTCGAAGATCCGCGACGTCTTTTCTTCCACCACCGAGCGCGCGATATTGATGCCGTAGATCAGCACCGAGCCGTACAGCACCAGGATCAAAGCGTACGCGCCTATAAAGCTTCGCTCTGAGTCGGAATGGACCGCGGCACCGTTCCTGATCTGCATCGTCTTCAGCGTCACCGGCTGCATCAGGTCGTTGAGCTGCCCTGGCTGCATCCCCCGCGCCAGCAGTTGTTGACGGATCAGCGCCGAACGCACGGCCGACTCCATCTGCGCTTTGGCCACAATGTTGATCGAGCTTCCTGAAACCCATGTCGCCGCAGGCTGGGTATCGTCGGGGGCGTCCTCCAGCGTCAGATATCCGGCAATCTGGTGCGAGGCCACTTCCTGGTCCGCCCGTTGCCGATCCGCCGCCGTCGCCGGCGCGAACACCTGAATCGACGAAGGAGGGAACTGGCCCTCCTGTAGAGCCGACCGCACCTGCGCCGCCAGGCCGGCATTCCCGGACACGATCGCCAGACTTTGCACCCCTTCCAGCTTGTGACCGCTCATCCCCCCCAGCCACGCCAGGCCCCCCATCCCAATGGGAACCAGCAGTGTGGTGATGCGAAAGACTTTGCTCCGCACCCGCTCCATGTATTCGCGCCTGGCGATCAGCAGCGTTTGTCTAAGCATCGGCGCGTCCTCCCACCGTCTCGATAAAAATCTCTTCCAGCGAGGGCTCCACCAGCTCGAACTTTGTTACCACCGCAGTCGCCGCCGCCGTGCGCAGCAGATCCTGCGCATCCGCGTGGGGCTTCAGCCGAATCTCGGCGTGTCCCGCATAGTTCTTGTACTCCGCAATGGCCGGATGCTGCAGAAATCCATCGTTGCCCTCATAGTGCACGATCACCCGGTTGCGTTCGTAGCGCGACTTCACCTCCCGCATGCCGCCCGACAGCACCGCTTCGCCGTGATTGATCAGGCAGATGGAATCGCACAGCTTCTCGACCTGATCCATACGGTGGGTCGAGAACAGCACTGCGTTGCCCTGCTTCTTCAGCTCCAGCAACGTGTCCTGCAGCAGGACCGCGTTCACCGGGTCCAGCCCCGAAAAGGGTTCGTCCATAATGATCAGCTCCGGATCGTGCAGCAGCGTGGAGATGAACTGAATCTTCTGCTGCATCCCCTTCGACAGTTCTTCGGTCCGTTTGTTGATCGAATCCGCGATCTGCAGGCGTTCGCACCACGATTTGGCCCGCCGCGCCGCTTCCAGCGCTCCCAGCCCCCGCAGTTCGCCGAGGAAGACCAGCTGATCGATGATCTTCATCTTCTTGTAGAGGCCGCGCTCTTCGGGCAGATACCCCACCCGTTGCAGCGATGCGCCGGTAAAGGGCTTTCCAAACAGCGAAACGTCGCCCGCATCCGGCATCGTAATGCCGATCATCATGCGGATCGTCGACGTCTTGCCGGCACCGTTGGGGCCCAGCAGCCCAAACATGCTTCCCGCCTCAATCCGCAGCGAAAGATCGCGCACAGCCGCCTTCGCTTCATACGATTTCGAAACGTGATTTAACTGCACCAGCGCTTCCATACTTCGCTTTTCTCTCCACACCGAGGAAGGAATAGGCCAGCATACCAGCACCCGGCCGCGCCCCCGGAAACGAAGCCCGCAAGCTGCATCCGGACCGGCCGCCCCCGCTTTGCCGCACTTCGCTGCCACGCCTGGCGAGCAACGCCGATCCATGGGATTTTCCCCGGTCTTTCCGCTATTCTGAACAGGCTGTCGTTGCTGAGGAGAATCGCTGGAATTGGAAAACGAGAAAATCTCGCAGTCCAGGCGCATTCTGGTCACTGGCGCCGCCGGCTTCCTTGGATCGCATCTGTGTGACGCCCTCATCGCGGAGGGCCACACCGTCATCGGCGTCGATAACATCAGTACCGGCCGCCGCTCGAACCTCGCGCAGCTCAGCCGGGAGCCGCGCTTCGAGCTGATCGAACACGACATCTGCGCCCCCTTCGACTTCGGTTCCGTGAGCTTTGTCTTCAATTTCGCCTCCCCGGCCAGTCCGGTCGATTACCTCCGTCTCGGCATCGAAACCCTCCGCGTCGGGTCCGAAGGCACCCGCAACTCGCTCGACGTGGCCCGCAAATACGACGCCGGATTCCTGCACGCCTCCACTTCCGAGTGTTACGGCGATCCGGTGGAGCACCCGCAGCCTGAGACCTATTGGGGCAACGTCAACCCCATCGGCCCGCGCTCCGTCTATGACGAGGCCAAGCGCTTCTCCGAGGCGCTGGTGATGGCGTATCACCGCTATCACGGCGTGGACACCCGCCTGGTGCGCATCTTCAACACCTACGGACCGCGCCTGCAGGCCGGCGACGGTCGTGTCATCTCCAATCTGATGGTCCAGGCTCTGCACGGCGAGGATCTGACCATCTACGGCGACGGGAGCCAGACGCGCAGCTTCTGCTATGTCTCCGACGAAATCGAGGGCATTCTTCGCCTGGCGCGATCGAAAGAGCATCTCCCCGTCAACATCGGCAATCCGGAAGAGTGGACCATCCTGCAGTGTGCCAGGGAGATCATCTCTGTGACCGGATCGGCCAGCACCCTCCGCTTCGAGCCGTTGCCCCAGGACGATCCCACCCAGCGCCGTCCCGACATCAGCAAGGCCAGGGCCCTGCTGGGATGGGAGCCGAAAGTGGATCTGCGCTCGGGTCTGGGCCTCTCCCTCGACTCTTTCCGCGAATCGGTTGCGCGTGGCGAACGGGCCAGTGTGGCCGGTTCGCCGGTCGGCCAATCCACGGCGCCCTGACCCCGCCGCGTGGCGCTTTTCCCGTTCGCGATGGGCCGAAGGGTAAATCCCTGATATATTAGGAAGCTGGGCCGGTCGTGTGCCTGAAACCACGCCGATCCCGAACCGCTTTGGCAGGACCGATTCAGAAAGGATTGCTGCACAGTGTTGATGATTCGCCTGGCGCGTGTTGGTGCGCGCAAACAGCCCTATTATCGCGTGGTCGTGATTGAAAAGGACCGCGCCCGCAACGGGCGTTCGGTGGAAGTTGTGGGTACCTACAATCCCCGGACGAATCCCGCTTCGGTTGATCTGAAAATGGAACGCGTTGAGTACTGGAAGAGCAAAGGCGCCCAGCCTTCGGACCGGGTGGCCAAATTGCTGCGTTCCGGTGCTTCGACGGCGGGTCAGCCCCCGGTGTCCACCACTGGCGGCGCGACCGAGGCCGACGCCTCCGCAGCCTGAGTGCGCTTACGTTTACGGAGGGTTCGCCCGTTCGCCTGCTCCAGATACCTCCCAAAAGGTTACTTTTGTATCTCCGGGCCGCGGAGCGCTGCGAAATGTTCTTTTGTCCTTCTCAGCCTTAAGGTACTATCCGCGTAACCCCGGAAGATGTACGACGTGTGTCTTCCCAATGGGGGGCAGGATGAAGCAGACAACAGACAAACCCGATGACATGCGGGAGTTGGTGACCGAGATTGCGCGAGCGCTGGTGGATGTTCCCGAGGCTGTAGTTGTCGAAGCGGTCGAACGAGAAGAGAGTACGGTGTTGCGGCTTCGCGTTGCCCCCACAGATGTTGGGAAGGTGATCGGCAAGCAGGGTCGCACAGCGCGTTCGGTGAGAACGATTTTGGGAGCTGTCAGCATGAAGCACCATCATCGCTACACCCTCGACATTCTCGAAGAGGACCATCAGGGCCAGAGCTCCAACGAGGAGTAGCCGGACCCGGTTCGGATGGATTCCCCCCGTCCAGTCCGTGCACGCGCTCACGAGGAGCGTCGCGCGCCCGAAGTTGGCGGCGCGGACCATCGGGCTCCGCGGTCGCCGTGGGCGCTGCTGGCTCGGCTCGTTCGTCCGCAGGGACGGCGCGGCGAGTTGACCGCCGAGGTCCTGACCGACTTTCCGGAGCGCTTCCACCAGCGGCGGCAGCTGGTCCTGATTCCGCCCGAGAGGGTTGGGACGAGTCCGCGCGAGGTGGAACTGGAGAACTTCTGGTTCCTGCGCAGCCGCATCATCCTCAAATTCCGGGGCATCGACACCATCAACGAGGCGGAAGCGATCCGCGGGTATACCGTTGCGATTCCCGCTGAAGAGCGGGCGCCGCTGGAGCCGGGATCGGTCTACGCCGGGGAGCTGATCAGCTGCCACGTGATCGACCTGAACCACGACAGCCTGGACGTAGGCGAGATCGTCGATCTGGACCGAGGCTCGACGAGCGCGGAACTGCTGGTCGTCCATCGCCCCGGTCTGCGCGGTCCCGACCGCGAAGTCCTCATCCCGCTGGTGAAGGAATACCTGGTCCTTATGGATCCCGAGCACCGGCGCGTGGAAATGCGTTTGCCCGACGGATTGCTGGAGATCAACGCCCCCATGACCGAGGAAGAGAAGGAAGAAAGTCGCGGCGACTGAGCCCGCTCCGCAGCAAAGTAAAAGGGCCGCGATGAGCGGCCCTTCGCCATGGAGCTGATCCAGCCTTAGCGGCGGGACTTCTTCTTTGCGGCCTTCTTTGCGGCCTTCTTCGCAGCCTTTTTGACTGCCTTTTTGGCAGCCTTCTTTGCCGACTTCTTCGCAGGCGCTTTTTTTGCAGCTTTCTTCGTCGCCTTTTTGGCGGGCTTTTTCGCAGCCTTTTTGGCCGCCTTCTTCGCGGGAGCCTTCTTTGCAGCCTTCTTCACTGCTTTTTTGGCCGCCTTCTTCGCCGGAGCCTTTTTGGCTGCCTTCTTTGCGGGAGCCTTTTTGGCTGCCTTCTTTGCGGGAGCCTTCTTTGCAGGCGGTTTCGTTGCCGCCTTTTTGGGAGCGGCCTTCTTCGCCGGTTTCGGTTTCTGCGCAGGAGGAGCAGCAGGTGGAACTGCCGCTTCCGGAGCGGCCGGCTCCTCCTCATCCATGTCATCGTCGTCGGAAGAGATGGTTGTCGTGGTTATCTCTTCCTCTTCCTCATCATCGCCGAAGCCGTTCTCGAGCTCTTCCATGTCATCGTCGGCTTCCGGCTCGAAATCTCCATCACCCATTGCATGAAGTCTGTAGTCGTCCTGCATCCGATATGCCCTCCGGGCTCCGAGTCAGTTTGCACCGCTGTATGAGTATGCCAGAAAAACAGCAAAACCCTTGCGCGGCGGATTATAGCAATTGCGCGTGCGCAGTGGCGAATGGTCTGTGTCTGCGTGCATGCCACAATAAGATGCGACGAGAGCTATGCGCTTCGATCTGATCACCATCTTTCCGGAATTTTTCACCAGCATCCTGGAGCACGGGGTGTTGCGGCGGGCGTGCGCCGCGGGGCTGGTGGCGGTGGAGATCACGGACCTGCGCCGCTTTGCCCATGATCGGCACCGGACGGTGGACGATCGTCCCTTTGGCGGCGGGGAGGGCATGGTGCTGAAGCCGGAGCCGCTGGTCGAGGCTATCGAATCGTTGGGCGTGGTTGAGAAGGAGAACCGCGACCGGAGCCGGGAACAGGTGGTCCTGCTTTCGGCGCAGGGCGGGCGCTTCACTCAGGGGACGGCTCGCGAGCTGGCCGGGCTGGAACGGCTGGTGCTCCTGTGCGGCCGCTACGAAGGTGTGGACGAGCGGGTGAACGAGCTGCTGTGCGACCGCGAGTTGTCGGTGGGCGACTTTGTTGTGTCGGGCGGCGAACTGGCGGCGGCGCTGGTGGTGGATGCGACGGCGCGCCTGTTGCCCGGCGTGCTGGGCAACGAGGCCTCGAGCGAGTACGAAAGCTTCGGGCCTGCGGAGGCGGAGCCGGATCCCGAGGCCGCGCCGCGATCGACGCATGGAGCCGGGGGGCTGCTCGATTATCCCCACTACACGCGGCCGGCGGAGTTTCGCGGGCTGGAGGTGCCGCCGGTGCTGACCCAGGGCGATCACGCGGCGATCCGTCGCTGGCGGCGGGAGCGGGCGCTGGAAAAGACCTGGCGCAACCGGCCCGATCTGCTGACCGGGGCGTTGCTGAGCGAATCTGACCGGCGGTTCCTGTGCGGTCTGGGCTGGAGGGGGTAGCTCATCGCGATGCGGGGATCAATGCGGGATTTCGTGTTTTCGACCATTGGCTAACCATTGTTGTTTCAGTGGGTTGCATTTTTTTTGGCGTGGAGCCCTGTGCGCTCTTTTACTTCCTGGGACTGTCGATCCAGAGGCCCCGTCGCGGAAGTGCTTGCCGGGCGCGGGCCGGAGCGATGCAGTTGGGCGCGATGTTGTTCGCCGAGGCGGATGAGCTGCTCATTGAGGCGCTCCTGATGGAGCTGGCGGCGGCGGCGCACGAGCGTGTGGAGGAGGCGACCGGCGGAGCGGTCGGAGAGAAGGCCGCGGTCGAGGGCGTCCATGAGGTCGGCGAGGATCTCATCGAACTGGGACTCGTCGGAGAGCCGGATTGCGCCGTGGTAGCCGTGCCAGAAGGAGGCATACTCGGAGGCAGAGGGCGCAGGAAAGACGTAGGAGCAGCGAAGCACAATCAACCTCCCAAGGGCGGGTTACAGCTCGCGGTGACCGTATTGGGGTCATCGGCTTCCCCACCCTCTCGCCGAATGCGGGCGAGAAGGATGGGGCACCCGCGATTCAGGGAATAGGGAACAGGCAACAGGGAATAGAAAAAGCTGTTGCCGGGTTGGCAGAATCGCCTTCCCATATCCCAACACCTGGGACATGGGGCACCCGGGGTTCCGTCGGGCAAAGGGAAAGGCCGCTTTTTTGGGCGGCCTTTTTCTGTGTCCGGGATCACTTTATGCTCATGCCCGTATCGAAACATGGACCGAACCATCACCCATCGCTGCCGCCGCGTGCTCAGCGAACGCTTTGTCGAGTGCCGGGAACTGTACCAGCTCCCGAGTTGAAGGCTGGTGACCTCCTGGATGTTCAGGATTCCCAAATCCTGCGCCCAGCTTTGCAGTTCCTTCGAGACGATTCGCCTTCGAGCCTTCGTATTGCTCCTCCTGCACACTGGATGCGATGTGATGGACGCAATTCTGTTTGAGCCGGCTCGCATACGCGACTATGTTGTGGAGGTTCGAGAGGTTAGCGTCTACCGGTACAAACGGGTGAAGACGAAGGTTGAGGCCGTGGTTCCGCTACCCCTCGATGTCACGGAGGCGCTTCGCTCGGTGCCAAAGCTGGCCGAGAATCCCCCAGCCATACCTTTCCGGGATCCCCGACTGAAACTGGTCAGCAACCGGAACGCCTGGTCGCTCCGCATTAGGCAGGCGCTCAAAACGGCCAACGTGAAATGGGTTGAACCAACTGCGTTGGATGACCGGAGACGGATCGCAGGATCGAGCCAATCGGCCTGCATCGCCCCATCGTTCACGTCGGCAATACTGAGATCGGCGCGGGGCGCCGAGCGGTAAATTTCCACTCTTGTCCTACAATCTCCTCGTATAGTGCAAAGGGCATAGCGCCTTTTCTGATGAGAATACGGCTGAAAGACATTGCCGAAGATCTGAACCTTTCGAAGATGACGATCTCGAAGGTTCTGCGCGGCCAGACGGACATCAGCGATGCGACGCGGGCGCGCGTTCTGCAGCGGGTTAAGGAACTCAACTACATTCCGAACGTCAGCGCCAGCAGTCTCCGCACCGGCCAGACGAGAACGATGGGATTGATCCTGCCTTCATTGGGGATCCCCTATCTGGCAGAGATTGCAGCGGGAATCAGCAGGACGCTGAGTCCTGAGAAGTATGGGCTGATCGTTTCGTCCTCAGAAAACGATCTGGACGCCGAACAGAAGCAGATCGATGTTTTTCTTTCGCTGCAGGTGGACGCGCTTCTGCTGGTTTCTCTGCAGGAAGCGGCTTTGTTTTTCGAGGCGCTGCAGAGGAGAACGGAGATGCCGGTCATCTTCGTGGCAAGCCGGCCTTCCGGCATCACGGAGAGGTACGTGGGTATCGATGAGGAAGAAGTGGGCCGGACTGCCTGCGAACACCTGATCCAGAGCGGCTGTCGGCGGATCGCCTACATTCGCGGGTTCCACAGTGCGGCGGGCGACATGCGTTCGCAGGGATACCGGCATGCACTGCGGCGAAACGGAATCGAAGTGCAGCCCGAACTGGTGGTGGAAACAATGAACATGCAGCAGAGCGAGTATCAGCGCGGCTCGGGGGCAATGGAGAAGCTGTTGAGCCGGCGAAAGCGGCCGGATGGAGTGATGACCTACAGCGACATGCTGGCTGTGGGCGCCATGGATGCCGCGAGCCGCGCGGGAATGAGAATTCCGGAGGACATTCGTTTTTCCGGATGCGGAAACGATCCGCTGCTGTGCACCATGGGGACGCCTCTGACGAGCATTGATACCGGCGGGCAGGATGTGGGGGAAAGAGCCGGCAAACTGGCGCTGCGCCTGGTGGGCCATCCAAAAGGCAGAGGGGCACAGACGATTCTCCTGAAGCCGAAAGTTGTGAAGAGACGATCCTCAGAAGGGGTTCGCTGAAGAGCGGACAGGGAGATATCGATGGCGAAGCGAAAGCAGGAGAAGGCAGGATTTGACCTTGTTGTGTTCGGCGAGTTTTTCTCCGACCTCATCTTCTACCGGCTGACGCGGCGCCCGCGCTTTGGCGAGGAATCGAAAACGGAGTCGTTTCTGATCGCTCCGGGCGGGGGCCTGGCGACCACTGCCATTGCTGCCAGCCGGCTGGGCACGGTGACCGGCATCGTGACGCGCGTGGGGGCCGATGCAGAATCGCTGCCCACGTGGAACCAGATGATGCAGGAGAAGCTGGACATTTCGGCCTGCGAATACAGGAGCGACCTGCCCACCGCGCTGACCGTATGCGTTGCCTACAAAACCGATCGGATGATGATGACCTATGAGCCGATCAACCGGAACCTTGAAGATCTGCTGGATCGTCGCGTCGTGCAGCGCAAACTCGAGCGGGCGCGGCATGTCCATCTGGCCTGTGCGCTCCGGCATCCGGCGCGCTGGCTGCCGATCCTGCGTCGACTGCGCGAGCGCGGGATCACGCTGTCGGCGGATTTCGGATGGAACCCGGAAATTTCGGTCAATCAGCTGGCATCGATCATCCGCTACTGCGATTTCATCTTCCCCAACGAACATGAAGCGCGCGCTGTCACTGCGGCCAGGACGACCCTGGGAGCGCTGGAAAAGCTGCAGGAGTGGGTGCGGGTCCCGGTAATCAAACTGGGCGCGCGGGGAGCGCTGCTGATGGCTGACGGGCGGGTCTACCGTCAGCCAGCTCTTCAGCTGCCTCTGGTGGATGCCACAGGCGCCGGCGACGCATTTAATGGCGGCTTTCTTCACGCATTCCTTCACGGCCTGGGCTGGGATGAATGCCTGCGCGCAGGCAACATCTGTGGCAGCATGGTCGGGACGCAGCCGGGCGGATCACAGGGACTGCCCGGACCGCAGGAATACAAGCGCCGGCTGTTGGAGATGCGCCGGGGAAGCGCCTGATTTCCCTGCGCTCGCAGGGTTTTCAGTTGACAAGCAATTCCGCCGCTGTGTAAAGTTCGTCTCCAAGTAACGTTATCGGTAAAGTTCCCCAGATTTGCACCATTTTGCGGCTCGCATCTCCAGGCGGTCGGCCGCTCCGCTTTTGGGTCATGGGCAGCGAAAGCGCGCCCAGGTCCGTTGTGCAAGGGGATTCCCAGGACGCCTCCGCCAGAGAGCGCGCCGGGAAGACCCCGAGCATGATCGACTGGTTCGTGCAGGCGGTGCCATAAGTGGACATAACATTCCCGCTGCCCATCCCGGCAGAGATCGCAAGGAGGTCCGTTTCGATGCTTGTTCGTGACTTCATACCAGGACCGGCCTGCCGCATGGTGCGGCGGGCATGCTTAGCGCTGGCAATCGTGACGGTCGCGCTGATCGCCCCGGCCGGCGCACAGATCGACACCGGCGCGATCGCGGGCATCGTGCAGGATAAGAGCAGCGCGCGTCTCCCCGGAGCTGCTGTGGAAGTGACCAACGACGCGACCAACGTCACGCGGAAGTACGTGACCAACGCGGACGGCCTCTATCAGGCGCTCCAGCTTATCCCCGGTACCTACACGGTTACGGTGAAGCATGAGGGTTTCGCCACCCAGGTAAGGCAGAGCGTGACCGTCAACGTGCAGAGCCGCGTTCAGGTGGACTTCTCGATGGGCGTTTCGTCAGTGCAGCAGCAGGTGGTGGTGAAAGAAGTGACCGCGCAGCTGCAGACGGAGACCGCCGAGGTGAGCAATGTTCTCAGCACGAAGACTCTGAACGACCTTCCGCTCAACGGCCGCGATTACGATCAGCTGGCGCTGCTGCAGCCGGGCGTCTATCACAATCCAAGCGGCGAAGTAGCCAATGCGGCTGAAGGCCGGTTCAGCTCCAACGGCAATCTGGAGCTGCAGAATTATTTCTCGCTCGATGGCGTGGATAACAATACGGGTTCTGAGAACCTGCAGGAACAATCGGCGCAGGGCGTGATCCCTCCTCCCGACGCTCTTCAGGAATTTGCGCTGCAGACGCGCACTTATTCGGCGGAGTTCGGAACGTCGGCCGGCGCGGTGGTCAACGTATCCACAAAATCGGGAACCAACAGCTTCCACGGCGATCTGTGGGATTACGTGGAGAACAGCGCGTTCAACGCCAACACGTGGTTCAACAACTACGGCGGGCTGCCCAAAGGACATTTCGATCAGAACCAGTTTGGGGCAACGATCGGCGGCCCGATTGTTCGCGACCACACGTTCTTTTTCGCCGCCTACGAGACGCTGCTGAGCCGGCAGGCGCAGACGGTGCTTTCCACGGTGCCCACTCCGGCGATGAAGACCGGCGACTTTACCAGCGTGCTCTCGTCTCACCCCATGACCGCGGTGGCGCAGGGGCAGACTGGGTGCATCACCGGCAATATTGTTTCGCCGAGCTGCATCGATCCGGTAGGCCAGGCGATTCTGAACCTCTATCCTGACCCAAGTCCCCAGCTCGGCAACGTCAACGTCTTCACGGGTGCGCCGAACTATCAGTTCGTGACATCAGTCCCAAACGATACTCGGACCCTGGACGTCCGTATCGACCACACGCTGAATGCAAGAAATCAGCTGTTCGGGCGCTACGCGGACGACATCTCCGACTACGAGTCGCCGCTGTGGACGTCGAACCCAATCGCCGGCAACGGGGAGTTCTCCACCAATTACATCCTTCACGATCAGTCGATCGCGCTGGGCTGGACCATGACGCCCAACTCTTCTCTGGTGAATACCGCTCATTTCGGATTCCTGCGCGATTTTTCGCACAGCAATCCTGTGGGTCTCCCGCTGGGGGTCTCCGATGCGCCGAATTACGGGCTAAGCGGTATTCCCGTCAATCCTGAGACGGCAGGAATTCCGCCGAACTATATCTTTGGACTGACGACGATCGGCTCCTCCATTTACCGGCCGCAGTTCCAGGTGGCCCAGGTCTACCAGGGCATCGATGACCTGTACAAACTGATCGGAAAGCATAGCCTGCAGTTTGGCTACGAGTTCCATGAGAACTCGCTCAACTTCTTCGATCTTGAAGCGCCCCAGGGGGTGATCCTCGCGGAAGGGGATTACACGGATACGCCCGGATTCGGCGTCGGCGACTATCTGCAGGGCGACATCGCAGAGGCGATCTCGGAGACTGCGCTGGAGGTGAATAACTACATCCGAGGTAACTCGTTTTATGGGCAGGACACGTGGCGTGTGAACCCGAATCTGACGGTGAATTACGGGCTGCGCTACGAACTCTATCCTCCTTTCTGGCTGGACCGCGACAATCGCACCGCGAACTTCAGTGCGGCGAACGGCGGAGAGATGGTTTCGGCTACATCGAATGGCTGGTACGGCCGCACGCTGATCCATCCCGACAGGTCGGATTTCGCGCCGCGCGGCGGCTTTGCCTGGCATGTGGTGAAGCCGGTGGTGCTTCGCGGCGGCTATGGCGTTTTCCATCAGTTCATCAACCGCATCGGATCGGAATCGATGCTGCAGCTGAACCCGCCGTTCCTGCTGGATGACTCTTTGTCTCAGTCGTTCGGGAGCACGACGCCGGTATTCCAGCTAAAGGATGGATTTCCCGCGGCGGCGCTGCAGGCCCAGGGCGTGGTTCTGCCGTCGCTGCAGTTGCGCGCGCAGGATCCGAACGAGCGCACGACGTATGTTGAGCAGGCCAGCTTCGGGCCGGAGATCCAGTTGAGCAACACAACCCTGCTCGACGCGATCTGGGTGGGTAACTGGGGCCGCAAGTTGAACCGGTTACGGAATGCCAACCAGGGCGTGGTGACCGGCTTCAGTGGCGGCAGCCCGGTGGTGACCTTCCCGTATGCGAATCTCAACACCCAGCTGACGGCGCTGGATGGAGCGGGGCAGCACTCTTTTCTGGAACTGGCTACCAACGACGGCAACACGGATTACAACGCGCTGGAACTGAGTCTGAAACGCGACTTCAGTCATGGCCTGATGTATCAGTTCAGCTACACCTGGTCGCATAACATGGCGGACTTCGTCGATAACCTCACCGGCGGCTCGACGCCGCAGAATGCCTACGACTACGAGCACGAAATGAGCAACTCGGCTCAGGACGTGCGGCACCGTTTCGTGGGCGGAGCGACCTGGCAACTGCCGATCGGCCAGGGTGGGCTGATGCTGAACAACGACTCGGTCGCAGCTAAACTGCTGGGCGGCTGGCAGGCTAATGCAATCGTCAGCCTGCAGACGGGAATTCCGTTCGACGTTACGGCGCCGGATGTCAGCGACACGGGCTCGAACCACGCGTTCTACGCCAACTGCGTGGGCGATCCCTGGACGGGAGCCTCGCAGGATCCCAGGCAATTTGCAGGCAGCAACGCTCCGGGCTCCTACATCAGCCTCTCGGGATTTGCGCAGCCCGGCGTGGGGACCTTCGGCACATGCCGGCCGCGCGCCTGGCATGGCCCGGGCATTGAGGAAGAAGATCTGAGCCTGTTCAAGAGCTTCCCGCTGGGAGAAACGCGCCGGCTTGAATTTCGCGGCGAGTTCTTCAACGCCTTCAACCATCCGAGCTTTGCCAATCCCTCGGGAGACACTTCCGCTCCTGGCGCCTTCGGGAAGAGCACGGCGACCACCACGAATCCCCGGGTACTGCAGCTGGTTGGGAAGTTCTATTTCTGAGATGAAGACCCGCAGGCGGGTCGCCGCTTTCCGGTGCGGCCTGCCTGAATCAAGCCACGCAGCGCGCCGAGCGGATCGGCCGGAGCATGCTGCCTAACATCGGGGAGGTAGTACCGACGATGAGATTGCTCAACTGTCGCGACTGGCTCGCGCTTCTGCCCGTCTGTCTTCTGTTGTTGCCCGCAGCCGCTGCGAATGCGCAGTCTCCGTGCCTGGCGGAGGGTCCGGCGCGCCAGGATGCCCGGCCGATCGCCGAGAATCGCGGTGCAGCCGCGCTCGAAGTCGCTTTGCGGCAGCTTCACACGCGAGCCAGCCTGCTGATGGTGACCGCCCACCCCGACGATGAAGACGGTGCGATGCTGGCCTACGAATCGCGACTGGCAGGAGCGCGCGTCGACCTGCTCACGCTCAATCGCGGCGAAGGCGGGGCTAACGAAATGTCGTCGGACTTCTGGGACTCGCTGGGCCTGGTTCGCACCGAGGAACTGCTGCAGGCCGACCGCTATTACTGCGCGACGCAGTACTTTTCGATTGCCGCCGATTATGGGTTTTCGAAGACTCTGCAGGAGGCGCTGGATAAGTGG
>DATAWD010000016.1:0-259996 GCA_036267395.1 Acidobacteriaceae bacterium | reverse complement strand
TCGGACTTCTGGGACTCGCTGGGCCTGGTTCGCACCGAGGAACTGCTGCAGGCCGACCGCTATTACTGCGCGACGCAGTACTTTTCGATTGCCGCCGATTATGGGTTTTCGAAGACTCTGCAGGAGGCGCTGGATAAGTGGGGCTCGGACCGCCTGTTGTATGACGTGGTGCGGGTCGTCCGCATGACCCGGCCTCTGGTCGTGACGTCGGTCTTCGTCGGAGGTCCTTCGGACGGCCACGGGAACCACGCGGCCGCCGGAATGTTTGCGCAGAAGGTCTTCCTGGCCGCGGGCGATCCCAATGTCTTTCCCGATCAGATCCGCGCAGGTCTCCGGCCCTGGAACCCGCTGAAGGAATATGCCCGCGTCCCGTTCTCGCTGGAGAAGGGGATGGTCTCGCCCAAAGGGCTCTACGACTATGCGACGCACCACTGGATGCCGGCCGGGGTGCAGAACTACATCAGCGGGAAGTTTGAGCCGGGAGCGGTGAGCGCGACGGTCAACATCCCTGTGGGCGCCTACAGCAGCATGAACGGGCTGAGCGCGCAGCAGATATCACGGACCGGCCTTGGGTTCCAAAAGTCGCAGAATGGCGGCGGCGATATTCCCCTGGCTGGACCGGAGGAGTCTGCCTATCACCGCTTTGGTTCGCGGCTGCAGTCTCCGGATGAGGAAGACTCGTTCTTTCAGGGCATCGATATTTCGCTGGCCGGTATCGCCGACCTGGCCGGAAACCAGGAGCACGGATTCCTTTCCGACGGGCTGCAGAAGATGAACAGCCTGGTGGAGCAGGCGACGAAGCAATACTCCGTGACAGATCCATCGGAAATCGCGCCGACGCTCGCCCAGGGCCTCGAACTAACGAATCACCTGATCGACCAGGTCAACGCGAGCTCTCTCAGTGAGGATGCAAAATACAACGTCCTGCACGAGATGAAAACGAAACAGAGGCAATTCAACGACGCGCTCGCGCTGGCACTTGGCCTCTCGGTCGATGCCAACGTGACTCCGGACCATCCACCCTCGGGGCCCTTTGCCCGTTTCTTCGGAGACCTGCCCACATTTCAGATGGCGATTCCGGGACAGCAATTCCCGGTGAAGGTGCACGTCGCCGATTCCGGCCCGGTACCTGTTCAGGTCGACAAGGTCGCGCTGCAGTTTGAGCAGGAGGACGGATCGTCGGCCACGGCGGACGGCGCGACTTCAGGCGCGCTCAAAGGCGAGAGTGTGCTCGACGCGCGCTTCAACGTGCATCTGGCCGACAATGCGACTTACACGCAGCCGTACTTCGATCGGCCCGGGCTGGAACAGCCCTACTACGATGTGCTTGAGTCGCAATACCGGAATCTTCCTCTGGCGCCGTATCCGGTGCGAGCCGATGTGACGGCCAGCTACAACGGCGTGCAGATCCATTTGGGGGAAGCGGTGCAGGTAGTCGAACGCGAGGCTGGCGCGGGAACGGCATTCCAGCCCATGCCGATCGGGCCCGCGATCTCGGTGACCATGGCGCAGAGTGACGGCGTGATTCCGCTGGATTCGGCATCGATTCCGATCAGCGTCAAAATCCACAGCAATGTGAAGGGGACTGCCGAGGGCGCCGTTCGGCTCAGCCTGCCGGCAGGATGGACCTCCGCGCCGGCCAGCGCGCCGTTTTCGTTTGCGCAGGACGGTCAGGAGCAGGTGGCCACTTTCCAGGTGACTCCCGCGAACCTGCAGGAGCGGAGTTATCCGATCGAGGCGGTTGCCAGTTACGGCGGGCATGATTATCGCGAAGGATATGTGCAGGTCGGCTATCCAGGGCTGCGGCCGTATTTCGAATACAGCCATGCGAGCGATCAGATCTCGGCTGCGAATGTGAGGGTTGCGCCAGATCTGCAGATCGGGTACATCGAAGGCAGCGGCGACGATGTTCCGCAGTCGCTGGTGGATCTGGGAATTCGCGTTCATTTCGTCACCAGGGAAGAGCTGGCCAGCGGCGATCTGTCGAAGTACAACGAGATCCTGGTGGGCGTCCGCGCCTACGCCGTGCGTGACGATCTGCGCACTTACAACGGCCGGCTGCTTGACTATGTGAAGCACGGCGGCGCCGTCGTCGTTCAGTATCAGACGCCGGAATTCGACCATAACTTCGGGCCTTATCCTTATGTCATGACCTCCGATCCCGAAGAGGTGACGGACGAGCATTCGGTGGTGAAGATCCTCGATCCGCAGAATCCCGCCCTGCGCTGGCCGAATGTCATTACCGAGAAGGATTTCGACGGATGGATAGAGGAGCGGGGCTCGAAGTTTCTGCAGAGCTGGGATTCGCACTACCAGCCGCTGCTGGAAACCCATGACCCCGGCCAGAGCCCGCAGGAAGGCGGGATGGTTATTGCGCGCTATGGCGCCGGCGTGTGGGTGTATACGGCTTACGCGTTCTATCGTGAATTGCCGCTGGGGGTCCCGGGAGCCTACCGGCTATTTGCCAATCTGCTCAGTCTCGAGAAGAACCCGGATTTTCATGCCGGCGGGCCAAGTGGGACCAATGCCGGCCCTGATACCGCTGCCGTGCAGAAGTCTCTTCTGAGCCCCTTGCCTTGAACAGCGTGAGATCCGATTCGCTTCCCGGGCAACGCGCCGCGCCTCGGGCCTCGCTCGATCGGGGCCTGGGCCCATGGGGAGCGATTTCCACCAACATCCTGAACATGGTGGGCGTTGGCCCCTTCCTCACCATCCCTCTGGCGCTGGCGGCGATGGGCGGACCGCAGGCCATGGTGGGATGGTTACTGGGAGCGGGGTTGTGCTTGTGTGACGGCCTGGTGTGGGCCGAGCTTGGCGCGGCACTCCCCAACTCAGGCGGCCCGTATTACTACCTGCTGGAGGCTTTCGGGAGGACAGGTCCGGGACGGCTGATGAGCTTCCTCTTTCTTTGGCAGACGCTGCTGACCGGTCCCCTTTCGATTGCCTCCGGCGCCGTCGGATTTTCCGAGTACATGAGTTTTATCGCGCCCGGGCTCACTCATCCCGCGCTGGTTTTTGTTGCAGTTCTGGTTTGCCTGGCGAATGCGTGGCTGCTCTATCGCAATATCCGTTCCATCGATCGCCTCTCTGTGGCCATCACCGTTGTTGTCATGGCTACCTGCTGCTGGATCGTGATCAGCGGCGCGCTGCATTTTCATCCGGCGCTGGCTTTTCATTTCCCCCCGGGCGCCTTTCATATGTCGGGTTCCTTCTGGGCCGGTCTTGGAGCCACCACACTGATCGCGGTGTACGACTACGGCGGCTACAGCAACGTTTGCCTCCTCGGCGGAGAGATCGAACATCCCAGTAAAAACATTCCGCGCGCCGTCATTTTTTCCATTCTTCTGGTTGCCGGCCTCTACCTGCTGATGAATGTTTCCATCATCGGTTCGCTGGACTGGCGCGTTGCCCAGCACTCTCACGCGGTGGTTGCGGATTTCATGCAGCTGCTTTACGGGCACTGGGCCGGGGTGCTGATCTCCGTGCTGGTGCTGGTGGTGAGCTTCGGCGCGGTCTTTGCCAACATGCTCGGCTACTCCCGCATCCCGTGGGCGGCCGCTGTGGAGGGCAGCTTCTTCAGGCCGTTTGCGAGGCTGCACAAAACGGGGAAGTTCCCCACCGTGTCTCTGCTGTTTATGGGCGTCGCCTCGGCGATTGCTTCCGTCTTCTCCCTGGCCGAACTGATCAAGGTGCTGATCGTGGTTCAGGCCATTTTCCAGTTTGCCGCCCAATGCGTCGCGGTGGAGTTGCTGCGCAGGCGCGGCCTGAATCGCGACAGCTACCGCATGCCGCTTTATCCGCTGCCCGCAATCATTGCCCTGCTGGGATGGATCTACATCGCGCTCAGCAGCGGGTGGCGCTACGTGGGCATCGGCATGGCGATGGCGGTGGCCGGCACCGGGATTTACTTTCTCAAGGCGCAGCATGAACGGAGCTGGCCATTTCGAGCGCTATGAAAACCTACGACGTTGCTGTGATAGGAGAAATTTATGTGGACCATGTCTTCACCGGCTTTGCCCGATGGCCACAACCTGGCGAGGAGGTGTTCACGCAGGAGTATGTGAAAGAGCTGGGCGGCGGAGCAGCAATTACAGCCTGCGCTCTCGGACAGCTGGGACGCTCGGTGATTCTGGTCGGCCTGGTGGGCCGGCAGGAGATGTCCTGGGTGGTGCAACGGCTGGCGCAGTTTGGGGTGGAAACCGGGGGGCTGCTCAGCGGGGATCTGGGCACCGGGGTGACGGTCAGTATCTCCGGCCGCGTGGAGCGCTCGCTCTTCACTTATATCGGCGTCAATGCCCAGTTGCAGGAATCGTGGGCCGCCACAGCCATGCTGGAGAGTGTGCGCAAGGCACGGCATGTGCATCTGGCCTTTCCCGTCGCTTCCCGGCTGGCCGCCTCTCTTCTTGATCGCGCAGAGGAAGCGGGCTGTACCGCGTCGCTGGATGTCGGCCACCAACCGCAATGGCTTCTGGATCCCGCTAACCGGGCAACGTGCGCGCGCCTTACCTTGTTGCCCAACGAGCGCGAAGCGAACATTCTTGCTGGTGGGGACGCGTATGACTATCTCCGCTTTACGCAGGCGGAAAGGTGGCCGGGCGGGGTGGTGAAGCTGGGCTCGCAGGGCGCAGTGATGCGAGATGGCGCCGCAGAAGTGCGCGTGCCGGCCTGCAGCGTGGAAACCATCGACACAACCGGGGCGGGCGATGCGTTCGACGCAGGGTTCATCGACGGACTGCTGGATCGCGAAAGCAGCGAGGAGTGTCTCCGCCGCGGATGCATCTGCGGCAGTCTTTCCACGCGATCCGCCGGCGCGCTGAATGGGCTACCCGGCCGCAAGGATTTCGCCCGTTGTTACGAGGAGACTTATGGGTAAGGTAAGCTGCATCGGTGGTGGCGGAGTCCGGACGCCGTTGGTCATTTTCGGCATCAACGAGTCCGCCCGCGAGCTGGGCATCGACGAAGTGGTTCTGTACGACGTGGATTCGGAGCGCGCGAGGATGATGGCCGCCCTGGGCCGAGCCGTCGTCGAGCGTGAAGGCGGGTCCTTACGCGTGCGCGAGAGCTCGCGCATCGAGGATGCAGTAGAAGGAGCCGATTTTGTGCTGAGCAGCATCCGTGTGGGTGGCGTTGCCGGACGCACCCACGATGAACGGGCTGCGATCGAGCACGGATATCCGGGGCAGGAGACTACGGGGCCGGCGGGCATGGCCATGGCGCTGCGGACGGTGCCGGTCGCGATCAAGCAGGCGCAGATTGTGCACAAGCTTGCGCCGCGAGCATGGCTCATCAACTTCACGAATCCGGCCGGTCTGGTCACCCAGGCGGTCATGCACCACACAGAGACGCGCGTGGTGGGAATCTGCGACACGCCCTCGGAGCTGATGCACCGCATCGCATCCGTGCTGAACGCAGAATCCGAGGTTCGCTGCGAATACCTGGGACTGAATCACCTGGGATGGGTGCGCAAAGTTGAACTGCGCGGCAACGACGTGACTGACAGCGTGCTGGGCGACGATGCGCTGCTGACGCAGCTTTATTCGGCTCCGCTGTTCGATCACCATCTGATTCGCGCCCTCGGCCTGATTCCCACCGAGTATCTTTACTTTTACTATTCGCGCCGCAGGGCTTTGGCGAACCAGCGCTCCCGCGGAAGCACACGCGGCGCGGAAGTGGAGCGGCTGAACCACGAGCTGTTCCGCCGGCTGGCCAGCTTGCTGAGCGCCGGCGATGGGGCGGCGGCGGTTCGAACGTACACCGACTATCTCAACACGCGTTCAGGAACCTACATGCTGCTGGAGGCCACCAGCCAGCAGGACCTGCACTCCGCGGCGGTCGGCGGCGAGGACCCATTCCGGGCGGTCAATGGATACCACAGAATCGCGCTGGAGGTGATGCGCGCCCTGCGGGGGCGGCAGAGCCGGCGGGTGATCGTCAACGTGCGCAATCAGGGAGCCATCGATGGCATCGATTCCAACGACGTGGTCGAGGTGCCCTGCAGGATTGCCAACGACTGCATCCTGCCGGAGCCGTGTGGAGCTCTGCCGCCGGCTGTGCGCGGGCTCGTGCTGCAGATGAAGGAATATGAGCGGGCCACGATCGAAGCCGCGCTGTCGGGATCCACCGCGCTGGCACGCAAGGCAATGCTGCTCAATCCCGCTATCGGCGAATGGGAACCATCGGAGGAACTGCTGCCTGCCCTGAACTGGCCTCCGTCGTGAGGGCGGACGGGTTTGAAGAATGAAGCCGGATGGCATGTTCCGAAAGTCGGGCAGGCAACTTTACCGGTAACGTAAAATCCAAATCAGAGGAGGGCTTATGGCCGCCACACACGATTTTCCCCGGCAACCCCTCAGGCACGTGGATGAGTGGGACGACTTCGTTGCCGGCCGCTACCGCGAAGGCAGGGAACAAGCCAACTTCCGCAAGTACGATGCCAACACCCCCATTGCGGAGTTCTATCGCCTGAACCACGCCGGTCAGACTCTGGACTTCGTGCTCGGTAAAGAGCGCGCATACGGGGCGCTCTCGCGCGGGAAGCGCGGCATCTGGGAAGCTGCCGATTACCTGAACACACTGGTGGACGACAGCGATCCTGACACGGATCTATCCCAGACCGAACACCTGCTGCAAACTTCGGAGGCGATTCGCCGCGACGGCCACCCGCGCTGGATGGTCCTTGCCGGATTTATTCACGATCTGGGCAAGGTGCTCTGTCTGTACGGCGAACCGCAGTGGGCGGTTGTGGGCGATACGTTTCCCGTGGGCTGCGCGTGGTCGGACGATATCGTCTTCCCGGAATACTTCGGTCTAAATCCTGACTCGAAGGTCCCGGAGTATCAGACCGCGAACGGCATCTACGAACCGCACTGCGGTCTTAAGCACGTCCACATGTGCTGGGGACACGACGAATACATCTATCGCGTCACGCGGGAGTATCTTCCCGAGCCCGCGCAGTACATGCTCCGCTACCACTCCTTCTATCCGGCGCACCGGCATGGAGCCTATCGGCATCTGATGTCCGATCACGACGTGGCCATGTTCGAGTGGGTTCGCAAATTCAACCCCTACGATCTGTATTCCAAGGGATCGGCCAAACCGGACGTGAAGGAACTGCGGCCTTACTACGAGGATCTGGTTTCTGAGTACTTTCCCGATCAGATCGCCTGGTAACGAGGTTCGCTGCCAATTCCAACTGCGAGGGATGCATTGGTTATGGAGTATGCTGCAGGTGACTTGAAAACCCGGAATCGATGGCCTGCTCCTGTCCTGCGGCGTCGTTTTGCGATCGTCGCATCTCTTGCCCTGGTAGTCCTCGGCAGCTCGTCCCTGGCTGCTCAGGCGTGGCCTCCGGCCGGAGGTGAGGGGCCATGCCGGGTCACGAAAGAAGCCAATGTGCCTGCGCGAATGAGGGACGGAACCGTCCTCTACGCAGATGTGTATCGGCCGGTGACCAGGGATCCGGTGCCGGTGATTCTGATGCGCACGCAGTACAACAAAGAAGCCGCGCAGGTGCAGCCCTCGCGGTTCCAGACACCGGCCTGGTTTGCTTCTCACTGCTATCTCGTCGTGATCCAGGATATTCGCGGCCAGTACGCGTCGAAGGGAATCTTTTATGAGTACGCGCATGACCGCGACGACGGTTACGACTCCGTGCAATGGGCTGCTCATCTGCCTGGAGCCGATGGCAGAGTCGGCATGTACGGCTCGTCCTATGTGGGAGCCACGCAGTGGCTCGCCGCTACTGCAACGCCCCCCGCGCTGAAAACCATCGTTCCATCGAATACGGCATCCGATTACTACGACGGATGGACGTATGAAGATGGAGCCTTTCGCCTTGCCTTCATCGAAGGCTGGATGATGGAGACGATTGTGCACTCCGCCGCTCTGAACCGTGGCGACAGCAAGCTCGCGGCCGCCCTCCGTGATGAATCCAAAGATCTGGCGAAGTGGATGCACTTCACACCCTACGATCAGTTCCCGCCGTTCCATCCTGGCGATCCTGCTGTTGCTCCTTACTTCTTCGACTCAATCAAGCACTCCACTGACGACGCTTACTGGAAGCAGTTCAGCATTCAATCGCGCTACGACAAGGTCGATGTGCCGGTGCTGGCTTTCGATGGCTGGTATGACGCCTTTGTAAACGGCGCGCTGGTGAATTTTGAGGGGATGCGTCGAAATGGCGGAACAGAACTGGCGAGAACGAATCAGCGCATCGTGATCGGCCCGTGGGAGCACCTTGCCTGGGGACGGCCGACAAGCCCGGTCAGCCCTCGCCTGAAGGCGCTTGGCCCGGTCGCGGACAGCCCGGTGAACCAACTGATGCTCGTCTGGTTCGATCACTTCCTGAAAGGCGAGGACAACGGCGTGGCCACCGGACCGCGCGTCGATTACTTCGAAATGGGCGAGAATCGTTGGCATACCGCCACCGACTGGCCCATCCCCGGCACGCAATACCAACCGTGGTACTTCGCCAGCGGCGGCCACGCGGCGTCGATCATGGGAGACGGCACGCTTGGCGAGACTGCGCCGACACTCGACAGCGCCGCCGCGGCCGCCAACCCGGCCGCTTCCGATAAGTTCGTTTACGATCCGTCCAATCCGGTTCCCAGCATCGGAGGGCATTCCTGTTGCTCGTGGATCACGGGTCCGCAGGGGCAGTTTGATCAGTCGGCGATCGAACAGCGCAGCGACATCCTCGTCTACACCAGCGTTCCTTTGACGAAGCCTCTGGACGTCACCGGGCCCATTACTGTGACCCTCTACGCGATGTCGACGGCGCCGGAGACAGACTTCACCGCGAAGCTCGTGGACGTCTACCCGGACGGGACGGCGATCAATCTGGCCAATGGCATTCAGGATGCGCGTTTCCGCGAGTCGCTCTCCAAACCAACGCCGATCAAGTCCGGAGAGATCTACAAGTACACGATTCATGTGTGGCCGACCAGCAATCTGTTTCTGCCCGGCCACAGGATCCGAGTCGAGATCTCATCGAGTGACTTCCCGCAGTTTGCGCCCAACCCCAATACAGGCGCTCCCTTTGGCGTGAGCGTGAAGTGGCAGAAAGCGACTCAAACCATCCTGCACGACCGAGAGCATCCCTCTTCCATCACGTTGCCGGTGATCCCGGCCGACCTCGGTGGTCGAGGGGCTGAACGAGCGCCTTAATCATGATCCGAGACGGCGGAAGAGCGTTGAGGATCCTGCTGGCCGTGCTCCGCGCGACCGAACCGGCGTTACCGTCTATCTGGGGACGGAGATTGTGTGATCTGCTACGAATGGAAGAGATTTGAAACCTGGGCGCACCGGCTAGCCTGCCCATTTCTCTTTCAGGAGGAGCGATGAGCGAAACAATTGGGTCCCAACTGAGCCGCCGGGATTTCCTCCGCTTGGCCGGCGCCCAGTCCGCAGCGGCCTTTGTGCCGACCGTATACGGTGCAACCCGGAAACCGCTCCACCTCAGCGCGCACGGCGACGAGCACGCGAACCTCTACGCCGATCTGCTCCATAGCTGGTGCGACGGCCTGCTAACCCGCCAGGTCTGCATGGGCGATGCCGCCACTCGGGGCGGATTTCTTTGCCCATCCTGCGTGCTGATCCATGGCCGATGCGGCGAGGCCACCTACCCACTGCTCCATATAGCGCACACCAGCGGCGACGATCGCTACCTGCGCGCCGCCCTCCTGGTTCACGACTGGTCTGAGCGCCAGGTCAGCCAGGCGGACGGCAGCTGGATCAACGATGTAACGCTCAGCTCCTGGAAGGGCATTACGGTCTTCCATGCCATTGCCCTCGCCGAGGCGCTGCGTCATCATGCATCGCTGCTCGATTCAGCAACGCGTAGCCGATGGACCGACCGTCTTGCCGTTGCGGCCAAATTCCTCGACAGCTATATCACCATCGAAACCGGCAATATCAATTACCCAGTTACATCCTCGCTCGCATTTATCCTCTGCGGCCAGGTGCTGGGAGAACACCGCTATCTCGATCGCGGCCGTAAGATGGCCCACGCTGTCCTCGACTTCTTTACGCCCTCAGGCATCCTCTTCGGGGAAGGACATCCGCAGCGCGGACTCACCCCGAAGGGCTGCCGCCCTGTCGACCTTGGCTACGACGTCGAGGAGTCTCTGCCTTCGCTGGGTATGTACGCGGTGCTGGCGAAGGATACGGTGGTCCGCGATCAGGTCGTCGCAGCCATGCGCGCAGCACTGGACTTTATGCTTCCCGACGGCTCCTGGGACAATAGCTGGGGCACGCGCAATTACAAGTGGAGCTGGTGGGGTAGCCGCACGACGGACGGCTGTCATCCCGGTTTTATCATGCTCGCCCAATACGAGCCTCGCCTGAAAGAGGCCGCTCGCCGGAACCTGGAACTGATGGCAGCCTGCACCCACAATGGTCTGCTCTACGGGGGACCCGACTATTTCGTCCACGGCGATTTCCCCTGTATCCATCACACCTTCACCCATGCCAAGGCGCTGGCCACCGTCCTTGACGAATGCCCCGATCCACTCCCGGCTGCGCCGCTCCCTCTGCCTCGCGATGAGCCGTACGGGCTCCGTAGTTTTCCAGTCTTCGACACTCACCTAGCCGCCGTCGGTGACTGGCGCGCCACGGTCACCGCTTACGATTGTCCATACGAGGGAGAGGTGACCGCGAAACCCCGGGGCGGTCATGTCTCGGGTGGCGCACTGGCCATGCTCTTCCACCGCAGTCTCGGTCCTGTGCTCAGCGCGAGCATGACTCGCTATGAAATGATCGAGATCAGTAATCAGCAGGCCTGTCGCGATGTCCCGCACATGCCGCTGACACCGCGTATCGAGCTGAACCAGGCAGGCCACACCTATGTCAGCGATACCGATTACGCCGCCACCCTGACGGCGCGGCACTCGGAGGGCCGTGTCGATTTTGAAGCGCACGGACGCCTCCTTTCTGTCGCGCGCCTCTCCCTGCCCGGGGGTGACGTGCGTTACACGCTGCGTTACCGTCTCGACCCTGGCAGTGTCGAAATCACTGCATTGGTGGAGAATTCGGCCCCGCCCGGGGCACGTTTCATTCTGCCGGTCATCGCGCGCGCCGCGGACAGAGTGCAGCAGCCCAGCGTCTCGGCCGTTCGCATCTCCAAACCTGCGGGCCAGCTTGTAATTCGATCCAGCCGGTCAACCTTCGACCCAATCCCCGAGACACGCAGCTTCAATCTCGTGCCCGGCTTCGAGTGCGTGCCGCTGGCTGTGCCCTTGCAACCCGGTCAGGAAGTGACTCTGCGGATTGAAGCTCACAATACAGCCTGATACTAGCCAAACCAGGCCGTCCACGGCGGCGCCCGCTCCCGGGAAACCAGCGCCTGGCCGACTTCAGGGGGATCTAACCACCATGATCGGCGTGCCATTCAACTCGCCTCGTCAGGATTCGGAATTGCGGCATCTCGCAGCTTTCAACGGGCACCCTGATTCGATTCCCGCCGTGAACCTACTCATGCAACGAGAATCCAAACGGCAAAGCTGCCTCGAGATGGATTTGTACTCCGGTAATGGGGTGGTGGAATTTCAGAAATTGGGCGTGTAGGAAATATCCTCCATCGCCGGGGAGGCCAGGGTCCTTTTCAAGAGGCTGGCCGGTTAAGCCGTACAGAGGATCGCCAACCAGCGGTTGGCCGATGGATGCCAGATGGATTCTGATCTGATGAGGACGGCCCGAATACAGGCTTACCTCAAATGTGGTGGTGCTAGTGGTGCGGGAGATCACCTTGGCCACTGACTTTGACGGCTTGCCATTTGGGCTGGCGGCCCACACGGAACCGATGAGCGGGTGCGCTACCAGGCCGATGGGTGTGAGGATCTCATAGCTGTCCTGCAGCGCAATCTTTTGTGCCACCGCCCGGTAGATTTTTTGAATTTTGGGTGTATTCCAATTTGCCCCCAGATTGGAGGCCGCCTGCGCTGTTTTAGCGAATAGGAGGATGCCGCTGGTGGCTCGACCCAACCGGTGGACAGGGCTTGCATGGGGGCAATGCCTTTGCACCAGGCGCAGGAGGGTGTTTTCCAGGAAACCGCTGCCGGGGAGGGTGGGCAGGCCGCTGGGTTTGTTGACGGCCAACAGATGTGGGTCATCAAACAGGACTTCGAAGTGCTGAGGGGTGTCTGGTTCGATCCAGGGTGGACGGTTCCACACCAGAGTTTGGCCTGATGTGACCAATTCGCTTCCGGTGGAGGTGACACCGTTCAAGGTGACTTCGCCGTGGTTCAGCTTTACTTGCCAGGCTTGCGGGCTTGAGTGGGGGTAAAGGCATGCCAGGTGGGAGAGCAGAGGTTGTCCATGGTATTTGCGGTTGATGATTGCGGTGTAGGCATAGCCTCGGTTCAGCATTTAGCTTGAGTGTAAACGGTGGCGTCTGCGACATGAGTTGCTGGGGCAGGAGCGACGCTGGATTCAGGCAGCAAGAGCTCTCGATGTGTCCACTGTGGGCAGCCAGATCGGATCGGGCGAGCGGGAAGTTATGCCTTCGGCATCAGTACTGAGGACGGGATCAGATACAGGATCGCCCGGCTGGGTCGGCCACCTGAACGCCGACGCCGAGCCGACGCATCAATACTGATTTTCCAAGCATGCCCTGGTAGTTGCTCGCGTCCATTGTCCGAGATGATGGACGGGATGGGAACCGCCGACGCCGAGCCGATCAAATTCGAAGGGCTGGATATCTAAGCGTTGATAAGTGCGAGCTGGTAGATCAGGGGCGAATGATCGCAGCGGAACCGAGAAAAACAAGTCCAATCAGGCAGGTGACAATGTTCTCGCGCAGCTGCAAAAACGGCACCGAACCTCCACCCAGAAAAGCGAGCAGGGAGAGCGCGATTCCGGTGATTACCCGGAGTGACATTGCGTCGAGCCGGCGCCTGCGGACGAACTCCATCACGTTCCAGAGAAGCGGGGAGCGATGCCGCTTGACCGGATACTTGCTTCCGCTTTGATGTAGATCGCATACGGAAGAACCAGATTGAACAGGATTTCGACCCCAGCCGTGCCGAATGTCTCGCGAATATTGCCCGTCTGTCCTCCGGAGCCATTGGTCCCGCCAATAGTTCGTAAGGTGTGCCGGCAGTTTTAGTTCAAGTGCGGAAATGCTCCCGCTGACGACCGAGGATAGCTTTACCGCCCATAAGCGGCGGAGAAGCTATTCACCTCGTGACTTAGCGGGCTCCGTGTCAGAATTCAACCCGCATTGCGAACTGAATCTCGCGAGGGGTTCCCGAGCCTACCGGAGTTACCGGCGATACGGTATTTACCGTGTTGATGATGCTGCCGAATCCGGTCGTATTCAAGGGGCTGAACGTGGCCTGTGGCTGACCCAGTTGCGGGTGATTGAAAACGTTGTAAAACTCTGAGCGGAACTCCAGATGCGCGACTTCCGACAACGGAATGATTTTGTCGGCGGCGAGATCGACCTGCCAGGTGCCGGGGCCGCGAGCCAGGTCGCGCGGTGCGGTGCCGAACTCTCCGGCCGGAGCGGCAAAAGCCGCGGGATTGATCCACTCCGCCACCGTTCTGCCTCCCGGCGGTGTAACAGAAACGCCCGGCACCCGATCCGGACGCTCTGTGCCGGAAGCTCCATACGGCGCGGTGTAGCTGCTGGGCATCAGCACGTTCACCGGGAAGCCCGTGCGGGCCAGCGCTGTCGCTGACAACTCCCAGCCGCCGGCCATGGCACTCGCCATCCCGCGTTGGCTCAGCATGGCCTTACCCAGGCCAAAGGGGAGCTGATACACCGCATTGCCATTGATCACATGGCGCGCGTCCCAGGTTCCGCTGGCGCGATCGCAGGCGAGGCACAACGGATTCTGCGGCGAGATCTCGTCGCCATCGCCGCTGCCGTTCGATCCGTTGTCGATCTCGTGCGACCACGTATAGTTGGCCGCCACCAGCAGACCCCGGGAGAACGCACGCCGCAAGGCTGCGGAGAGAGCATTGTAGGAACTCATGCCGATGGAACCGCGCCAGGGAATGGCGGGAGCGAAGGCCGGATACTGTACCGCCCCCGTGGCCGGATCGATCAGGTTCACCACGTTTGTCTCCAGCAGATGCACGCCGTGGCTACCCAGATAAGAGACGGTGGTCACGAAATTCGCCGGCAGCTCCCGTTGCACCGACAGGCTCCATTGCTCGACATACGTGTCCTTGCGGTTTCGTTGTTCGGCATTCGGCGAGAGGGTTCCCGCGCCGAACGTGACCGGATACGAAAGCGGCGAGCTCGCACTGCCAGTCGCCGAATAGGAAGGAACTTCGTTCTTCGCGGGCAGATTTTGATCGTCCAGTTGTCCGTCTTCGTGGTACATGCCGAATCCGCCTCGAACCACCGTCCGTCCGGTCTTCCACGGCGTCCAGGCGAAGCCGAGACGGGGATCGACGTCGCCGTAATTCTGCTGGCCGAAGCTGGCGCCCACTCCACAGACCCCCCCGCAGGTAGCAAAGTCGAAAGGGTTGGCCTTTCCATGCGCCTCATGGAAGAGATCGAAAATGGAGTAGCGCACACCCAGATTCAGGACGAGGCCGGCCCGCCACCTGTACTCATCCTGCATATAGAAGAAGTAATTGTTCTTGCGCATATCGTTAATCGGCAGGGCGCCGGTCAGGCTGGCTTTGCTCAGGACATCGTTGGCCAGATTCTCCGCCGTGGAAAACGTGAGCTTTCCGTGCTCCCCGTAATTTTGATTCATCTGAATGTGGCGGTTCTCCACTCCGGTTTTGACGGTATGCCGGTCATGAGCCCAGGTCAGATTGTCGAGTCCCGAAAACGAATTGCCCACGTAGACGCTGTCGTAGTTGTAGTTCTCCGTGACAAACCCCGGCCCTGGACCGGTGGCAACTGCGACCTGATACAGGGTCCCGTTGTCGCTGTAGTTGTAGGCGTTGTCGGTGGAGCGATTGAATCCCGCTTCGGCCTCGTTCACGAGATGGGGATTGAAGACGTGCAGCAATTCGAGCGCGCCATTGACCGGCGCGGAGATCCTCTGCTCCAGGTCCGTTGCAGCAGCCGAAAAGGGCTGCGTGTCGGCCGACCGGTCATAGTTGAAGCGCAGAAAGCCAGTGGTCTTCGCCGAGAAATGCTGGTCGATCCGCACCATCCCCGAGCCCTCGTCCACTACCTGCTCGCATTCGCAGGTCAGCAGGTCATAGTCCATAGAGTGCGGGTCGCCCGGGTCGGTGGCCGGCGTCCAGGGCGTGAGGATGGTTCGGGGACCGGCTCCGGGGTAAGCGTGCACGATGGCGTACACGGGCGAACCGCTCGGAACCGATGCAATCAGCGACGGACTTGGCACGTCCCCGCTGATGGGATAGCCCCAGTTCTGCCGGTAGACTTCGGTGGCAAGAAAGAAAAACGTCTTGTCGCGCACGATCGGCCCGCCCAGCGCTCCGCCGAACTCATTCAGGCGAAGCGGCTGCTGCGTTTCGTCATGGGAGGCCCATGCAGGCAGCGGCGCGTCAAAGATGTTGTTGCGCAGATACTCGAACAGCCGCCCGTGGAACTGATTCGTGCCCGAGGGCGACGTAACGGCCAGCTGGGCGCCGCCCGTCGCGCCCTCCTCGGCGGATGCCAGCAGCGTATCGACGCGGAACTCGGCAATGGCGTCCAGCGGAATTGCCATACGCACCCACTGGCGCTGCGTCTGATTGACGATGTTGGTGGCGTCCACGCCGTCGTAGGTGAAACTGCTGTCGTCAAGGCCCCGTCCGGCGAAGCGAACCGCACGCTGATTGCTGCCGCCCGTGTCGATGGCGCCGGGGATAAAAGCCGTCAGCGACGACCAGTCGCGGCCATTAAGCGGCAATTCATCCACTTGCTCTTTCTCGATCAGGCCGGTCACTGCGCTGGTGTTGTGATCCATCAGTGACGAAGCGCGCGAAACTTCCACGCGCTGTTCGCCGCCGGCGACCCGCAGCGTCGCATTCAGGGTACGAGTCCTGCCGATGACCTGCTGTACATTGACGAACTGCAGCTTCTCGAAGCCCTGGTGCTCGAAGGTCACGGTATAAATGCCCACCGGCAATTGCGGAATCGTGTAGTTGCCACTCGGGCCTGAACCCGTCTCGCGGTGCAGTCCCGTCGCGTTTTCAACCGCAGTAACATGTGCCTGCGGCAGCAGACGGCCCGAGGAATCGGTGATTGTGCCGCTCAATGCGCTGCGGGCCACCTGCGCCAGGCACGGCGCCGGGCCGAGCAACAGCATGAGAAGAATCGCAGGGCGGGGCGGCAATGAATTATTCATCAACAGGCTCAGTTTAACGGCACAGGCTTCGCGATGCTGTTACAGAAGAGCGCTTTCCTTCCAGCCGAAATCTGCACAAAGAGTTTGATGGGCTCTTAAGGCAAGCGCGGCGTCATGTATTCTTAGGCATCCCGATGAGGCGACCAAAACGAATCCTTGCTCTCCTGTGCGTCTGTGCGCTGACAGGCTGCGGCCGATTTGGGAAAAAGACCAACGATCAGGCGGCCACCGGCGCTCAGCGGATCGTCTGCATCGGCGAGGCTTACAACGAGATGATCTACGCGCTAGGCGCGCAGGCCAACCTCGTCGGCGTCGATTACTCCAGCACCTATCCGCCGGAAATTACCAAGCTGCCTACCGTCGGATACCATCGCGCCCTCAGCGCCGAGGGGATTCTCTCGCTCCATCCGACCCTGATTATCGACGACAACAACATCGGCCCCGACAATGTGGTCCGGCAGCTCCAGGCCCTCCACATTCCGATGAAAACCTTCCAGGCAAAGGACGATTCCGTCGCGGGCACCAAAGCGCTGCTGCTCGAGATGGGCGCGTTCTTCCGCAAAGAAAAGCGCGCCGAAGAGCTCTGCACACAGATGGACCGGGAGATGGCGGCCGCAGCCATCGCCGTGAAGCAGTACAAAACCACCCCGCGCGTTGTCGTGATTCATTTCGGGCGCGCTTCGAACATCTACCTGCTGGTGGGCAACGGGGGCGGCGGCGACGCGGGTACGGCAGGCAAGATGGTGGAAATGGCCGGTGGGCAAATGGCGATCCAGAAGCGCGGCATGGAGCGGATGGTTTCGCCGGAGATCATCGCCGAGAGCAATCCGCAGGTCATTCTGATGACCGACTACGGTTACAACAGGCTCGGATCGATGGAAGCGGCGAAAGCGCTGCCCGGCGTCGCCGAGACCGACGCCGCCAGGAACAATCGGATTTACCACGTACCCGAACATGAGCTGATGTACTTCGGTCCGGACACGGGCACCGCAATTATTCAGCTGGCGAAGATCATTCATCAATGAACTCGCGCCGTGCGGACCGCTTGTGGCTCGCGGTATTGTTCCTGCTGATGATCGCGACGACGGCGGTCTCAATCCGCTATGGGGCCATGGATTTTTCCGTCCATGAGATGGCAACTGCGGTGTGGAGCACGCTCTCCGGTCGCGGTGATCTCCCGCTCGACCAGAGAATCTTTATGCAACTGCGCGTTCCCCGGGCCATCCTCTGTCTGCTGGTCGGAGCCTGCCTGGGCGTAGGCGGAACGCTGATGCAGGCGCTGTTTCGCAATCCCATTGTCGAGCCCGGCCTCGTGGGCACCTCAAGCGGCGCGGCATTCGGCGCGGCGCTCTTTTACGTCTTCGGCGCGCTGCTCAATGTCAGCCTCGGCGGCTGGACGCTCCCGTTTGCTGCGTGCGCCGGCGGGGTGCTCTCGACCTATCTGGTGTTTGCGCTGGCGCACACGAAACGCGAAGGTCGCAGCTCCATCCTGCGTCTCCTGCTCACCGGGCTCGCCATCAACGCGCTCTTTATGAGCGGCATCGGGTTTCTGTCCTATGTGGCGCGCGATCCGGCGGCCCGTTCCATCATCTATTGGAATCTGGGCACCCTCTCCGGCGCAAACTGGAACTCCGTGTTCGTAGTGGGAGCGGCTACCGTCATCGGATTCGTGCCTGCCGTCGCGTATGCAAAATCCCTGAATGCGCTGATGATCGGCGAAGACGAAGCAGTGGCGCTCGGCGTCAACGTCCGGCGTCTGAAGTGGACTGTGCTCACCATCAACGTGGTTATGGTCGCCGTGGCCACGGCCTTTACCGGAGTCATCAGTTTCGTCGGGCTGATTGTTCCGCACATTCTGCGCATCCTGCGCGGACCCGACAATCGCTTCCTCATTCCTGGCAGCGCGCTGCTGGGCGGAACGCTGCTGAGCGTCGCGGATCTGATTGCGCGCATGTCCCTGCGCCCCGCCGAATTGCCCATCGGTATCGTCACCGCCGTCGTGGGCGTGCCCGTCTTTCTTTCGCTGCTGCGCAGCCGGGAGTATCTGTCCTGAGCCATGCTGACCGCAACTGATCTCGTCTTCCGAGCCGATGGCCGCGCGCTGATCGACCACGTCTCGGCGCGCTTTGAGCCCGGGCGTCTGCACCTCATTGTGGGAGCCAATGGCGCGGGAAAATCCACTTTGATCAAGCTGCTGGCTCGGCTGCTTCGCCCCGCCGAAGGCAGCGTTGCCTATGACGGCAAGGACGCGGCGCACTGGAGCGAGCGGGACTTGGCGCAGCGCCGGGCCGTGCTCTCGCAGGCCATTGAGGTCGCCTTCTCCATTCCGATTCGCGAGCTGGTGCTGATGGGGCGCTATCCGCATTTTGGAGCCCGTCCCGGCCATGGCGACCTGCAGGTCTGCGAGGAAGTCATGCGCTTCTTCGATGTGGACGCCATGGCCGACCGCAGCTACGGCACACTGAGTGGCGGAGAGAAACAGCGGGTGCAGTTCGCACGCGTCCTGGCGCAGATCTGGCGGCCGCTCGAAGGTTCGGCGCGCTACCTGTTTCTCGACGAGCCGCTGACTTTCCTCGATATTCGTCACCAGATCGATTTCATGGAGAAGGTACGGGCCTTTGCGTCGCAGGCGGATGTCGTCGTGGTGGGTGTCGTGCACGATCTGGGTCTGGCGGCCCGCTTCGCGGATCGCCTTCTGCTGCTCAACCATGGCCGCATCCTCGCCGACGGCAACATCATGGACGTCCTCACGGCCGATCATCTGCGCACCGCCTTTGAAGTTGTCCCTGTTCTGCTCACCGATCCTGCGACCGGCCATGCGCACCTTGTGTTTGAGAGCGAAGACCGCCATACATAGCGCTTCATCGCGCCTGCCATCGTATTGAGGCCTTCAAGTCGAGGGACCGGGGCAAGATCGTGAAGCAGGTGAAGACCGACTTCGAGAGCGCGCCAGTGTCGCCAAAGCTGAAAGCACTGTTGGCGATCGCGGGCAAGGTGCAGCAGGATGGCAAGCGTGTCACTCTCGACGACATCGCCAGGGCAAAGGCCCAGGGCGCCACGGATCCCGAGATCCACGACACTGTTCTGATTGCCGCTGCGTTCTGCATGTACAACCGCTACGTCGACGGTTTGGGCACCTGGCAGCCACGCGATAAATCGATGTACGCGGAGATGGGAAAACAGCTGTCCGGGCGCTCTTCCAGCAGTATCGTGAGCGCTTCGGCCGGAGCGATCTCCCCGGTATTTTGTTGTGCTTCGCTACCCACCCGCCGCTGCTGCGCGGCATGCTGGAGATTGCCGAGGGGCTGCTGTTCGTGGAGGGGCTGCTGACGCGGCGGCACAAGGAGATGATCGCCACATCTCTTTCCCTCCAGAATGCGTGCCCGTATTGCGCCGACAGTCATGGATATTTCCTTTGTTCGCAGGGGGGATCGGCCGAGTTGCTGGGCGCGCTGCGGACCGGAGACCTGGATTCGCCGCTGATCTCCTCCCCCGAATGCGCGTTGCTCCGACTGGCAGGCAAAGTGAACATCGAATCGCATACCATCACGCGCTCCGACATCGACGCCGCCATGCAGGCCGGCTGGACAGAAGCGCAGCTGGCGGAAGCGGTGCATATCGCCGCTCTCTTTGCCGGCTTCAACCGTGTCGCCAATGCCTTCGGGCTGCCTTCTCCCTTTCCAGGACTTTTGTGAGCTTGCTATGACAGATCCTTCCAACCCGCGGCGCCGCAGGAAAGAAAGCTGGCAACCTCAACAGGAAATTGCCGCGCTGGTGGATTGAGTCGGGCCGACTGAGCGTAGCGGCGACTCGGGTCGCGCATCTCTGAGACTCGAGCTGAGCTATGTGCCATCGAACTCTGCATCCTGGGTTCAATCAGGAAGCAAATCTTCACCCTAACTAAAGCGCGGCGGATTTTGCAGCGACAGGCGATCCCAGGGTCCGTCCCACTCGCAGGGTCTGCCCTTGGTTCGGAAAGATGTCAGGTCGTTCGCCACCGACAGGCTGACATAGATATTGATTCCCACATTGGTATCCACGCCAGCCGGTCCGGAGCTGTGCCGACACAAATTGGCGGTATCGGGAACCAAATAAACCGGAATTCGATTGCCGCCAATCTCGACGTCATCGTGCCGTGTACCCGATGCATCGTAGAGGAAATGCGTTCTGCGCCATTCCTGCACCATCTCCACGGTGATCTCCCCGTAATTCTGTTGGATGAGAGTCATGAGGGTCCAAAAGCGCGTGCCGGTGCCGTTGAGCCCAAAATGCGTTGGATTCTGTGTGCCGTTCCCATGCTGGTTCATGGGATGGTCAGGGTCGTGACGGTTGTCCTCGGTGTAGCTGTCCTTGGCCTCGACATTGTTCGTCGAGACGACATAGTGATCGCCTCTCTCCCCCATTTCGCCCGGGACGCGAATGGCGTAACGCGCCATACCCTTTTCATCGGCTGGAATACTCTCGACCACGAAGGCTTCGCGACGGTCGGAAACGACCCAGTTCGCGCCGCGCGTGCATTTCCCGATGACGATCGTATGTCCTGATTTGGCTCGATATTCCGGACGGCCGACGGTCAGAAGCTCGACAGCATGCCTGGCCGAACTGGCGAAGGCTGCCCCGTAAAAGTTCCCCAACTGCCAGTCCAGACCGGGTCTGCGATAGCCGGAGAACGGAGCCTCCAGGGTCGGCCCGAGAATGCCCAGACTTCCGCCCGCATATCCGCTCACGGTCACCCCGCGATCGTTCTGCGCGTGTTCGCTCCCAATCTCGCCTGCGGAGTCGGTGACGGTGAAGCGATGGGCTCGCGGGTCCTTCGGGTTGGCAATGAAGGTGACCAGATATTCCTGTGGGAAAAAGTGCTGGTCCTCTGAGCTGACATGAATCGCTTTGCCATCGCGAGTGGCGGAGCCGAGAATAACAGCACCGCTGCAGCAGTGGATGTCATCGTCGGCCGATGCGAGCTCCGCCGTCGAAGACACGGGCGGTTTTCCCTTCAGACCGTAATAGCTGTTGATCATCAGGATCTTGTTGAAATGGCTCAATTCGCGGGGAAAGGCGGAAGCGGAAAGTTCCGTCGCCGCGCCGTCGGCCATGCCATGCATCATTTCCAGCGCTTCAGGGACCAGGAATTCATAGTACCGTTCCTGCTGGGCTAAATAAGCAGTGATGATTTCACTGCTGCCCTGCACCGGCAGAAGCTCACGGTACCACCCTTCATACACCAACCGGATCAGATCGCCTGCCCGTTCGCCATATTGCCTGCCGATTTGAGACCAGGAACCGTGGAGCTCACCGAGATAACGCGGATGCGGTTCATAGGCGGGATAGCCCTGAGCGAGGGAATATTCGCCCAGTTTCCGGTTGTGGCCGGTCCATTCGGGAGGAGCGGGGTATTTGGCGGCAGCGGTGGTAGGTTTTGCGGACAATGCGAGGCTCTGCAAAGGGTCGGCGGAAAGAGCCATCGCGCCCGCAGATGCAGCGAGCTTGAGCCATGCTCTGCGGCTCAGTCCTGAAGCTGCATTGCTTCGATCGAAGCGGTCTGCGCTGTCCTTCGCTGCTTCCCCGGGGTTCGTCATGTGCGGCCTCGGTCAGTGGGGAGCAGTCTTGTACTCAACCAATATGCTCGCCAGTCTGTGAATTATAGCGAACCGGACTGAACACTCATCGGTGCGAATTCGACCGCAGGTCACCGAAACTCCGTGGTTCCCCAGGGGGCAAGTCGACGGGAAACGGGCGTTGCGTGCTCTTGAAGATCTCCGCTTCGTTGGGGTCACCTGGACGGCATGGCGACTATACGTCAACGTTGATTACGAACTGAGGCGGTCGGGATGTTGAGCTCGTGTCTCTGGCGGCGAAATCCTGCCATTGTATTGAGGGTAGCCAAACAATGGTGAGATCGGCACGGCATCAGCGAAGAGAATGAGCTATGCGAAAAGCACCTCGGCGCGAGCGAAGGTGAGGGTCAGGACGGTGATGTCGTCTTCCTGGCCGGATTCAGCAAGGGCGACGGCGGCTTGCGACGAGATCGTCGCGCCGCGTAAATGAGCTGCTTGCGTCATTTAGAGATAATAGGTCGTGGAAAACCTGCCAGTCGTGAGCAATTCGCCTTCTCGATGAGCGAATTATCGCCAGCGCGCCGATTGACGGGCCGGTGGGTGGCCTTCGTGATCCCCGGACCGGGCAACTGGAAGTAGAACGGGCAAACCGTCGAAATGGCATGTTGACTCGTTAGCAGAACTGGATTGGACCCGATACGTCTCTGCGTTGCTCTCCGAAAACACGGCGCGCCCGCTCCAGAGCTGTCCTGTCCGAATTCCGCAGAAAGCCGGCATACCAGGGTGACGGGGAAATCAGGTCTTATCGGCATTTGCGCCAGGCGACAGTGACCCGGGCGGCATCTCGGCGGCGCTCGGCTGGGCGGACGGTACAGGGGACAGGGGACAGATTGCAGGTGACGGGTGACGGGCCACATCACTCTGCTACGGGCGCCGCACGAAAGACATCGGGATTGACGGGGGCGGGAGGGGCGTGGGAGACTTGCGGCCAACCTCTCCCGAAGAGAAATCCCAATTCAAAATGTTGAGGTGCTCGATGAAAGTGATGTCGACGTATTCGATTCGTCCGGGGTGCGTTCCGGAGGCGGTGCAGCGGTTTCTGGGCGGCAAAGCGACGCCGCCGGCGGGGGTGAAGATTCTGGGCCGCTGGCACAAGACGGACGCGAGCGGAGGGTACACGCTGTTTGAGAGCGACGATCCGGTGAAGCTGTACGAATTTGCCGCTTCGTGGGGGGATGTGCTGGACAACCACAGTACCGTCGTGATTGAGGACGGGGAAGCGGGGCAGGCGCTGGCAAGGGTGTTTGGGAAGTAGCCGGGAGCCGGTCGCGGGGCCGAAAGGACGGTGCGGCCCTGCGGCCTCGCTCGGTCGTCCACAGGGATGGCTTGCCAGGAGCTACCGCAGTCCTGCATGGAACCGTGTCCCACCCGGGAAGCATGAAAAAGCAACCGCGGATCCTTCCGTCTCGCGACGCGAACCGTCAGGATGACAGTGGGGGATGGCGAAGGGGTATTTTCAGGGCAGGTCCTTCGCCCGCCGACACAGGCTCAGGAGGACAACGCTGCGCTGGGAGGGCAACGCTGCGCTGGGAGGGCAACGCTGCGCCCGGTAACAACGCTTCGCGTGGGCTCACAGCGAGCTGGCAGTGGGGCATGCGATACTTCAGGCAGCATGTATAAACGGGTGGTTTTGAAGCTTTCCGGAGAGGCGTTGGCGGCGGGCAAGGGGTTCGGCGTCGACCCGATCCGGATCCATGAAATTGCCGGCGAAGTGGCGGAAGTGCACCAGATGGGCGTGGAAGTGGCCCTGGTGGTGGGCGGGGGCAATTTCTTTCGCGGGGTGGCGGAGCAGGCGCGGGAGATGGATCGCGTCTCCGCGGACAACATGGGGATGCTGGCGACGGTGATCAACGCGCTGGCCATCCAGGACGCGTTGGAAAAGCGGGATGTGTATTGCCGGGTGATGTCTGCGATCGAGATGGATCAGGTGTGCGAGCCGTACATCCGGCGGCGGGCGATCCGGCACCTGGAAAAAGGCCGGGTGGTGATTTTTGCAGCAGGGACGGGGAACCCGTATTTTTCGACGGATACGGCGGCTTCTCTGCGGGCGATGGAAATCAAGGCTGATGTGCTGCTGAAGGCAACCAAGGTTGAAGGCATCTACGATGCCGATCCGGTCATCCGACAGGACGCGGTGAAATTTGAGCAGATTACTTACATGGAAATTCTGCGGCTGGGGTTAAAGGTGATGGATACCACAGCGGTGAGTTTGTGTAAGGACAATAATCTGCCCATGATCATTTTCAACCTGAACCAGCCGGGCAATATCCGCCGGGTCATCTCGGGGGAGAAAGTCGGCAGTCTGGTAACGGCCTGAGCGCACAACTTCAAATCGTACCCGCGATGGGCGGGGCCTCCCCCGAGGACAGTGGAAAGACGGCCGGATCGCACGGTCCGGTAGCGGTGAAGGCCAAGAAAGAGCACCTGCCGGCGCTGAGCGGGCTGCGGGCTTTCTCTGCCATGAACATCGTGTTCTACCACTTCTGCAATCCGCAGTGGTTCGGGCCGTTGTCGCCGATTGTGGAGAGTGGGTATACGTCGGTCAGCTTTTTTCTGCTGCTGTCGGGGTTTGTGCTGGCGTACAACTACTCCGATCGGGCGCAGAAGGGGCAACTGAAAGTAAAAAACTTCTGGATCGCCCGGGTTTCGCGGCTGTATCCCATCTACCTGGTGGCGCTGGTGGTGTCACTGGGCATGCTGATGGAGGAGTGGCACGCTCGGTCGCACGCGCAATTCGCATGGGGTGTGGTGCTGACGCCGTTCATGCTGCAGGGGTGGAGCCCCTCGCTGTCGACGTTCTGGAACACGCCGGCGTGGACGATGTGCACGGAGGCGTTCTTCTATCTGATCTTCCCGCTGGTGATTCTATGGAGGCGCCCGAAGCATATCGGGCGGCTGTGCGCGATTCTGCTGGGGCTCTGGGGGCTGGGGATGGTGCTGCCGACGCTGTATATGGCGTTGCATCCCGACGGGGTGATGCATGTGGGGCGCTACACGGATGGATTCTGGATTCGGGCGCTGAAGTTTACGCCGCCGCCGCATATTCCATCGTTTCTGTTCGGGATTGTGCTGGCCGACATCGATTCGCTGATTCCAAGGGGAGCGCGGAGGCGGTTTGTGCTGGGCGGACTGGGAATCGCGGGGATTCTGACGGCGCTGTACTTCGGGAACTATCTGCCGTTTCCCATGATGCACGACGGACTGATGATGCCGCTGTTCGGCATGGCGGTGCTGGGGCTGGCCGGGCACAATCTGATTGCGCGGTTTTTTGGGTTCGTCCCGTTTGTGGCCGTGGGGCAGGCCAGTTATTGCCTGTATATTCTGCACTTTAATCTGTGGAACATGATCCATGACCATCATCTTGTGGCGCGGATGGGGCTGACACGGTTCGATCCCTGGCTGAGCTACGGGTTGCTGGTGACGGCGGCGATTCTGGCCATGAAGTTCATTGAGCGGCCGGCGCAGCGGTGGATCAAGGCAACGTTCGGGGAAGGCCGGCAGCTGGCGGGGAGCGGATAGCCAGGTAGCGGGTAGCCGGGAGATTCACCACAGAGAGCCCAGAGGACACAGAGAGGGTCGGTCGCCTGCAGGCGGTAGCCAAAGCGGGTCGCGGCAGTTCTCGATTCAGGCGTTTCTCAATCCAACCGGAAAAACTCAGACGCTCACGGGGTCGGGGAGGCGGAGAACGGTGCGGTCGCGTCCGGCGCTTTTGGCCTCATAGAGAGCGAGGTCGGCGCAGCTGAGGAACTCGGCGTCCAGGGCCTGACGATCCGGGCCGGGAGTGTCGAGGGCGACGGTGGCGCCGATGCTGACGGTGAGGGAGAGAAGGACGTCGCCGGCGTGGAAAGGCAGCAGGCCGATGGCGGCGCGGATGCGTTCGGCGCTGTGTTCGGTTTGAGCCTGATGGCAGCCGGGGAGGAGGACGAGGAACTCCTCGCCGCCGTAGCGGCCGGCGATGTCGTAGGCACGGGTGGAGCGGGCAATGCGGCGTCCGATTTCGCTGAGGACGGCGTCGCCGGCGAGATGGCCGTGCGTGTCGTTAACGGTCTTGAAGTGATCGATGTCGAGAAGCAGGATGCCGAGGGAGGCGCCGGTGCGCCGGCTGCGCTCGATTTCCCTGCGCAGGGAGTCGAGGAGGGCGGCGCGGTTGAGGAGGCCGGTGAGGGCGTCGTGGGTAGCCTGGTAGCGGAGCCTCTCCTGGGCCAGAAGGAGGTCGTGTTGGGTGGTGAGAAGGCTGGCGAGGGTCTGACTTTTCTCGTGGGTAGCGGCTTCGGCGCGAGCGTGCAGGATGCGAGCTTCTTCGAGCTGAGCCTGAATCTGGCAGGTCTGGATGATGACGCGGCGGCGGAGGCCGAGGTTGCGGGTGGAGATGATGAGGACGAGGACTCCGAGGGCCGCGGCCAGGAGCAGGGTGTGGCGGGGGGTCCACCAGGGCGGAGTGGCGAGAACGGTAATGTCGGCGGGGGAGCGGAGCAGAAGGCTGAGGGCCTGCGGCCGCTTTTGATCGTCCGCGTGGATGACACAGATGCCACGGAGGCGCAGGCGGCTGCCGAGGGGGACGGCGTTGAGGGGAGCGGTGTCTTCACCGGGAGCTAACGCGGCGACGAAGGAGGTGCCCGTGTCGTTGAGGAAGAGGGAGTTGATGCCGTTCTGGACGCGGGAGCGGTCGACGAGAACGCCGTCGAGCTGGATGAGCTCGGCATCCCAGGCGCCGGTGAGAGCCTGAGCGGCGGTCACAGGCACAGGAGGGGGAGCAGGGGCGGAGCCGAGGCGCCGGACGACCGCTCCGTCCAGGTAGGAGGTGTAATCGCCGAGAGAGGGGAAGCCGACGATATCGAGGAGGTCGCCGGGGCGAACGGGGCTGGGATCCTGGGTGGTGATGAAGATGCCGTGCTGGGAACCCATGACGGAGAAATGCTGGTCGCCAAAGGCGGAAGTGACGACGCCACGGAGGTGGACGCGGTGGCCGGGTTCGCGGTCGCCGATGCGGGCGACCCCGGTGACAGAGGTGAGAGGGAGAGCGAAGGGGTCGCGCGGGGCCGGTTGGGCGACCTGCACGAAGGAGAAATCGGGCGTATAGAGATGCACGCCGATGAACTGGTTGCGCTGATTGAAGCGGCTGCCGACAGCAACGCGCAGGCGAACTCTGGAGTCCACAAGGTTTGGGGGAATTGGGCCGGAGGGCAGGCGAGTAATGACGTCGAGGCTCTGGTCGCCGGAGGCGAGAGTGAGGACGAGATTGCTGCTGTCGAAGTAGGTGTGGCCGTCATAATCGGTGCGCTGGGTGGGGTGCTGGATGGAACGGACAATGCCCTCGACCGTAATCCAGCGGGAATCGAAGGCGCCGCCGGAGAGACGGTCGAAGCTGACGAGCGGGGCAGCGGGCAGGGGAGCGTAGCCAAGGATGCGAAAGTGCGCGTCATTAATGGTGGGTGCCACGTCGCCGGGGCCGCTGCGGCCGTCAACGGCGACGATGTCGCCGGCATGAAGAGCGGGATGATCGCCTGGGCGAAGGTTGGCAAAGATGCCGTCGGTGGAATCGATGAGGAAGAGCACGCCGATGGAGGGCTCTTGATAGGTGACCTGGGCGCGGGCGAGATGGACGGGGAAGCCTCGGGCAGCGTCGCTGAAGGAGAGGGTGTGGACCTGGCGGGCGGTGCGCAGGACGGGGAGGGGAGTGGGAGTGGCGGCGCGGGTGGAGGGAAGGAAAGGAAGGAGCAGGGCAAGGACGGCGCTGCGGCGCAATGTCAGTCTCCTGCGACCCGATGCTCTTGCTGGATCCGCGCTCATGCCGAGGTCCTGCCGCACTCTCACTCTGGACGCCTTATCGGCAGAAGCGCGCTCAGTATAAGGGCGTTGAAGGTGGGCGGAAGGCTGGAATCGACGGGCGGCGGAGAAGGAAAGATACCGTTGGTAATGGGGCAGCCGGGGGCTCTCTCACCCTGTCTCCTCAAACGGCGCGGGGAGACAAGGACGGGGCACCTGCCCGTGGGACGGGGTAAGAGCGAGAAGCAGGTCTCTCTCTCCGCCTACCCCATCCCGCCGATGGGCGGGACGGGACCCCAGGCGCTCGTTCGGGATGGCAGCTTAAAAGGGAACGCAGGGTCCTTCGCTGCGTTCAGGATGACACGTTCATGCCGGCGAGGACGCCGCGCATGTAGGCGAAGCTTTTGGTGACGCCGGGCAGGGGGTCGTCGGGGTGGACTTCGTATTCGAGGTCGACGTAGCCGGGGTAATGAATCTCCTGGAGCGCCTGGAAGATGCCGCGGATGGGCATTTTGCCGTCGCCGACGGCGACCTGGCTGGCCTTGTCGTGGAAGTCGGTGAGGTCTTTCATGTGCATGTTGAAGAGGCGGGGGCCGACGGCGTGGATGGCTTGAACGACATCCGTCCCGGCGCGGACGGTGTGGCCGACGTCGATGCAGCAGCCGATGCGCGGGTCCATGGTGCGAATGTCTTTGAGAATGTCGAGAGGCGAGGGCCAGAGCTTGTCTTCGGGGCCGTGGTTATGGATGGCGAGACGAATGTTGTAGCGCTGGACAAACTTTTCGATGCGCGGGAGGGATTCGGGTGAGGGGTCGCCCGCGACCATGACGGGAATGTTGGCGCGCTCGAGATATTCGAACTGGGCGCGGATATCCTCGTCGGTGGCCTTCTGGAAATAGATGGCGCCGGCGGCGTGGAGATGGATGCCGGCGGTGGCGTAGTCCGAGAGAGCCTGGGCTTCGCCGGCGGGGTCCATGGGGAGATGGTCTTTGGCGTCTTTGGCGTTGAGGTCGGAGACGCGGAGGTCGTGCATGAAGCCGATGAGCTGGGCGCGGGAGAAGTTGCGGAAAGTGTAGCTGGCGAGGCCCAGCTTTATTTTTTCGTTGGCAGGGGCGGGGGATTGGGCGAGGGCCGACGTGGGGAGGAGCGGAGCGGCGGCGGCGGTGAGGGCGGCGGTGCGGAGGAGGGTGCGACGGGAGAGGGTCATGGGTGCTCAATTCCTCCGGGGCTCAAGGCCCTCGTTTTCATCGATCGTTATCCCACGGGCTAAAGCCCGTGGCTTTCTCCGTTGTCCTGCTGCGCAGGACCGCTGCGCGCATTGGTTCATATTTTCGGTTCCCAGCCGGGTTGGTATTCGCGGGACCAGCCCTGCATGGCTTCGGAGTCGTGCTGGATTTTGCCGTTGGCGGGGTCGAGGGTGAGCTCGCGATGGACTTCCCAGGCGATGTTGGAGAGCTGGAGCATGGTGACGGCGACGTTTCCGATCTCAATGGGCGCGTGCAGTTTTTCGCCTCGGGTGACGCCGGCGATGAAGTTGGCGAAGTGGGCGTCGGTCATGGAGTCGGCGCCGATGGTGTCGGCGGAGGAGTTGGCGTTGTTTTTGGGGACGCGGTACTCGCCGGCTTTGTGACCGTCGAGGTCGTAGATCTCATAGCCGTCGCGATCGACCAGGACGGAGCCGGTGGTGCCAAGGATGGTGGAGCCGCGGTCGCGGCTGTACATCTGCATGCCGGAGCAGCTGCGGCCTTCCCAGGAGAGAAGCTTGTCTTCATATTCGAAGCTGGTGACGAGGGTGTCGTAGAACTGCCAGTCGTCTTTGAAGGCATAGCGGCCACCGGAGGCGGAGACGCGGTTGGGGTAGTCAACGCCGAGAGCCCAGCGGCAGACATCGACTTCATGCGTGCCGTTGTTGAGGGTTTCGCCGGTGCCATAGATGCGGAACCAATGCCAGTTATAAGGCTGGACGTTGCTGCGATAGGGGCGGCGGGGGGCGGGGCCCTGCCAGAGATCCCAGTCGAGGGTGGAGGGGACGGGGGCTTCGTGTCCGGTGCCGATGGATTTGCGGGTGTTGGCGTACCAGGCTATGCCGTAGTAGGCGCGTCCGATCAGGCCATCGTGAATGCGCTGGACGATTTCGATGGTGTGGGGCGAGGAGCGCTGCTGGGTGCCCATCTGGACGAGCTTGCCGTACTTCTTTTGCGCGGCGACGAGGAGAGCGCCTTCGGCAGGGTTATGGCTGCAGGGCTTTTCGACGTAGACATGCTTGCCGGCCTGGAGGGCGTCAATGGCCATGGGCGTGTGCCAGTGGTCGGGCGTGGCGATGGAGACGGCGTCGATGTCTTTGCGCTCGAGGAGGCGGCGGAAGTCGCCCGCGGTTTGGGGTGCGTAGCCGAGGGCTTGCTGGGCGGCGGCGACAAATTTGGCGAGGATGTTGCTCTCGACATCGCAGACGGCGGCGAGGCGGGCGGTGGCGCGGTTGGCGCGGAGGGCGGAGAGATGGGCGTAGGCGCGGCCGTGCAGTCCAATGGTGGCGAAGGTGAGGCGGTCATTGGCGCCGAGGATCTGCGCGTAGCTTTTAGCGGTGGAGGCGACGGCGAGTCCGGCGGAGGCGGTGGCGAGGGTGTCGAGGAAGTCGCGACGGGTGATCATGAGGAACTCCTGGAGGACCAGGTTACAGGTTGCAGGGTACAGGTGACGGGTGACAGGTGACAGGTGACAGGCTGCGGGTTAGCGGTTCTCCCACACGGTCTCTTCGAACAGCGCGAGGAGACAAAAATGGGGCACCCGGTGGCTAGCATTCGGCTCCGGAGGCGGCGAGGGCCTTTTTCAGGTCGGCCATGCTGATGCGGGAGGACGCCTCCGGCGTTCCAGCGCCACGCCAGTGGGTTTCGAGGCTGACGGCGTAGTGGTAGCCATCTTCGCGGAGGGCGCGGAGCTGGCCGGTCCAGTCAACGACACCGGTGCCGACGGGCTGCCACTCGAATTTTCCGTTGGGCTCGCGCTTCACATTTTTGGCGTGGCAGTGGCCGATGCGGTGTTTGGGGAGTAAATCGTAACCGTGTGGGTAGGGAATTGCGCCGGGGAAGGTGCCGGCGTTGCCGGGATCCCAGTTAAGCATGAAGTTGTGATTCGGGACGGCGGCGAGAGTGGCGGCGGCTTCGGCGCCGGAGGCGGTATTGCAGTCCATTTCGTTTTCGAGGAGGAGGATGAGGTTGTGCTTCGCGCACTTTTCGGCGGCTTCGGCGAGCTTGCGATTCATGGCTTCGCGGTAGGGCTTTACGTCTTCGAGGCGCCAGAAATCGAAGCAGCGGATACGGTCGGTGCCGAAGGTGTGGGCGAGGTCGATGCAGTGGTCGAGGAGGGCGTCCTGCTGATGGAAACCGAAGTCGGCGTGGAACTCGTCGCGTTCTTTGGTTTTGGTGGGAGCGCCGGGCCAGTCGGTTTTGAAGAGGGGGCTGGCGATGTCGGTGACGCGGAGGTCGTATTTCTTCAGGATGCGCTGCGAATCGGCGAGCTGGTTGGCGTCGAGGTCGGTGATGTTTTTGTTCCACATGCCGCGGAGCTCAATCCAGCGGAGTCCGAAGTCGTTGGCGGCGACGGAAGCGGAGTGGTCGAAGTCCTGAGAGATCTCGTCGTTGATGACGGAGAGTCGAAAGGGGCAGGTGGTGGGGACGCGGGGGATGGCGAAAGAGGGCGAGGGGAGGGCCGAAAGAGCGCCGGCGGCGCCGAGCCCGCTGAGAAATCCGCGACGAGAGACGGGCATGAAGACTCCTGACAGGTACTGCGAGGTGTTACGACGGCAGTGGCCAGTATAGATGCGGGATGGGGGAGAGAGACGCTGCGGACGGGCGACGCGCGGATTTTGGCAGGAGGTCCAGGCGCGCTTCGCTGGTGAGAGAGAAACGCAGGTGAAGGCCCTTCGCGCCGCAAATGACTGTGGCGGCAACGGCAGGCGCATGGTCCGCTCCGGATGACAAAGGTTGATCTCACCAGAAAGTACTTCTTCGGTCCGGACCGCAGTCACATGGGTCAGGTACCCCAGGGTCCGTGAACACGGTGGGTTGCTGCAGAACAACGGCAAGATAGGCGAACGCCAATGGTCATGCGCCTACCATTACTTATGATCTGTGCCAATGGCCAATAAGTGTGTCAACCTGACAATCAGGTGATGGAGTTATCTCCGAAGTGGGACGCAGCCGTTGAGGTGTCCTGCAGAACAAAGCTGAAGTGGAAGGCTGCGGCGTGATGGTCGACGGTCAGAGATGAAGGAGAACGGCTATGGCGAATCGGAGCGAGTGGGGTAGAGGGTTGCGGGAGTCGGTGTGGAATCAGGCCAGCGGGCTGCGGCCGATGGGACGCAACGCGCTGGCGCTGGACGATGCCCGGCTGGCGAGCGGGGCGCGCCAGCGTGAGGAGAGTGGGGAAGGCGCGGCGTCGGTGCTGCGGTTCTTCGCGGCGCCGTGGATCGCCCCGGTGCGGCATCGCTACAGGAGCGGCAGCCAGTGGCTGATGGGAGCGCTGGAGTGGGTGACGGCGAAGACGTGGCCGCTGGCGGCTCTGGACGACATGTGTGAGTGGTTCGAGCAGGGTTCGGGAGCGAGCCGGATGTTTGTAGGCGGCTGGACGGCCGCGGTGCTGACGGTTTTGCTGACGGTGCATGCGACGGCGCTGCTCGGGCTGCAGGCTCTGATGCTGCTGCCGGTCTTCGGCGGGCACGGCATGCTGGCGCTGGTGGCGGCGAGCTTTGTGGTGGGCGCGACGGTGCTGCCGGCGGTTCTGGGGCTTGCGATCGGCGTGCTGCTGCGGTTCTACGTGCTGGCGAACCTGTGCGTGCTGGCGGCGCTGGTGGGGTATGGGGGCTGGCTGCTGTACTCGTACGCGAAGTTCTGAAGAGCGGCAGCGGTGCGGCGCGGCCGAGGTCGTGCCCTGCTGTTCACGCTATCCCGCTCAAGCCAACACGGGCTTGAATGGGGCACCCCGACATTCACCACAGAGGGCAAGGAGAATCCAGAGGCGATGGGGCTGCGGACTCCGTTTGAGAGATTGCCACGCTCTGTGTAACCCGGAACACCCAATAGCACAAAGCGTCTGCCGTTTAGCAGACGCTTCGTCAACCCGACATTGTTGCTTGCTGTTGCGGGCGAAACCTGGCGTGCCGTGCGTGCCCGTCCGGTGTCTGCCGGAAGACCGGCGAAGAGGGAGAGAACCAAGACAAAGAGCCGCAAGGAGGATGACGCGGATCGCTGTTCCAGGAGGAGTGTCGGCTGCGAATCCTGTAGATGAGTGTAGGGAGCGGGATGGGGAGGAGCCATCCCACTTTTCGGTGCGGGATGTGGCCGGAACAGGGTACAGGGTACGGGGTGCGGGGTGCGGGGTGCAGGGTACAGGGTACAGGGTACAGGGGACAGGATGCAGTCGGGCCGTGCTTGCTGATGAGAATGCGGTTATTGGACAGGGAACGCGAGGTCCTTTGCCGCGCTCAGGATGACAGCCGTTTTGGAGGGGGAGAGGCTTAGCTTAGCGGCCGTCGCGAAGGCGGGTGGCGAGGCGGTCGGGGAGGCCGGCGCTGAGGATGCGCTCCTGCGCTTCGCGAAGATCGTAGGGGACGCGATACCAGGTGAGGGTGCGGCGGGCGTCGTCGTAAAGGGCGAAGGCGGCGCGCCAGTCGCCATCGCGGGGCTGACCGACGGAACCGGGGTTAAGAAGGTAGCGGGCGCCTTCTCGAAGCTCGAGCTCGAACTGCTCGGGCTCAGCGGAGAGGGCGGCCTCGTGCGATCGCCGCGGGGCGCGATGGTGGCCGAAGTCGGGAGTGAGGCGGAACCAGTCATCGCCGTTGGTGGCGAATCCCCCCTGGACGTGGGTGTGGCCGAAGAAGGTGATGCGGACGTCGCTGTCGGTGAGGGCGGGGAAGGCGTCGCGCACGGTGAGTAGGTAATCGTCCTCATCGAGGGGCGAGCCGTGGACGCAGCGAACGGTGGGGCCGTCGGGGGCAATCGGCCCGGTGGCGAGGTGGCGGAGCCAGTCGCGGTGCTCGGGCGTGAGGACGCATTCAGTCCAGTGGGCGGCGCGCTGGGCGATGGGGTTGAAGTCTTCCGCGTCGCTGAGGCCGCAGCAGGCGCGATCGTGATTGCCGCGGACGAAGACGGTGCCGAGGCGGCGGGATTCGTCGATGACTTCGTTGGGATTGGCGCCGTAGCCGACGATGTCGCCGAGGTTCCAGACGACGTCATGGGGAGGCGCGGCGGCGAGGACCGCGTGAAGGGCTTCGAGGTTGGCGTGGATATCCGAGATAACGAGCGCGCGCATGGCAGACCGGGCCGCTTACCAATGTATTGGATGGGGGCCGGGGTTGTCGCGGCTATTCGGCGGGAGAAGTCTCTGCTGCAGGGGGTCTTCGCCGGGCTGAGCCCGGTGAGCGCCTGTTGCTGCCAGGCATGAAAGTCACGCGGCTTTGGCTTGCTTCGTTTCAGGAAAGGACAGGCATGTCCGGCGCATCGCGCTTCCGCCCTGGCCCGACCGGGGTTTCCGGATCGGGCCAGGCGGACGGCATGGGTTATGCCGGGGTTGGGGTTTCGCGTAGGTCGAAGCGGTCCAGGTTCATCACCTTATTCCAGACACCGATGAAGTCGTGGACGAATTTCTCGTGCGCGTCGGTACTCGCGTAGACCTCAGAGAGGGCGCGGAGTTGGGCGTTGGAGCCGAAGATGAGGTCGGCACGGGTGGCCGTCCACCGTACCTTGCCTGATTGGCGGTCGCGCCCCTCAAAGACGTCCTGTGCGTCTGAGGTTGCCTTCCACACAGTCCGCATGTCGAGCAGGTTGACGAAGAAGTCGTTGCTGAGCGCCTCGGGCCGATCGGTGAAGACGCCATGTTTCGTTTGACCGACGTTGGTGTTGAGCATGCGCATGCCGCCCAGCAGCACGGTCATTTCCGGTGCGGAGAGGTTCAGCAACTGAGAGCGGTCGAGCAACTCGACCTCGGCCGGGTCGTGACCGCTGCTGTTGGTCCAGGAGCGGAAGCCGTCGGCGCGCGGCTCAAGAACGGCCACGGAAGCGACGTCGGTCTGCTCCTGGGAGGCGTCGCTGCGTCCCGGGGTGAAGGGAACAGTGACGGGGATACCGGCGTTTTTGGCGGCCTTCTCAATGCCGGCGTCTCCGGCGAGAACAATCAGGTCGGCCAGGGAGATTTTCCTGCCGCCGGACTGGGCCTTGTTGAAGTCGCCCTGGATGCCTTCGAGGGTCTTGAGGACCTTCTTCAGCTGCTCGGGCTGGTTGACCGCCCAGTCTTTCTGCGGAGCGAGCCGGATGCGGGCTCCGTTGGCGCCGCCGCGCTTGTCGGAGTTGCGGTAGGTGGATGCCGCAGCCCAGGCGGTGGAGACGAGCTGGGAGACGGTGAGGCCGGAGGCGAGAATCTTCTCCTTGAGTGAGGCGACGTCTTTCGCATCGACCAGAGGATGGTTGACGGCAGGGATGGGATCCTGCCAGATGAGTTCTTCTTGCGGAACCTCCGGACCGAGATAGCGCGAGCGCGGGCCCATGTCGCGGTGGGTGAGCTTGAACCAGGCGCGGGCGAAGGCGTCGGCCAGCTCGTCAGGATGCTCGTAGAAGCGGCGCGAGATCTTCTCGTAGATGGGATCGACGCGCAGCGAGAGATCGGTGGTGAGCATGGCGGGCGCGTGCTTCTTCGAGCCGTTGTGGGCGTCGGGGACTGTGCCTGCACCAGCGTCACCTTTGGGTTTCCACTGCCAGGCCCCGCCGGGACTCTTCGTCACTTCCCACTCGTACTGGAAGAGGTTCTCAAAGAAGCCGTTGTCCCAGGTGGTGGGTTTGGCGGTCCAGGTCACCTCGAGGCCGCTGGTGATGGCGTCGCCGGCGATGCCGGTGGCGTAGCCGCTGGACCAGCCGAGGCCCTGCTCTTCGATGGGAGCGCCTTCGGGCTCGCGCTTCAGTTGGGTGCCGGCGCCGGCTCCATGGGTCTTGCCGAAGGTGTGACCGCCGGCGATGAGGGCAACCGTCTCTTCGTCGTTCATGGCCATGCGCGCGAAGGTGACCCGGATGTCTTTGGCGGCCGCGAGCGGATCGGGCTTGCCTTCGGGGCCTTCGGGATTGACGTAGATGAGGCCCATGGTGGTAGCGCCGAAGGGATTGGCGAGATCGCGTTCGCCGGCGTAGCGACGCTCGGTGCCCATCCAGGTTTCTTCGGCACCCCAGTTGACGTCCTGATCGGGCTCCCAGACGTCGGGGCGGCCGCCGGCAAAGCCGAAGGTTTTGAAGCCCATGGATTCGAGGGCGACATTGCCGGCGAGGATCAGGAGGTCGGCCCAGGAGATTTTGCGGCCGTACTTTTGTTTGATGGGCCAGAGCAGGCGGCGAGCGCGATCGAGGTTGACGTTGTCGGGCCAGCTGTTGAGGGGAGCGAAGCGCTGCTGGCCTCGTCCGCCGCCGCCCCGGCCGTCAAAGGTGCGGTAGGTGCCGGCGCTGTGCCAGGCCATGCGGATGAAGAGCGGGCCGTAGTGGCCGAAGTCCGCGGGCCACCAGGGCTGGGAATCGGTCATGAGCGCGGTGAGGTCTTTCTTGAGAGCGTCGTAGTCGAGGGATTTGAATGCTTCAGCGTAATTGAAATCTTCGCCCATGGGATCGGAAAGGGATGAGTGCTGGTGGAGGATATTCAGGTTCAGCTGGTTCGGCCACCAGTCCCGATTGGACCGGGGTGCGCCCTGGATGGGGTGCTGGACCGGACATTTTGCTTCGGTTGCCATGGATTCTCCTTATGGAAGTTGTAAGCCTGGGCCGGGTCCGGCAGGGGACCCGAGCGTTGGCCGGTGGTGAGGGGCCGTTGCGCGGGATGGAAGAGCCCGTCGCGCGCGCGGCAACCTGTCGGTTCCTGAACAGATGAATGTAGCACCGCGGAGAGGTATAGTTCCAATAGATAGGGTCCATCCGTCGTATAGGGAGCGTCTATGGAATTCCACCAACTGCGTTACATCTGCGCGATCGCGGACACGGGTAGCTTCAGCCGCGCGGCGGAGCGGTGCCAGGTGGCGCAACCCTCGCTGTCGCAGCAGGTGCTGAAGCTGGAAGAGGATCTGGGGGCGAAGCTGTTCGATCGCCTCGGCCGCAGCGTCCGGCTCACAGAGGCGGGGCGGGCATTTCTGCCCCATGCGCGGGCCATCCTGAGCCAGATGGAAGCGGCGCGCTCCAGCGTGGTCAGCCAGCGGGCGGACCTGCGCGGCAGCGTGGCGGTGGGGGTGATCCCGACGATTGCGCCCTACCTGATGCCGCGCACGACGGCGGCTTTCGCAAAGAAGTATCCGGAGGCCAGACTGCGGATTGTAGAGGCGACGACACCCGTGCTGATCGAAAGCCTGCGGACGCTGTCCATCGATCTGGCCATTCTGGCGCTGCCGCTGCGGCACCGGGACCTGGAGGTGATTCCGCTGCGCCGCGAGCCGCTGTTTGCGGTGCTGCCGAAAGATCATGCCCGGGCCGAGGAGAAATCGATGCCACTGCGGGAGCTGCGGGGCTCGTCATTCGTGATGCTGCGGGACGGGCACTGTTTCCGCGACCTGAGCCTGGACGCATGCGCACAGGCGCGGGTGACGCCGCGGATTGTGTTCGAGAGCGATCAGTTCAGCAGCGTGCTGGGCATGGTGGCGGCCGGGGTGGGGGTTTCAATTGTGCCGGAGATGGCGGTGGACCGGAATGCGAGCTGCCGGTTTGTGCCACTGAGTGACGCACGGGCCACGCGGACGATCGTCGCTGCGGTACTGCGGGGGCGCAGCTTCAATCGGGTGCAGCAGGCCTTTCTGGCGGGGATTCAGAAGGGAATGTGATGGTTGCGGTCGTAAGTGCTCCAGGTTTGGTGCACGTGACTGATAGCGTGAGCCTGTGACAGGAGTCACTTACTCTGCGAACGAGGATTGAGAGGATGGCAATACCGTGAGAGCGACGCGGTGAAAACACTGGAACGAGGCTGGTGATCATGGGCGCCGCAAAACTTCTGCAGAGGCTGGTGGAAATTGAACGGTTGGTCGGTGAAGCGCGAACTGCAGGGGCTCACTCTCTGGTGCTGGAAGCGCAGGGGTATGTACTGGAGATCCAGCGGCAGCTGATCGACACGCTGCGGGAGAACGCGCGGCTGCGGGAGCGGATGGAGAAGTACGAGCCGACGTCGCCGGCGCGGCTGTGGGAGACGCGGCTGCCCAGTAACACCGAAGTGGCTCTGGAACTGGCGCGGAGAATGAGACCCGCGGCCGAGGAGACGGCGGTGATGCCGCTGCACCAGGTAGCTTCGTGACCGGCCGGCGGAAGGAATGCTGAGCGGGAGCGCAGCAGGGATTGACAAAGGTCGAGCGGGCAGTGCAGGCTGGCGACATCCTAAAGCGCCTCCCATCCCCGCAAAAGAAGAACGCCGCCCTACTGGCGGCGTTCTTCTTTTGCGGGCGAATGGAACGACGGGCCGTTCCATTTTGGTCCCGATCCCGGTTGTGACAGGACAGCGGGTCCCCTTCAGGCGATGGTGCTGCGGGCGGCGATGAGGTTCTCGTCGAAGAGGCACAGGCTATTGCGGCCGCCTTCCTTCACGGAATACATGGCAGCGTCGGCGTTGCGGAGAAGCTCTTCGACGGTGGCGCCGCCTTCGGGATAGATGGCGACGCCGACGCTGAGGGTGAGGCGGATCTCGCGCTCGCCGATGCGGATGGGCTGAGCGGCATTGCCGATGATCTGCTGGCCGCAGTTCCGGACATCGTCCAGAGTGCGGAAATCGGGCATGACGATGACGAACTCGTCGCCGCCCACGCGGGCCACGGTATCGGAATCGCGGACGGAGGACAGCAGACGCTGGCCGATCGTGGCGAGGAGGCGATCGCCGTCGACGTGGCCGAGGGAGTCGTTGATGCGCTTGAAGTCGTCAAGGTCGATGAGAAAGACGGCGACTTTTTGATCTTGCTCGTCGGCGCGGAGGATGGCCTGGCGGAGACGCTCGTGGAGGAGCGTGCGGTTGGCGAGGCCGGTGAGGTGGTCGTGGTGGGCGAGGTAGTGGACGTGGTCGGAGCGGCGGCGGTGCTCGGTGACATCGCGGCTGGTGATGGCAACGCCGCCGCCGAGCTTTACAACCTGAACGTTCAGCCAGGTGGCCTGGATCATTTCGTCGTCGATGAAGACTTCGCAGGTGTAGGGGACGCCGGTACGGACGACCTCGCGGTAGGCATGGATGAGGCCCGACTGGATCATGAAGGGGCGGACTTCGATGAGGATTTTGCCGTAGAGGGATTCGCGGGGGACGCCGAGGCGGCGCTCGGCATTGGGGTTGATGTAGATGAAGCGAAAATCGGCGATGGCGCCGGAAGCATCGGCAACGCCGTCGAAGATGTAGAAGTCATCGAGACTGCATTCGGCGGCGGCGTAGAAGCGGGCGGGATCGGACGCGGCAGAAGGGCGACCGCGGCGAGAAAAGACGGAATGAAAGAGCGCGACCGTATGGCCCCAGAGACGTTGGGTGAACATATCCAGCTTTCGGCTCTGCGGAAGAAAAATGGGGATTCCGGTAAGGATTATACGGTCACGAGGGTGCGATTCTTCATGCCCGAACCGGGGGATCGAAGAAACGCGATTGGGGGAGACGGTGGGGTTCCGGATTACGGGTTACAGGTTGCAGGTTACAGAGGGCACGGGCACAGCTGGGACTGGCGCTAGCGCTGGCTTGCTTGGCGTGCGGCGACTTTGCGATTGAATTCCGCGGAACCCTTGCGGGGGACGCTGAGGGACTGCCAGCGGTCGCGGGCGAAATGCCTGGCGAGCAGGATGATTTGTCCGACGTGGTGCGGATAGTGGGCGAGCTGGCGGTTGATGGCCTGCATGACGGAGTGGGCTTCGCCGCGGATGGTGATGGTGCGGGTGAGGTCGGCGTCGGTGAGGGGTTCGAGGGCGGAGAAGAGGCAGGCCCAACCGGCTTCCCAGGTCTGGAGTAGGGCGGCGCGGGTGGCGGGCGGCTCCTCGAATTCGGCGTCGCGGTTGCGAGCGGGCTTCTCGCCGTCGGTGGTGAGGAAGTCGGTCCAGCGGGAGCGCATGTTGCCGGCCATGTGCTTGACGATGGTGGCGATGGAGTTGGTCTCCTCGTCGAGAGTGAGGGTGAGCTGCTCGTCGGAAACCTGGGCCAGGGCGCGCTCGCCGAGCTTTTTGTAATAGGCGAAGAGGGCGCGCGCGTCTTCGAGATACGAGGTGGTGAACTGGAGCGCCATGGAGCGAGTCTAGCGCGGCAGCAGGCCAGCCCCCCACCCCCCTGCCGGAGGACCTCAACAAGTACTTTGTTTTGAATTAGAGGAGGGTAATACCTTTTGGGTATTACCTTGCTCCTGTGCATCGTTTGTGAGGCAGCCACTTTTGCTCGGGTGTTCACCTCGGTGACTCTCAGGCGTGGGTGGCGACTAAAAACGCGACCATGGCAGCGGTAAGAGCCAGAACGCGAAAGCGGTGCAAAAGGTCCCAGCGATCGTGCTCGCGCAGGGCCTGTTCGGGGGTGGTGCCGGGGGCGGGACGGATCATGCGGTTGTTGATGGGGACGAGGAAGCGCAGGGTGAAGACGATGACAAAAGCCCAGATGGCGCTGGCGGTGATGAGCAGAGAGGCCTGCGGGGTGTGACGCAGGAGGACGGTTTCGATGAGCAGCAGGACGAAACTCAATACGTACCAGAAAGGCATAGCGGCGCCGAGGCGCGCGGCGAAGGGCTGGATGAGGGTCAGCTGCGCGCGGTCGTCGAGGCGGCGGAGGATGGGGTTGATGAAGGCGGCGACGGCGAATTCGGTGCCGATGAGCAGGCCGAGGGACAGCGTGGTGAGGATGTTCAGGATCATGATGCGGGCCTCTTTTTTTGGCTTCCGGGGATAAGACGGGGGAGGGGCTTACACTGACTCAAAGGTTGGTACTGACAAAGTTGTCAGTGGAGGGCGGTCATGCCGGTTTCGAAGAAGGAGATTTCGCCGTGTCCCATTGACGCGATGCTGTCGGTGGTGGATGGGCGGTGGAAGGGGACGATTCTGTGGCGGCTGTCGGACGGGCCGATGCGCACGAGCGAGCTGCGGCGGAGCATTCCGGAGATGACGGAGCGGATGCTGATCCGGCATCTGCAGGAGCTGGTGCGGGACGGAATTCTGTTACGGCACGACGAGGGGACAGTCCCACCGTGCGTGCGGTATTCGATTTCGAAATATGGGTGGACGCTGGTGCCGGTGCTGGAGACGATTTGCGCGTGGGGACGGGTTCATTTGAAGCGGGTGGGGGCCGGGGGACGGGGCTGAAAGAGTCAGGACCGCAGTCGAGACTGAGGTTTCAAATCGGCTTTTCGCGCAGTACTTCGGGCTGAAGCGGGGAAGCGATTCTTTTGACGACGCGAGCCGGGGGTAGTTTGCTTCTTGCTGTGGGATGAACCTGGCCGGGAGGTAGGGGCGGGAATCCCCTTTTCGGCGGCCAATGTTCGTTATTGCCGGTCCTGCGTCCTTCAGGCGCAGGATGGTGTGGTGCTTGTTTGCCGCGCCTTCAACGCCTCGCACAGGGCTGCCAACCTCATGGGTTTGCCGAATAGCCAGCCCTGAGCGCAGTGGACCCCCCTGCTGTGAAGGAACTCAGCCTGAGCGTCGGTTTCCACACCTTCTGCCGTCATCCGCAGATGGAGTGCATGCGCCATCTGGATGATATGGAGAACCACCTGGCTGGTTGCGCCATCAGTGCCAATCGACGCGACGAATGACTCGTCGATCTTGAGACAGTCCAGCTTCAGGTTTTCGAGGCGAGAGAGGCTGGAATACCCGGTGCCGAAATCATCGATGGCTACAGCAATGCCCAGTTTGCGCAGGGAATTGAGCGTCTGTCGTCCCTCTTCCGCATCCACAAATCCGCGCTCCGTCGCTTCGGCGGTGATATTTCTCGGCTGCACGTTGCTTGCCGTCAGCAGGGTCCGGAACAGATCGATCGTTCCTGGGCTGCGCAGGTCGGATCCGATGCGCCGGAGCACGTCGAGGGCGTAGCTCAGGGTCGTCGCCCTCTGGTTCCCCAGGCCCTCCCGCCAGGCAAGCTCGACCGAGAGAACGAGGGGCCCCGCCACCGCAAGCCAGCCAATCAGGATCGCAGGGAGATTCCTGAGAACGATCGTAACTGGAGCATCGTCGCAGTCCAGGAGAGGGCAAAAACTTAGTCCAGGATGACTGTTGCGCGATATACCTCTAAACCGCGCAGAGGCGCCACCGAATATCCGAACCCTGTGCGGCAACTGACGGTTGGCCTCAATGGGATCGGAGCGCCAAACTTCGGTCGCTCGACGATGCGCACGCTTCTGTTTGCATGCCAGGAGCTACGTCGAGCCTGCGAAGCCGGCCCATCAGCTTCTGTTCAGGAAGGGTTGTAGGACGAGGGTTTCTCTACCGGACAAACGAAGGGGCCGCCAACATTCCACTCCCCAGTGTGAAGAGGCAGCCCCCAAATCCTTCCCATAGGTGGGAAGAACGGATTCAGGATGCCAGAGCGGCACCGGAAAAGAAGTGATGGCCGTCACGGGAGTTGAGACAGGGAAAAGGTCCCGCTTCGTGATGCTCCGCTTCAGCGTGACAGCGCGCGGCGAGGGTTGAGCAAGGATCGGAGGGAAGGCTATTCCCCGCGGAGGGCCTGCATGGGGTCGATGGCTGCGGCGCGGCGGGCGGGGATAAACGACGCCAGCATGGCTAACGCGAGGACGAAGAGGGCAGCGAGGGTCAGAACGACCGGGTCCATGGCGCTGACGCCATAGAGCAGCGTGCGCATCAGGCGAGTGGCGGCGATGGCGCCGCCGAGGCCGATGAGGCATCCTGCGACGGCGAGCTTGAGGCCGGAGGCGAGGACGAGGCCGACGATGCCGCCGCGCTGCGATCCCAGGGCCATGCGGATGGCCATCTCATGCACGCGCATGGCGACGGTAAAGGCGATAACGCTGTAGATGCCGAGCACGGCGAGCAGGACGGCGGCGAAGGCGAAGGCGGAGATGAGGATGGTGTTGAAGCGGCGCGGCGCCTCGGAGTTGCTGAGGGCGTGGTCCATCGTCTCCACCTGTGTCAGCGGCAGCTGCGGGTCCAGCGAGCGCACGGTTGCGCGGAGCTGGTTCTCCATGAGCTGGGGCGGCATGGCGGTGCGGACGACAATGTAGCCGCCGTTGCCGTTGATGTCCGTGGCGGGATTGCCGAGGGAGCCGGTGAAGCCTTCGAAGGCGTCGATGGGCATGTAGTACTGCTGGCGGGGGGCGGCGTCGGGTGAGCCTTCTTTCATGCTGGCGACTTCGCCGACGACAGTGGCCCAGGGGGTCTGCATCCCGACGGTGCCGATGCGCATGCGTTTGCCGATGGGGTTCTGGCCGGGCCAGGATTGTTGGGCGAACTGCTGATTCACGATGACGGCGAGCTGGGCGTGGGGCTGGTTGTCGGCTTCGGTGAAGAAGCGTCCGCGGAGCAGAGGAATGCCCATGGCGCGGAAGATGCCGCCCTGCACCAGGATGGGCGTGCCGAGATCGATGGCGCCGGGCTTAGGCGGGACGTAGCCTTCTGCGACGAAGGCACTGTTGCCCTGGTTGCCGTTGGCGGGCAGGAAGGACGAGAGGCCGACGGACTCGACGCCGGGCAGCGCGCCGACCCGCCGGAGCAGGTCCTGATTGAACTGGTCGACTGCGGATTGGGTGCCGTACTGCTTTTTGGGCAGGCTGTAGTTGGCGATGAGGGAGTGGTCGGGGTTGTAGCCGAGGCTGGCTTCGCGCATCTTTTCAAAGCTGCGCAGCAGGAGACCGGAGGCGGCGAGCAGGATGAGGGCCACGGCGATCTCTGCGATGACAAGGCCGGAGCGGAGGCGCGCATGGCCTGAGCCGGAGGTGCCGGTGCGTCCCCCTTCTTTGAGCGTGTCATTGAGGCTGGTGCGCATGGCGGCAAAGGCCGGAGCGACGCCGCTGATGATGCCGGTGACGATGCCGAGGGCGAGAGCAAAAACGGCCACGCGCCAGTCGAGACGGATGCTGGCGATGAGGGGAAGGGTTTCAGGAAGACTGCTGGCGCCGATCTTGAGCGCGATGGCGGCCAGGATGAGTCCGATGACGCCGCCGGTGACGCTGAGGACGAGGCTTTCGAGAAGCGCCTGACGGAGCAGTGTGGTGCCGCTGGCGCCGAGGGCGAGGCGCACGGCCACCTCGCGGCGGCGGCGGATGGCGCGGACGAGGAGGAGTCCGGCGAGGTTGGCGCAGGCGATGAGCAGGACGACGGCGACAGCAAGGAAGAGAGTGCGAACGAGCGGCTTGGCCTGGGCGATGGTGTCCTCATGGAGGCCGCGGACGATGGGGCTGATGTGCAGGCTGGCCATGAAAGCCGGGTAGCCGCGCATGATCTCCTGGGCGACGCGGTTGGCGTCCTGCTGCGCCTGGGCATCGGTGACGCCGGGCTTGAGACGGCCCACCATCTGGTAGCTCCAGTTGGCGCCGGCTCCGCCGGTGAGCTCTTCGGGGCGGAGGCTGAGCGGAATCCAGAGCTCGATGCGCATGGCCTGCCCGGCGATGAGCGGGAATTCGAAGCTGCGGGGCATCACACCGGTGACGATGTAGGGCTTGCGGTCGAGCAGAATCTTTTTGCCGACGATGTTGGGGTCGCCGTGGAAGCGGGACTGCCATGTGGAGTAGCTGAGGACGGCGACCTGCTGATGCTGCTGATCCTCTTCAGGGGTAAAGGCGCGGCCGAGCAGCGGCGCGACGTCCAGGGCGGAGAAGACGCCGGGCGTCATACGCGACGCCATGATCTGGGCAGGAGCACCGAGGCCGGAGAGCTCGTAGCCGACGAAGGTGTATCCGCCGAGCGCGGAGAAGCTGTGGGTGTCGCGAGTGTAGGCGACGATGTCAGGACCGGTGACGCCGGCTTCGTTCTGGCCGTTGATTTCCGCGCCGGAGATGGTGTCGCTGAGGACGACGAGGCGGTCGGAATGGGGGAAAGGCAGCGGGCGGAGGAGGACGCCTTCGACGATGGAGAAGATGGCGGTGGTGGCGCCGATGCCGAGGGTGAGCATGAGGACGGCGGTGAGGGAAAAGCCCGGCGATTTCAGCAGGTGGCGAACGGCGAGCTTCAGATCACGGAACACGGGCACTCTCCTGGGTTGGGTGAATGACGGGAGCGGTGGAGCACGTCTGGTTCCAGATACGGACGCTGGAAGGGTGCGGTTCCATGAGGCGAGCGAGGCTGGAACCCGGGGAATCGGGCAGGCAGTGTTCGGAAATGAAACGGACTGTCCGGATGGGGACAGTCCGGAGCGCGGTTCAGGGGGCGGGGATCTGGATCTCGACCGGGTCGCCGTCCTGCAGGCAGTAATGGTCGCGCAGTTTGACGTCGGTCGCCACTTCGACGATGGAACGGGGGTGATGACCTCGGCCCTGCTCATTGGCATCGGTACGCAGGATGAAGGCTCGGCGGCCGAAGACGGAACACGGCACGAGATTGACGGAGACGGAGCCGCCGTACTCCTCGGCCTCGAGGCGCAGGGGCTGCGGCGGCAGGAACCACGGCTCGTCGAGCTGCACATTGAGGGTGCCGGGGAAGAGGCGCAGGCCGGTTTTGCGCAGGTAATGGTCCTGCAGTTTCTCGATCCAGACTGAGAAATTGCCCAACCCGCTGACGACTTTGCCACGGAGAGTCTGCACGAGTGCGAGGGTCCTGTTGCCCGCTGTCATCGTAGCCGGAGTGCGGTTCATGGCGAAGCGGAAATGCGCCGATGAGGGGGGAGAGAAGCCCGCAGGTCGGGTGGCGTGTGCCGGATGGGCCAGGAAGGCCTGGGAGAGGTGTGCGCGGGAGGGTCCTGAGGCAGGCATGTTTGCGATCATCGGGATTCTGGTGGTCTTCGGGGCGGTGGCGGCCGGCTATCTGATGGAACACGGGCACCTGGCGGTGCTGGTGCAGCCGGCGGAGCTGCTGATTATTGGCGGAGCGGGCATAGGCACGCTGCTGATTGCCAATCCGCTGCGGATTCTGAAGAAGGTGGCGGGGGGCGCGGCGGCGATCTTCGGCAGCACGAAGTTCGGGAAAGCGCGTTATCTGGAGACGCTGCGCATGATGTACGAGCTGCTGCAAAAGGCGCGGCGCGGCGGCATGCTGACCATCGAGAACGACGTGGAGAAGCCGGAGGAGAGCGAGATTCTGAAGAAGTATCCAGGATTTCTATCCGATCACCACGTGCGGGATTTTGTATGCGACACGCTGCGCATGGTGATTACCGGCGGGGTGGACGCATTCGATATGGACCAGATGATGGACCTGGACATGGAGGTGCAGCATCAGGGCGCCGAGGAGCCGGTGGCCGCGCTTGCGACGATGGCGGACTCGCTGCCGGGGCTGGGCATCGTGGCGGCGGTGCTGGGGGTGGTGATCACGATGGGGGCGCTGGGCGGGCCGGCGGAAGAGATCGGGCACAAGGTGGCGGCGGCGCTGGTGGGAACGTTTCTGGGGATTCTGCTGTGCTACGGGCTGGTGGGGCCGGTGAGCCAGAACATGGCCAAAGCGATCGCCGAGGAGCACGCGTATCTCTACATGCTGCGGGTTCTGATGCTGGCGTTCATACGCGGGCAGCCGCCGGTGGTGGTGGTGGAGGTGGCGCGGCGGGCGATACCGGCGCACGTGCGGCCTTCGTTCGCGGAAGTGGAAGAGGCGTGCCGTAACGGCGCGTCAGCCGCGGCGCCGGCGGGGAACGAAGCGGTGGCTTAAAGGGAAAGACATGGCGGCGACCAGCAAGCAGATCATCATCATCAAAAAGAAGGGTGGGCACGGCGGCCATCATGGCGGGGCGTGGAAGGTGGCCTACGCGGATTTTGTGACGGCGATGATGTCGCTGTTCATCGTGCTGTGGCTGATGAACACCAGCGAGAAGGTGCGGCAGGCGGTGGCGGGGTATTTCAACGATCCGCGGGGCAAGAGCACGGAGACGGGGACCGACCAATCGGGGACGAATGAGAACCTGGCGCTGACGGAGAAGAACATTCCGGAGCTGAAGAAGAAGATCGAGGAAGCGATCCGGAAGATGAACGATCTGAAAGCGCTGCAGAACCAGATCCAGATCACGATTACGCCGGAGGGGCTGCGCATCGAGTTGCTGGAGACGAAGGATGGAACCTTCTTTGACACGGGCAGCGCGCGGTTGAATGGGAACGGAGAAGAACTGCTGAAGATGCTGGCCGGTCAGCTGGGAGATTTGCCGAACCAGGTTTCGATTGAAGGACACACGGATGCGCAACCGTATGCGTCAAAAGACGGCTACGGCAACTGGGATTTATCGACGGACCGGGCCAATGCGGCGCGGCGGGTGATGCAGATTTCGGGGCTGAGGGAGAACCAGGTGTCGCAGGTGCGGGGCTACGCGGACCAGAAGCTGCGAGTGCCGTCGAATCCGCTGGACCCATCGAATCGGAGGATCTCGCTGATCGTGCAGTATCTGACGGTGGATGCGCCGCCGGTCCCCGCGGGAAAGCCGGTGCCTGGATTACCGGGAGGCGGAGCGCTCGGGCCGCCGACGGTGCAGATACCGGCGCCCGCCGGGGGCGGTGCGGGGCAGGGCGGCAGCGAGAAACCTCCAGCGCCTGCCGGCGCAGAAAGCGCGAGTGCCGGTGGGGGAAAGGCCGCCGCCGCGGTGGGGAGCGGCGAGAACGCGCAAACCGCAGCAGTGAAGACGAAGCCCGCGGCCGGCAAACCGGCAGTGAGCGCGACGAGCGCGGTGGCGCGGCTATGGCAGAAGATTCACCGGAAAAAGTAGAGAGGCAAAAAAAACGCCCGTGGCCAGGAGACAGGACCACGGGCTCTTCAGGGAGGCTGAAGAAAACCTGTCGGGCGCGCCCGTGGGGCGCGCGGGTCAACATCGGCGCAGGCGCGGTGCAGGAAAGGTTCGGCGCCGGGAAAACGGCAGCGGAACCGCTCAGGCGCGGCATCAGCGCTGGCGTGCGCAACGCAGGGTGCGCATACCAAAACTTGAATGGGTTTTCTTCGACAGGGAAGGAAGCCGCTGGAACTATGCCTTCAAACGAGGAAAGGCAAATCGCGGAACCTCATCTTGTGTCACGATAAGGTGTTCTTCCATTCAGACACAGCGCCAGCGAAAAAGCAAGGGCGGAATCGCCGCGAGCGCTGAATTTTTATCACGGAGTCCTGGAATTTTGGACGATTCAGTTCGGATGCACGAAGAGACCACGACGAGCGACATCGAGCTGCTGCATGAGATTGGCAGCCGGATGGCGGCGGCCGATCCGTTCCATGAAGTGCTGGAGCGGGTGATTGAGATGGTGACCGCGGCAGTGCGCTGCGACTCCTGCTTTTTGTACGTGCTGGAGAAGGACAAGCTGGTGCTGCGGGCTTCAAAGAATCCGCACGAAGATGTCGTGGACCGGATGGTGATCGGCATGGGCCAGGGCGTGACGGGCTGGGTAGCGGAGCACAAGCAGACGGTGGCGCTGGCTTCGCGGGCGTGGACCGATCCGCGTTTCGAGCGCTTTCCGGCGCTGCCGGAAGACCGATTCGAGGCGTTTCTGGCAGTGCCGATTCTGTGCCGGGGCAAGCTGGTGGGCGCGATCAACATGCAGCACCGGCAGCCGCACCAGCATTCGAAGCGGGAGATCCGTCTGATTACGATGATCGGCTATCTGGTGGGCGCCGAGGTGGAGCTGGCGCACATGGAATTCGAGAAGAGCCAGCTGGCCGCGCAACTGGAGACGCGCAAGGTGATGGAGCGCGCCAAGGGGCTGCTGCAGCGCGAGCTGAAGATCGACGAGGAAGCGGCGTATCTGATGCTGCAGAAGCAGAGCCGTCAGAAGCGCAAGCCGCTGCGCGAGATTGCCGAGGCCATTATTCTGATGGACGATCTGCGCAAGGGAAAGAAGTAAGAGAGCCGGTAGCCGGTGGATGGTAGCCGGCAGGAAGACCGCGGCCGCCCGTCTTCTCGTCTGTCCAATTCTGAACAGTCAAATCCGCCAGCGGACATCGGGCCGTGGGCGAATCTTCATAAGCGGCGTGTTTTCAGGTCGCCGGCCCTGGTGTGTTTGGAACCGGAACTGCCGGTGCAAGCGTACGGTTCTTTATGCGTCCCCGTGGGCGCGTCAAGGAGACAAGCTTGCTCGTGGATCTTCGCTATGCCCTCCGGCAACTGGTGAAGGAGCCGGGGTTCGCCCTGACGGCGGTGCTGACTCTGGCGCTGGGGATCGGCGCGAATACCGCCATCTTCAGCGTGGTGAATGCGGTGCTGCGGCATCCGGCGGGTGTGGACCATCCGGAGCAGGTGGCGGTGCTGCACACGCGCTACACGATGTTCACGCTGGATGTCCCGGACGTGTCGATCCCGGTCTATGCCGCGGCCGCCAGCCTGCACAATCGGGTCGAGGCGGCGGCCGTGGAACAGACGGGCAGCTTCAACATCGAGCGCGATGGACGTGCCGAGAACGTGACGGCAGGTCGCGTGTCGTGGCAGTGGTTCCGCATTTTTGGAGCACGGCCGATTCTGGGCAGGACGTTCACAGCCGATGAGGATCAGCCGAATGCCGGGCCGGTCGCGGTGCTGAGCTATGGGATGTGGCAGAGGGTCTTCGGCGGCCGGCGGGACGTGGTGGGGCAGACGCTGATGCTGGACCAGAAGCCGTATCGCGTGGTGGGCGTGATGCGAAGCGATTTTGCCTGGCCCCGCAAGGCGGAGGTGTGGGTGCCGATGGCGCTGCCGCCCGATGCCTTCAACCTGAACAATTTTTTCAACGAGAACTATTTCGCTGCGGTGCGGCTGCGTGAGGGCGTTCCGGTGCAGCAATTCAGCGCGGAGCTGGGCACCAGGCTGTGGCAGGAACTGCGGCCCCGGCCGGGAGCTGGTTTTGCGACGCAGGCGAAGTGGGGCGTGTACGCGACGCCGATGGCAGAATTCGTAGCGGGTCCGCTGCGGACGCCGCTGTACGTGCTGGGCGGGGTGGTGGCGCTGGTGCTTCTGATTGCAGCGGCGAATGTGGCGGGGCTGCTGCTGGCGCGGTCGTCGGCACGCAGCCGGGAGTTCGCGATTCGGACGGCGCTGGGGGCCAGTGCCTGGCGGATGGTGCGGCAGCTGCTGGTGGAAACGACTCTGCTGGCGGGGACGGCTGCGGTGGTGGGCGTGCTCACGGGGCCCTTGATCGGGCGGCTTCTGCTGCATCTGGTGCCGCACGATCTGGCGCTGGGATTCGTGGTGCGGACCGATCCGGCGGTGCTGGCATTCACGGCGGGCGTGGCGCTGCTGACGGCGCTGGTTGCCGGGCTGGGACCGGCGTTTACGCTGCTGCGCGGGCAGAGCCGGTTGGCTTTGCATGAGGGTGGGCGTGGCGGCACGGCGTCAGTGGAGAAGCAGCGGATGCGCAGCGCCTTTGTGGTGGGCGAGGTGGCGGCGGCATTCTTTTTGCTGGCCGGGACGGGGCTGTTCCTGACCAGCCTGGAGAAACTGCAGAAGGTGGATCCGGGCTTCAATCCGCAGGGCGTGCTGGCGGGCAGTGTGCACTATGCGGGACAGGATTTCAAAAAGGATCAACAGAAGCAGGCGACGTTCGTGAGCGGGGTGGTCAGCCAGCTGGCGGCCGGGCCGGGGGTGCACGCGGCGGCAGCGGTGGCCCCACTGCCCTTCGATCCGGACGAGGGCGGTTCGTGCTCATTTGGGATTATCGGGCGCCCGGTTGCGCCGAACGATCCAGGGCCGCACAGCCAGCTGACGCTGGCGACGCCGGCGTATCTGCAGGTGATGCAGATTCCGCTGCTGGCCGGGCGATGGTTCAATGCGAGCGACATTGCGAGCAGTGAGCCCGTGGCGGTGATCGATCAGCGCCTGGCGCGGAAATACTGGCCGGGAGAGAGCCCGATCGGACAGCACATCTCCTTCGGGTGCGGCGATCGGGAGAAGCCTGCGGTGATTGTCGGGGTGGTGGGCACGGTGCGGTTGAGCTCGCTGGAGGAAGACACCAGCGATGGCATGCGGTATTACCCATTCGCGCAGGGAACTGGAGGAAGCGCGGATTTCCTGCTGCGTGTCGATGGCGATCCGAGCCGGATGCGAAAGGCGATCGAAGACGCGGTTTCTGACGTGGATGGTTCGCAGGCCGTGGCCACGATTGTGCCGGTGGAAACGCTGGTATCGGACTCGCTGGCCGGGCGGCGGCTGATTGTGAGGATGCTGGCCGTGTTTGCGGGGCTGGCACTGTTGCTGGCGATTGTGGGCATCTACGGGTTGATCAGTTATGTCACAGCGCAACGCACGAATGAGGTCGGGGTACGGATGGCGCTGGGCGCGCAGCGCGGCGATGTGGTGCGGCTGATTCTGGGACACGCGCTCGTGCGGGTCGCGATCGGGCTGGGGATTGGCGCGGCGCTGTCGGGGCTGAGTGCGGCTCTGCTGCGCAACAGCTTTGCGGATTTCGGCGGCGGCGTGCTTTCATCGCTGGGAACGGCGGCGGCGGCGCTGCTGGCGGTGGGTCTGGTGGCGGGGCTGATTCCGGCGCTGCGAGCGGCGAGCGTGGATCCGGTGAAGGCGCTGCGAATGGAGTAAAGCAGGCAATAGGCAATAGGCAAGAGGGAGCAGGCGACACGGCGGACGGCATTCGTAACGGAGGAAGTGGCTAATGTTCGGAGATATGAGATATGCATGGCGGAAGCTGCGGCGGTCGCCGGCCTTCGCGCTGACGGCGGTGATTACGCTGGCCCTGGGCATTGGGGCGACAACGGCGATCTTTACGATGTTCGACCAGGTGCTGCTGCGCATGCTGCCGGTGGAAAAGCCGCAGGAACTGGTGCGCTTCCACTGGAAGGGAAGCTTCTCCGGGAATATGAGCAGCTTCGGAGGCGATTCCGGGAACTACTTCTCCTACCCGATGTACAAGGACCTGCGCGACCGCAATCAGGTATTCAGCGGGATGCTGGCGGCGACGCGGAACAACGTGGGGCTGGCCTGGCACAACCAGGCGAAAGATGTGCATGCGGAACTGGTGAGCGGCAATTATTTTCAGGTGCTGGGACTGCAGCCGGCGGCGGGCCGGCTGTTCAGCTCAACCGATGAGACGGCCGCCGACGCGAACCCGGTGGCGGTTCTTAGTTACGACGAGTGGCGGACGCGCTTCGGTGGATCACGGGACGTGATCGGCCAGGCGCTGCGGATCAATGGGCATCCGTTCACGATTGTGGGCGTGGCTCCGGAGAATTTCCATACGGCCATCGGAGGCTACCGGCCGGCGATCTTCTTGCCGGTGACGATGGTGGATATCGCGATTCCCTGGACGGCGACGATCCATCGCTACGACAATCGGCAGTCGTCGTGGCTGACGATCGTAGCGCGGCGGAAGCCGGGAATCTCGATCGAGAAAGCGGAGGCAGCGATGTTGCCGCTGTGGCGCGCGCTGCGGGCCAGCGAGCTTCCACTCTATAAGGAGGCGTCTCCGCGGTTTCGGGAACGGTATGTGGAGAAGTCGACGTTCACGGTGATCGACGACTCCATGGGCTTCTCGCCGGGGCGCATGGATCTGAAGACGCCGCTGGTGATTTTGCTGAGCATGGCGGGGCTGCTGGTGGCGATGTGCACGCTCAATGTAGCGACGCTGCTGCTGCTGCGCTCGACGATGCGGATGCGTGAGATGGTGATGCGCTATGCGCTGGGCGCGAAGAGCGGGCGCATCGTACGGCAGCTGCTGATCGAGGGCGGACTGCTGGGTCTGGTGGGCGGCGCAGCAGGGCTGGCGCTGGCTCCGGTGCTGGGGCTGATGCTGGTTCGGCTGCTGACCACGGCGAATCCAGGAAGCGAACCGTATTCGTCCAGCGTTGACCTGCGGATGCTGCTGTTCACGCTGGGGCTGTCGGCGGTGGTGAGTATGCTGTTCTCGATCGCGCCGGCGCTGCACTTCCTGCGGCCGGACCTGGCAGCGTCGCTGCGGCAGAGCACGGGGACGGCGTCGAAACGATCGCAGCGGCTCCGCAAGCTGGCGGTGGGCGTGCAGATTGCGCTGAGCGTGCTGCTGCTGGGCGGGGCGGGACTGTTTGTGCGCACGCTCCAGAACCTGCGGGAGCAGCCGGTGGGTTGGGATATAAACCACGTGGCGACCTTCACGCTGGATCCGACAGAATCCGGATACGGAGAGCAGCAGACTTCGCAGATCGTGAGGACGGCTGTGGAGAAACTGCAGGGGCTGCCGGGTGTGGCGGCTGTGAGCGCGACGACCGATCCCGAGCTGACCGGGGATTCAAACACGAACAGCTATGTGGTCCAGGGACACAAGTTCACCGAAAACGAGAGCGACAATTTCGAGTCGCCGCTGGTGTTGCCCGGTTATTTTTCGACCCTGCGCCAGCCGCTGCTGGTGGGGCGTGACTTCACGATCGCGGATCGGACGGGGGCTCCCAATGTGGCGATTGTGAACCTGGACTTTGCAAAGCGCTTCTACGGCTCGGCCTCCAATGCGCTGGGGCATCTGATTGGCAACGCCGACAAACCGGACAGGACCATTGTGGGCGTGGTGGGCGATACGAAGCATACGGATCTGCGCACGGACACGGGTCCGGAGGTGTATGAGCCGTATCTGCAGATGGAGCACCCGGTGGGTGTGCAGATTTATATACGGACGCACGGCGCGCCGGATGCGATGGAGCCGGAGATCGAGCGAACGATCCACACAATGGATCCAACGCTGGTGGTGGACGGGCTGCGCACGATGGAGGCGCAGGTGGACATGAGCGCGTCGAGCGAACGGGCGCTGGCGATTCTGGCCATGGCGTTCGCGGTGCTGGCGGCGCTGCTGGCGGGCGTAGGGCTGTACGGGGTGCTGGCGTATTCCACGCAGAGCCGGACACGCGAGATTGGCGTGCGCCTGGCGCTGGGTGCGCCGCGGCTCTCGCTGGTCAACCTGGTGGTGCGGGAGATGGCGTGGATTGCGGCCGGCGCGGTGATTGTGGCGCTGCCGGCGACGGTGGCGCTGGCTCGGCTGTTCAGGAGCCAGCTGTATGGAGTGAGCACGTGGGATCCTGTAGCGCTGGTGGGCGCGGTGCTGCTGACGGCGCTGATGGTGGCGGTGGCGGCAGCGTTGCCGGCGCAGCGGGCGACGGCGGTCCATCCTATGGAGGCGCTGAGAAGCGAGTGAACTGCCGGTAGCCTGTAGCCGGCAGGCGGTAGCGAGGGAACCGGAAAGCGGGATTCTTCGTAAGGAGACGTCATGCTCGAAGATCTGCGGTATGCGTTGCGGCAGCTGAAGCGGAGTCCTGGATTTGCGGCGGCGGTGGTGGTGACGCTGGCGCTGGCCATTGGCGTGAACACGGCGGTGTTCAGCCTGCTGGATGGGTTCCTGTTGCGGAGCCTGCCTTATCCGCAGCCGGAGAGAATTGCGGCGCTGGTGCGGCACCTGACGCTGAAGAGCAATCCGGGAGAAGCAGAGGACGACGACTCAGCGGACAGCATCACGTGGGCGGCCGTGAAGCAGGACGTGCCATCGGTGACAGCGGCGATCACCGGGCAGGGCTTTGGCGATACGGAAGGCGTGAATCTGGAGGCGGCCGCGGCGCAGGGCGGGGCGACCCGGTATGTGCACGGGGCGCTGGTTTCGGCGCACTACTTTCAGGTGCTGGGGATCGAGCCGCTGCTGGGGCGCGGGTTTACCGAGGACGAAGATCGACCGGGTGCGGGCCGAGCCGTGGTGCTGAGCTATGGGCTGTGGCACTCGCTCTTCCACGACGATGCGGGGATTCTGGGCAAGCCGATTCTGCTGAAGGGCGCTGCGTATACGGTGGTGGGCGTGATGCCGCCCGGGGCGCAGATGCCGCATCCCGCTGACGTGTGGACGCCGTTGATGCCGGACGATCCGCGTGGCGTTTGCGCAGGGAATAACTGCCTGATCCTGATGCGGCTGAAGCCGGGGGCGAACTGGGAGCAGGTGCGGGCGAAGCTGGCGCACATGCCGCCGTCGCGCAATGACGATCTGACCCGGGTGAACGCGGTGTACGGGCCGAGCCTGCTGCGCGCCTACGCGGCCAGCGCCATGAAGCCGCAGACTGAGGCGCTGATGCTGGCGGTGGGGTTCATCCTGCTGATCGCGTGCGCGAACCTCGCGGGGCTGATGCTGGCGCGGATTCACCGCCGCACGCCGGAGATGGCCACGCGGATGGCGCTGGGCGCCTCGCGGGGGCGGATTCTGCGACAGCTGTGGGTGGAGAATTTGTTGCTGGCCGTGGTCGGCGGCGCGGCCGGCGTGGCGCTTGCGGCGGTTCTGTTTCCGGCGATGAGGCAGCTGCTGCCCAGGGACATGATGCCGATCGGGGGCTTCGCGCTGAACGGTGCTGTGCTGCTGTTTGCGCTGGGAGCATCGCTGGTGACGAGCCTGCTGTTCGGGGCGCTGCCGGCACTGGAGACGCGGCGCGTGGACCTGCGCAGCTCGATTTCATCGGGGACGCGGAGCGTGGCGGGCGGGTCGGGTCGGGTGCGGCAAGGTCTGATCGGGGCTGAGGTGGCGCTGACGGTGGTGCTGCTGGCCGGAGCCGGTCTGCTGATCCGCACCGTGGTTCATCTGGAGACGCTGCCGCCGGGCTTCGATGCGCACAACGTGATGACGGCGAAGGCATCGCTGGACGATGCGCGGTTTCAGAGTGCCGACAGCTTTCAGCGGTTGCTGCGGGAGAGTGTGCTGGCCATGCAACGGATTCCTGGCGTGGAAGACGCCGCCGTCGCGCTGAGCGTGCCATACGAGCGCGGGCTCAACGACGGGCTGACGGTTGCGGATGGGCCGCGCGCGGGATACGACTGGGGATCGAGACTGGATTGGGTGACACCGCAGTTCTTTGCCGCGCTGCGTATTCCAATCGTGAGCGGGCGCGCGCTGCGCGAGAGCGATACCGCAGCATCGCAGCCGGTGGCGGTGGTGAACGAGGATTTTGGCCGGAAGTTCTACAACGATCCCAATCCGGTGGGACGGCACTTCCGCGCGGGCAAGACCACGTTCGTGATCGTGGGCGTCGTGCCGAATGTGGTGAAGACCCTGGGGATGAGCCCGGGGGCTCCGCTGGCCACGGAGCCTTTGTACTATGTGACGGCGGCCCAGGCGAGTCAGAGCCTGGTGAATCTGGCCAACATGTGGTTCCAGCCTTCGTGGATCGTGCGGACGCGGGAGCCGATTGGAGACCTGACCGCGAAAATGCAGCAGGCGCTGACGGCGGCGGCTCCGGGGCTGCCCTTCTCCGGCTTCTACTCGATGGAAGATGTGATGCATCAGCAGTTACAGATGCAGCGGATTGAAGTGACGCTGCTGGGAACGCTGGCGGGGCTGGCGCTGCTGCTGTCGGCGGTGGGTATCTACGCGCTGGTCTCGAACCTGGTGGTGCAGCGGACGCGGGAGATCGGCATCCGGATCGCGCTGGGCTCGACGCTGGGTGGAGCGATGCGGCACATTGCATCGTCGGGACTGGCGGCAGCCGGCGGCGGCGTGCTGGCCGGGCTGGCGTGCTGCTTCTTCGTGCTGCGGGTGATGAAGAGCTCCATCTATGGCGTGGGCACGTACGACCCCGTGACGCTGCTGACGGTGCCGCTGGTGCTGCTGGCGATCGCTGCGGCGGCCAGCGTGTTGCCGGCGCTCCGGATTGCGCGGATCGATCCCGCGGAGACGCTGAGGGCGGAATAGAGCCGGGCGCAGAAAGCCGGGAGCCGGGAGTTCGCAACAGGATCGTTCGGCCGGGAAGGCCGGACAACGAGGCAGTTCCTCCTTCACGGCGGCGGAGCGAAACCTATCCGCTTCGCCGCCATTTTTGCGTCTAATTTACAGATATGAAGATCATCGCTCTGGACGGGTTTGGCGGGAGCGAGGTGCTGCGAGTGGCGAGGGCTGCGCCGCCGCAGCCTGGCCCTGGGGAAGTTTTGATCCACGTAGCGGCTGCGGGGCTGAACCGGGCGGACCTCGTGCAGCGCCAGGGCCATTATCCGCCGCCGCCGGGGGCTTCCGAGGTCCTGGGAATGGAGGTGGCGGGCACCATCGTGGAGCGCGGCCCGGGCGCCGACGATCGCTGGCGCGTCGGCGAGCCGGTCTGCGCGCTGGTTCCAGGCGGCGGCTACGCGGAGTTCTGTGTGGCGCACGGCGGGTGCTGCCTGCCGGTGCCGAAGGGTCTGAGCCTGGAGGAAGCTGCCTCGCTGCCGGAGGCGTCGATGACGGTGTGGGCGAACCTCTTCGATCCGCGCAGGCTGGCGGCCGGAGATCGGTTTCTGATGCAGGGAGGCACCAGCGGGATCGGGACGATGGCGATCCAGATCGGGCACGCCTTCGGTGCGCGCGTGGCGGCGACGGCGGGCTCCGCGGAGAAATGCCGCTTCCTGCGCGAGCTGGGATGCGAGCAGGCGTGGAATTATCGCGAGGAAGACTGGGCTGCGAAGGCCGGGGAATGGGCCGGAACGCCGCCCGACGCCGGGGTGAACGTGATTCTCGACATGGTAGGCGGAGACTATTTTCCGAAGCACATCGAAATTCTGGCGCGGGATGGACGGCTGGTGCATATCGCGTTTCTGCGTGGCGCCGAGGTGAAACTGGACCTCCGCCGGGTCATGGGCAAGCGTCTGGTCATTACCGGCTCTACTCTGCGCTCCCGGCCGGTGGAGGAGAAACGACGGCTGCGGGACGGTGTGGAGGAGCACGTTTGGCCTCTGCTGCGTTCGGGCCAGGTGCGGCCGGTGATGGATCGGGTGTTCCCGATGGAAGAGGTCGCGGAGGCGCAGGGGCGCATGGAGCGCAGCGAGCACATCGGGAAGATCGTGCTGCGGGTGGACGGATGATAGCGCCGGCGACCGGCAGAGCAGCCTGTGCGCGGGTGCGAATCGGCGCCGGAGTGAGAGAATCAGGCAGGTATGCGCGTAACGATCGAGGGGGTGCGCCGCTGGATTCTGGTCACGGCCGCCCTGTTGCTGGCGGTGGTTGCCGGGTTTTTTCTGTACGGACGAAACCGCTTCCGGCACATTGAGAAGGATCTGCCCGCGCGGCTGGGCCTGAACATCCAGCAGACGGCCTCGGGCTACAGCGTGACCAAGACCAGCCAGGGCCACACGCTGTTCACCCTGAAGGCTTCAAAGCTGGTGCAGCTGAAGGCGGGACACGCGCTGCTGCACGACGTGGACATCACGCTGTACGGTCCGCCGGGGTCAGGGCGTCAGGACCGGATCCAGGGAAGCGACTTCGACTACAACCAGAACGACGGCGTGGCCACCAGCCAGGGCGATGTGGAGATCGAGCTGCAGGGAGTGACCACGAGCAGCGGCCCAACCAGCGCCGGGGGCAGCGATACCATTCGCGTGAAGACGAAGGGGCTGACCTTCGTGCAGAAGAGTGCGGAGGCCTCGACGGCAGGGCGCGTGGAGTTCCAGCTGCCCCGCGCCTCGGGGAATGCTGTGGGCGCTGACTACGACGCAAAGACCGGCGTGGTGATTCTGAACAGCCAGGTGCACATTACGACCAGCAGCAATGGCAAACCCTCCACGGTGGAGGCCGGGCACGCGACGATCCTGCGCGATTCGCAGCAGGCGCTGCTGGTGAACGCCCGCCTGGAATACGAGACGGCGAATGGTCGGGCGGATGAGGCAACGGTTTATTTCCGCAAAGATGGAACGACGGAGAAGGTGGACGCACAGGGGCATGTGCAGCTCCATTCCAATAGCGGTGGGGATGTGGATGCGCAGACCGCCGAAGTTCTGTTCAACCTGAAGAGCCAGCCTTTGCAGGCGGTGGTGGGCGGCGGCGTGCAGTTCGCTTCGTCGAGGCCGAATTCGACGATGCGGGGATCGGCGCAGGAAGGCACGCTGCTGTTTGCGGCCGGCGCTCCGAATACGCCGACCAGCCTGCGGCACGCGGAATTCCGCCGGGATGTGCGCTTCGACGAGCAGTCGGCCGGACTCCAGAACGATCCGCAGGGACGGATGGAGAGACAGGTGGAGGCGGGGAAATTGAACGTGGACTTTGCGCGCCAGACCGGCGGCCGGGGGGTGGAAGCGCAGAAGGCGATTGCCGATGAAAGTCCGGTGGTCACGATGCGGCAGATGCCGTCAAAGAGGCCCGCGCAGTCGATGCGAATCAGCGGCGATGAGCTGGTGGCGACGCTGGCCGGCGGGAATCGCCTGCGTACCCTGGACGGAACGGGGAATACGCAGGTGGTGAATGAGTCGAGCGACGGCAGCCGGGATACAACGCACGGCGATATGCTGCACGCCACGTTTGCGGAGGCCGCGGCGGCGGTCCAGCCGAAGCACTCCGCAAAAGCGGCCGAGCCGGGGCGCGGGACCAGGGGGACGGCTCCCGCGACGCAGACCACCCTGGAGACGGTGGTGCAGGACGGTCACGTAATGCTGACCGAAACGCCGGCGAAGAAGCCTGGGGACAGTGGCCCGCCGGCCACTCTGACGGGCTGGGCCCAGCATGCGGAGTATCACGCCGGGGACCAGGTGCTGCAGATGACGGGGCATCCGCGGATGGTGCAGGGCGAGGCCATGCAGCTCTCGGCGGAGCAGATCGAGTATCACCGCGACACGCAGAATGCGGAGGCGAGCGGCAATGTGAAAGTGACCTACACCCAGGCCGGTGCCGAATCGGCCGGCGCGCACCGGGCGGCTCCGGCCATGGGAGGCAGCGGCCCCGTACATGTCATTGCGGATCGAGCGATGCTCGATCACGCGAGCAATCAGAGCTTGTTCTACGGAGCCGCGCGGTCGCCGGCGCGGATGTGGCAGGATTCGGATTCGCTGCTGGCTCCGGTGATTGCCATCGACCGTAGCAGGAACGTGCTGAAGGCCTGGGGTGATGGGACGGGAGCGGCACCGGTGGTCGATGTGAATTTCGCCGCCGGTTCCCCGAACGGCAAGCGGCCACCCGCGGCCACCGAGGTGCACAGCCGCACGCTGGTCTATTCGGATAACGATCGGATCGCAAATTTCCAGGGGAGTGTGACGGCGGAGCAGGGAGACGCGGCCATCCACGCCGATGAGGCCCGTTTGTACCTCAAGCCGAAGTCGAGCGCGGAGAAGCCGGCGCAGACGAAGAGCGGGCAGCGCTCGCAGCTGGATCACCTGGTGGCGACCGGGCACGTGGTGTTCACCGAGCCGGGACGGAAAGGCCAGGGGGAGAAGCTGGTGTATACGGCCGATGAGGAGAAATATGTGCTGACGGGAACGCCTGCGGAGGCGCCGCGGCTGTGGGATCGCACGCACGGGACGACGACCGGCGCGGCGCTGGTGTTCTTCAGCCAGAACGACAAGGTCCAGGTGGTGGGAGGAAAATCGGGCGTGGTGACGGAAACGCAGGCTCCGCGGTAGCGCCCGGCCCGCGGCGCCCTGTAAGCTGGAAACTAATTCATGCGCAAGCTGGCCACGGACGAAATCAGCAAATCCTACAAAGGGCGGCAGGTGGTGCACGGTGTCAGCGTGCAGGTGGCCGAAGGCGAGGTCGTGGGGCTGCTGGGTCCGAACGGCGCGGGCAAGACCACCAGTTTTTACATGATTGTCGGGCTGATCCAGCCCGATGGCGGGCGCATCCTGCTGGATGACGAGGCGATCACGCAGGTGCCGATGTATCTGCGGGCGCGGCAATACGGGATCAGTTACCTGCCGCAGGAGCCCTCGGTCTTCCGCAAGCTGACGGTAGAGGAGAACATCCTGGCGGTGCTGGAAGTGCAGCCCATTGCGCCGGAGATGCGGCGGTCGCGGGCAGAGAAGCTGATCGAGCAACTGAACCTGGGGCACATTCGCAAGACGCGGGGCTATGCGCTCTCCGGCGGTGAGCGACGCCGGGTGGAGATTGCGCGAGCCCTGTGCATCCAGCCCTCATTCATTCTGCTGGACGAGCCTTTTTCGGGAATCGATCCCATTGCGGTACTCGATCTGCAGGAGATCATCTTCGATCTGAAGGCCAGCGGCATCGGCGTGCTGATCACCGACCACAATGTGCGGGAGACGCTGTCGGTGACGGATCGCGCCTACATCATTAATGAGGGCCGCATCTTTCGCCATGGAACCCCGGAAGAGCTGGGGAACGATCCAGAGGTGCGGCGCGTCTATCTGGGCGAAGGTTTTTCGCTCGGGTAAGAGCCGTAATGCACTGCAGGCACAGGAGTTACTTTTGCGTGCCCGGAATGGTCACGCCGGGCCGGTGGTGCGGATGTAGACTTTGAGGTATTCAGGGAGATTATGGTCCTTCTTCAGCCAAGACTCAGCCTCAAGGTCGCGCAGCGTCAGATTCTGACGCCGGGCCTTATGCAGATGGTCAGCGTTCTGGCGCTGAACAAGCTGGAGCTGAAGGAGATGATCCAGGCGGAAATCGCCGAGAATCCGGTTCTGGAGGAGCTGGAAGAGAACGTTCCTTTGCTGGATGATGTGGCGCGCGCGGAAGAAGATCGCGACCGGCCGGTGGAGACCCAGACAGCGACGACCGAGGCGGAGGCGAAAGAGAAGGATCCTTTCGACGAGATCGACTTCGGCAGCTACTTCCAGGATTATCTCGATCCGGGGTTCCGCTCGCCGAACAATTACGAGGAAATCGAGAAGCCCTCGATCGAGAACTTTCTGTCGTCGCCGGCCACGCTGAGCGACCATCTTTTCTGGCAGCTGGGGTCGCTGAACCTTACGCCGGCGGTACGCGAGGCGGCCGAATACATCATCGGCAATCTGAATGAGGACGGCTACCTGACAGCAACCGATGAGGAGTTGCTGGCAGGCTATCTGCGCGAGCAGATGGAACCGGAGTCGCCGGACAACAGCCAGCACGCGAAGGAATTGTCGGCGCGGATGGCTGAGCTGCCCCCGGCCATGGTGGAGCGCGCGCGCGGGCATCTGGTCGCGGCCATGGACGTGGTGCGGCAGCTGGATCCATTGGGCGTGGGCACGCGCGATCTCCGCGAGTGCCTGCTGGTGCAGGTAGAGGCGCAGCGCAAGGAATTCGAGCTGATCTTCCGGCGCACCGTTCCGCATGGTGGCCCGCGCCCCGCCGGCCCTTATGCCCACCACAACGGAACGAACGGCGCGAGCATGAACGGGAGCGCGGCGCCCCATGCAGGGGAGCATGCCGCCCATGCGGCTGCCGGCCACGACGGCGCGAAGCCGGATGCGGAGCAGGCGCAGCGGATGGAGATCTTCGAGATGGCGACGAAGATCATTGACGCGCACATGCTGCTGCTGCAGAAGCGCGATCCGCGCGAGCTGTCGAAGGTGCTGAGCAAGCCCGTGGAAGACACGCAGCGGGCGATTGACTTTATCCGGACTCTCGATCCCCGGCCCGGCCAGCGGTACAACCGGAGCGAAGCGCGGCTGATTGAGCCGGACGTGGCATTTGTGAAGCGCGGCGACGACTGGGTCGTGGTGATGAACGAAGAGGACCTGCCCACACTGCGGCTGAACCAGGGCTATCGGCGGCTGCTGACCCAGGACGGCGCCGAGAAGGATGTAAAGGATTACGTGAAGGAGCGCTATCGCTCTGCGCTGCAGCTGATGCGGAACATCGAGCAGCGCAAGAACACGATCCTGAGGACGTGCGAATCGATTGTGCGGCGGCAGACGGAATTCCTGGAAAAAGGCGTGGACGCGCTGAAGCCGATGATGATCAAGGAGGTCGCCGAGGAGATCGGCGTGCATCCATCGACGGTGAGCCGGGCCGTTTCCAGCAAGTACGTGCACACGCCGCAGGGCGTGTACGAGCTGCGCTTCTTCTTTTCAGAGGGCGTGAACGGGCCCGAAGGCGCGGGGACGCCGCTGATGCTGCTGAAGCGCAAAGTGAAGAAGCTGATCGAAGAGGAGGACGCGCGCAAGCCGCTGACCGACGATCAGATCGCGCAGATGCTGCAGGGACAGGGTATCGACGTGACCCGCCGGACAGTGGCAAAATACCGCGAAGACCTGCGGATACCGAGCACACACCAGCGCCGCGTCCGCGGCTGACGCAATTCCCGACACACAACACGGCATTTCCCCAGGGAAAGGAGCTTTCCATGCAGGCTGAGTACACCGGAAGGCAGGTGAGCATTACCCCGGCGCTGCGCCGGATTGGGGATGAAGGCATTGAGAGGATCGCGAAACTGCTGCCCAAGGTGGTGGGCGCGCACATCGTTCTGACCTCAGAGAAGTACCGCAAGACCGCCGACGTATCGGTGAAGATGCGAGCGGGGAAGATCGTCGGCGTTGCTGAGTCCACGCAGATGGATCAGGCGCTGCGGGAGGCGCTGGAGCGGGCCGAGACCCAGGCGATCCGGCACCAGAAGCGGCTGCAGGCGCTCAAGCGGCAGCCCAAGGAAGAGAAGCAGGCGACCGAGGTGATGCCGACGCGGCGGAAGGGGAATCGTCCGCGGCCGGAACCGGAGCAGGACGTTGTGGCCGAGGCGGTGGCAGCGGCGAAGGCCAACGGCAAGCGCGCCGGACGAACCATGGTGCCGGTGACGGTGCATACCTTCCCGGCGAGGCGGCCGATTCAGGAGCCGCACATCGTACGCTCGTCGGACTCGGTGGCGCTGCGTCCGATGACCATCGAAGAGGCGGTCAAGGAAGCCGAGTTCCGCGACCGGGACGTCTTTGTCTTCCGCACAAACGAAGGGACCGTTTGCGTTCTGCATCGGAAGCGGGACGGGAAGATGGAGCTGATCGAAGCGCCTTAAAGGCAGTGAACAGGCAAAGGGCAATAGGCAATAGGCAATAGGCAAAACAATGCCATCCCCCCCGGGGTGGCATTTGTTTTTGCCAGGTGCTTTCAGCGTGATGGAGGGGGCGGATTCGCGGGTGGCTGGCCATGGCTGGCGGGGGGAACGATGCCGTTCGCGCGCAGATACTCGACCATCTGGCCGTAGTGATCGGCGTCGTGCCACAGGATGAAGGTCGCTAGGGCGAGGCGGCTGTTCATGGACGCGATGGGCGGATGGGTGACGGGACTGAGAGCGTTCTCGGGGGTGAGGGTGGCGAGCGCCTGATGGCCCAGGGCGAAGGAGTCCTTCAGATACTGGAGGATTTCGCCTTTGGTGCGGAGGGTGGCGGGGCCGTTGCCGGCTCCGGCGAGTGAGATGCCAGGAGGCGGGTCCTGCCCAAGGATGGCGCTGTAGAAGCCAAAGTTGGCGGTGGCGACGTGCGTGATCTCAAGGGCGAAGGTGCGGACGCCGGCAAAATTACCGCCAGCGGGAGCGAAGTCATATTTGTCGGCCGGCATGGCTTCGGCGGCCGGGACGAACTGCTTTTCAAGCGCGGTAAGCTGGGCGTCGAGGACCGAGGCGAGGGTGGGCGGCGGCGTGGGGGTCTGGGCCGGAATGGCGGGTGCGGCTAAAAGCGGAAGGACGACTAACGCCAGAGCAGGGTAGTGGAGGGATCGCATGCGCACGAATCAAGGATGGCGCGCGCGGGGGCCCGGGGAAAGGTCCACTTTCGAAGCGGTGCGTAATACCACCTGGGCTCATCGTTCGGAATGCGCGTGCGAGATATTTTTCTCGATCTCCGAATTCATTTCGCCGCCGATCAGGATGGCTCCGTTGGTGATGTAGAGCCAGAGCAGCAGCATGACGACGCCGTCGAGAGGGCCATAGGTGCGCGCGTAGGTGGTGACATGGTCGAAGTACAGGCGCGCACCGAGGGTAGCGCCGATCCAAAGGATGAGCGCGTACAGGGCTCCGGGCGTGCTCCAGCGCCAGGCATGCTCAGGGAGGTTGGGGGCAAAGCGGTAGAGCACCGCAAAGGAGGCAGAGAGCACCACGATCAGGACCAGCCATTCCAGCGTGCGGAGAGTGGCGGTTCCTCCGTGAAAGCGGGACTGCAGCCACGCGCCGCAGAAGATCAGGAGCAGAGTGAGGAAGGCGGAGACGGAGAGGAATACGGTGAGGGCGATATTGGTCGCCGTCATCTCGCGCCAGGAGCGCTTCTCGTCGACTTCATAGGCTTTATTGAGGCCGTAGATCATGGCCCACGTTCCGTTGTGCGCGGCCCACAGAGCGGCCAGAGCAATGGAGAGGAGCGGCAGTCCGAAACGGCGGCGAGCACCGAACTGGCTCATCCTTTGCTGAAACAGCTGCGAGACCCGATCGGGCAGGACCTGGCGGCCGAGATCCTGAAAGGCATTCATGAGGGAATGGGCGAGATGAGGGATGTGAGCGGCGATGGCAAAGAAGAGGATGAGAGAGGGAAAAATGGCGAGGAAGTGGTAAAAGGCCATGCGGCCGCCCTGGCCGAAAACCTCATCCTGCCACGAGGCGCGCGCCGTTCTGCGGAGCAGTTCCGGCAGAGAGAGGCCGCCCAGAGTCCAGAGACTGGCCATTCGGTTTCGCATTCACCGCCAGTGTAGATGGATGAGAGCGCGACGGTGGTGGCAACCTGACGCGGCATAATATTGCGGGTATCAGTACTCCAGCGAGACGCCGGTCTTCTGCACGACTGCGCGGAAACGCGGGTCGTTGTGGAGGAAGTCGAAGGCAGGATCCATCTGGATCCAGAGGGTGTCCGTGGAGCGGATGCGGTAGCCTTCTTCGATCAGGGAGAGTGTGGGCTCTCGTTGGCCGAGCTGGGCGTGATAGCTGGCCAGTTCGATGGGGGAGACGTAGCGGGTTTTGGCCTGCAGGGTACGGCGGTGGAGCTCCCGGAGGATGAAGCCGCGGGTGCCGCCCTTTTCGTAGGCGCGGTGCAGGGTGACGGCGGACTGCGGATCCCCGGTGAGGATGTGCCACTTCTCCCAGGCGTTGACCGCCTCTTTGTAGTTGCCCTTGCGGCGCCAGACGTCCATGGTCATTCCGATCAGATCGGGATCGTTGGGGGAGACCTCGAGGCGCAATTTCAAATCCGCGAGGGCGGCATCGTACTGGCCAGCTCCTTCGTAGATGCTGGCCAGAGCATCGGGGCGGGCGAAGGGATCCAGCTCCATGTCTTTCTTAGCCAGCTGGATGGCTTCTGCGTTGCGATTGAGGGCCTGGAGGAGACAGGCGCGGAGGTAGTAGAGCTCGCCATTGCGTGGGTCGAGGCCGATGGCACGCAGCATCTCGCGGTCGGCGTCGGGCCAGTCCCAGAGACCGATGAAGTAAGCGCCGCCCATCGCCTGGTGGGCCTCGGCAAGATCGGGTTCGAGCTGGAGTGCGCGCCGAGCGGCCTGCAGCTGAGGCCCGAGGCTGGTACGCGGGTCGAGAATATCGCCGGCTTCGCCCTCTCCGTAGTAGTTGGCGAGGCCGGCCCAGGCGAGCGCATAGTCGGGCTGGATCTCGGTGGCCTTGCGGAAGTACGCGCCGGACTCTTCCATACGATCGGTGAACCACAGGTAATGGCCACGGAGGTACGCATCGTGGGCGGCGGGATTCACATAATGAACGGCCGAAAGCGATGGCGCCAGGCTATGCAGCCGGGCAGCCAGGGCGCGGGCGGCATCGTCAGGGAGCGAGACGTCGTCGGCATCGCGGTCGTAGCTGTCGGCCCAGAGGTGGGAGTCGGTGCTGGCCTGGATGAGCTGAAGAGTCATGTGGAGATGATTCGCGCTGCGAGCCACGGAGCCCTCGACGATGGCGTCCACGCCGAGCGCACGAGCGATCTCCGGCAGCGGCCGGCGAGCGCGCTTGTACTGCATGACGGAGGTGCGGGAGACGATGCGCAGGGTGGAATCTTTGGCCAGCATGGTGGTGAGCTCGTCGGTCATGCCGTCAGCGAAATAGTCCTGGGCGGGATCGCCGGAGAGGTTGTCGAGGGGGATGACGGCCAGGGAGCGGATGGGGACTTCGTGATCGTGCCGCAGCCAGGAGTGCGCGGCGAGGGTCGAGGCGGCGAGCGCGACAACAGCGGGAACGGCCCAACGCATCCATGGCCGAAGGCGCGGGGCACCCTGCCGGGCGCGCGCAGAGGCAGACTCATGCGTGGTGGGCTGGACCACGGAGGCGGGCAGCGGCGCCGGGACGCCGGTATCGAGCCGTGTGACAGGTGCAGCGAGGCGGTAGCCCTTGCCGGTAACTGTCTGGATATAGCGAGGCTGGTCGGGGTCGTCGCGCAGGGCGTAGCGGATCTTGCGGATGGCGGTATTGATGCCGTGCTCGGTGTCCACGAAGACTGCGCGGTCCCAAAGGCGCTCGGCGATTTCTGTGCGGGTGACGAGCTGGCCATTGCGCTCGGCGAGCAGGATGAGCAGTTCGAGGGGCTTGCGCTCGAGGGACAGGGGCCGGCCCAGGCGGCTCAACTCGAAGCGGCCGGCATCGACAGTGAAGTCGCCGAACTGGGAGACGACTCCGATCATGGGCGAGAAGTATACCGCCGCTGACTGGGCAGAAGCAGCAACGTTCTGCAGGCACAAAGGTTGGGGCTTCACCCAAACTTCACCTCAGTCTTCACCCCGGCTGCCTTGCGGAGGGGCGGGAGTCGCGGTTTGCTCAGGGCCCAGCCGGAAAACCCGGCGCAGAGGAGAATCCCCATGAGAACGCAGATCCGCAAGTTCGCGCCCGTCTTCGGTGCGCTGGTTGTTTCGCTGGCATTGGCCCCGGTTGCCGGAGCACAGTGCGGCGGACTCCACCTTCCGCTGGTGCATCCCAGCTCCGGTTCCGGCCTGGCGGCGTCACCGCAACTGCTGCGTGCCGGTCTGGTGACGATTGGCGACGATGACGACCACGATGCCGCGATTGTGGGCTTCTGGCATGTGAAGTTCGTGGTGGGCTCGGGCAGCAGCGTGCAGGAAATCGACGCGGGCTACTCGCAGTGGCACGCCGACGGGACGGAAATCATGAATTCCGGCGGGCGCCCGCCGGTGACGACCTCGTTTTGCCTGGGCGTGTGGAAGCAGGTGGGCTACCGGCAGTACAAGCTGAATCACTTTGCCGCGTCATGGGATCCGACGCCGGCCACGAATGCTCCTGATGGGACGCTGATGGGGCCGGCTCAGATTCAGGAAGACGTGACGGTGGCTCCGGACGGCAACCACTTCAGCGGCACGTTCACCATCGACCAGTACCTGGAGAACGGGAATCTGGCGGCGCACGTGGCGGGAAACATTACCGGGACGCGGATCACGGTGAGTACACCGCACAGCAGCATTTTTTGACTTTTCGGCTGTACCTCCCGACTCTGGCCCTCGTCTTCGAAAATGGACGGGGCCAGAGCCTTTTGTTGCGAGGCAGGCGCAGCGGGCCTGGGTCACAGGATCGCGGGGTAGGCGGTGGGCCGAGCCGAGGAGAGAGAGGCCGCCTGATGCGTGAGGGCGCTCTGGGAAGGCGATTCTCGGAAGACTTCGCCGGCGAGGAGGATGGCGGGCGCCGGGCCGGGGACCAGAGCCGGCAGATCGGCGAGGGTCGTGCGCTGGATCTGCTGCTCGGGTTGTCCCGCACGCGAAACGATGACGCAGGGTGTGACAGCGGCCAGGCCTTCGGCGCGGAGACGCGCGGCGATGGGGGCAAGGTCGCGTCCCGGCATGTAGACGACGCGGGTGGGTGTGTGGGGACGCGCTTCGGGCGAGGAATCCGCATGGTGGCCGGCGGAGAGCACGACGGTGGAGGCGGTGCGGCGGTCCGTCAGCGACATGTGGAGGGCAGCGGCGGCGGCGAAGGCGGCGGTGATGCCGGGGACGATGTCAAAAGGGATGCCGGCCGCGGTGAGGGCGCGGATCTCTTCGCCGGCGCGTCCGAAGAGGAGCGGGTCGCCGGATTGGAGGCGGACGACGGAGAGGCCGCGGCGCGCGAGGTCGATGAGCATGCTGTGAATCTGCTCCTGGGTGATGCTCTTGCGACCGCAGCGCTTGCCTACGTTGATGACCAGCGCCTGAGCGCGGGCGAGGTTGAGGATGGCCGGCGGAACGAGGTCGTCGTGGAGGACGACATCGGCGGCGGCGAGGAGACCCGTGGCCCGCACGGTGAGGAGGTCGGGGTCGCCGGGGCCGGCGCCGACCAGCCAGACCTTGCCGGGAACGGGGCTGGAAGCGCCGCTCGCCGCGGGGCGGACTCGCGGGTTGGGAGTGGAGCGGAGAGGATCAGTGGCGGGGCGCGTCATGCGGGGACCTCGGCTTCGCGGAGTTTTTCGATCTGCTGCCGGGCGTACTGGCGCGCGGGGCAGGTGGGCGCATCGCAAAGAGGACGGTACGCCAGCTCGTGAAGAAGCTGCGTGCGCTCGACCGTGGCCGGGGCGCTGGCGCGGACTTCGCGGCGGAGTGCACCGAGTTGCCGGAGCCAGGGACCGAGGTCGGCGGGAAGCTGATGGTCGATTTCGCGGCGGAGGCGTTGGGCGAGGGCGGGACTTTCACCGGCGGTGGAGATGGCAATTTGCAGGTCACCGCGGGTGACGGTGGATCCGAAATAAAAGTCGCAGTTGGGCGGGTCGTCGACGGCATTGCAGAGGACGTTGCGGCGGAGGGCTTCTTCGTAGACCGCGTGGTTGACGGCGGAGTTGTTGGTGGCGGCGATGACGAGGAAGGCGCCGTCCAGATCGGTGGGCGCGAAGAGACGCGCATGCCAGGCGAGCTTGCCCTGGCTGGCGAGGGACTGAATGCGATCGACCGCTGCAGGGGCGATGACGGTGAGCTGCGCACGGGTGGGCAGCAGGCTTTCGATTTTGGCCAGTGCGACGGTGCCCGCGCCGATGACGACGACGGGACGGCGGTCCAGGCGGAGGAAGACGGGGAGCAGAGTCATCCGGCCACCCCCGCGGGGACATGCCCGGAGGGCTGATCGCGTTCTACCGGAGCGAGGTCTTGGCCGGCGAGTGCGGCGCGCAGGGATTCGTCAGAATGCCGGGCGAAGTAGGCACGGAGATTTTCACCCGAGGCGCGCTCGGCGAGGTAGCGACGCAGCAGACGTTCGATGGCGTCGGGCACAAGCGGGGCTGGAGTGCGGAAGCCGACGGGGCGCGCGGTTGCTGCGTGAAGGCCGACGGAGCCGCCGAGGCAGAAGTAGTAAGCGTCGGTGAGCTGGCCCTGGTGCTTGATTTTTTTTCCTTCGAGGCCGATATCGGCGATCCAGTGCTGGCCGCAGCTGTTGGGGCAGCCGGTGACGTGGAGACGGAGCTGCTGATCGAACTGGGGCAGGCGCTCCTCCATCTGGTCGACGAGCCAGCGGAGAAAGCCTTTGGTTTCGGTGATGGCGAGCTTGCAGAACTCGGTGCCGGTGCAGGCGATGCCGCCGCGCCAGAACTGGGAACCATCCACGTGCAGGCCGATTTGGCCGAGGTCGCGGGCGAGGTCAGGTGCGTCGGAGCTGGGGACGTCGAGGAACAGGAGGTTCTGCATGACGGTGGCGCGCAGGCGGCCGGTGCCGTAGCGCTGGGCAAGATCGGCGGCGGCGGCGAACTGGTCGCCGGAGAGTCGTCCGCGGAGAACGGAGGCGCCGACGTACGACAGCCCATCCTGCTTTTGGCGGTGCATGCCGACGTGGTCGCGGAGAATGTCGTCGGGGATGGACTCTTCGGGCGCCGGGTCGAATTGGATTCCCAGACGGGCTTCGATTGCGGCGAGAAAGCGGTCGGCGGTCCAGCCTTCTTTGAGGAACAGGTATTTCATGCGCGCGCGGTCCCGGCTTTCGCGCAGGCCCTGCTGGTCGCGAAAAATCTCCGCGATGGTGCGGATGACGCCAAGCGCCTGATCCTGGGGAATGAAGGCATTGAGACGGACCGAGAGGTGCGGTTCGGTGGAGAGGCCGCCGCCGACGCGCAGGGAGTAGCCGATTTCATCCCCGCGGCGCACGGCGGTCAGGCCGATGTCGTTGATCTCCGGATAGGCGCACCAGACGGGGCATCCGGAGATGGAGATTTTGAATTTGCGGGGCAGGTTATAGAAGTCGGAGTTGCCGTTGAGCTCATCGGCCACAGCAAGGGCCAGCGGTGAGGCGTCGAGAAGCTCATCGTGGGCGATGCCGGCCAGCGGGCATCCTGTGACGTTGCGAACGACGTCGCCGCAGGCGCCGCGCGGGGAGAGGCCGATGGCGTCAAGCTGACGGATGACCTGGGGGAGGGATTCGACGGTAAGCCAGTGCAGCTGGATATTCTGGCGCACGGTGATGTCCACGAGATTGCGCGCGTGCTGCTGTGCGAGCTGCCCGATGGTGCGCGCCTGATGCGCGGTGAGGATACCGTTGGGGATGCCGATGCGGAGCATGAAGTATTCCGTGGCACGGCCTTCGCCGCCTTTGCCGCCGGTGACGCCGAGGCCATCGCCCTGGGTGTAGATGCCCCACCACTTGAAATAGAGATTCCACTCCTCGGGAATGGTGGCGCGGCCGTTTTGGGCGAAGGCGCGGATTTCGTCCAGAGCGTCCCAGGGATTCTTCTCGCGCTTGAGGCGCTCGACTTTTTGAGCTTTCGTCTCTTTGGGGAGAGCAGTGGCGGCCATGGGAACCTCGTTGAATGTGAATGGGGAAAAGGAAAAGCCCGCGTCAGCGAAGGCTGAAGCGCGGGCTTATGGGTAGAAACCGTGAAGCTCAGCTACCCAGAAGTCCGGCGCGGCGCACAACAACAGGCGCAACACGTGGCGGACATGGGAAACATCTTCATAGCTCAACTATAGAAAGAGCCGCGCAACCCGTCAAACCCGGCCATCTTTTAGGAAGATGCGCGAAGCTGTGGCACCGACTCATGAAAAGGATGTGGGTGGAGCGCTTCCCAGGGGCGTTGCGGACGGGATATTCTGCTGGTCTCCCCGAAGAAGCTCGGTGGTTGCGGCCCTGGAGGCACCATGAAGCTACTGCGCTCCGTTGCGTCCGTCATGCTGAGCTACCTGATTGTGTACGGGATTGTGCTGGGCAGCAACCCCATCCTCACGCATTTTTATCCGAGCCAATACGGGCGGGGCCAGGTTCCTCCGGTGTCTTCGCTGTGGATCAGCACAACGGTCTTTGCGCTGGCGTCGATCCTTGGCGGGTGGCTTTGCGTGCGGGTCGCCCCCTTCCGGCCGGGCGGTCATTTGTTTGTGCTGTTTCTGCTGGGGGAGCTGGTGGGTGTGTACTTCTCCTGGCAGATGTGGGGACAGGGATGGCCGCACTGGTATTCGCTGGTATGGCTGATTGTGTGGCCGGTGTGCTTGTGGCTGGGCGGCCTGGGAAAACGCGGGGCTCCGGCGCCGCGATTCGCGACTTAGAGTTCTCTCGCGGGCGGCAATGCTTTTTGGCCACCCGCAAAGCGCACGGACAATGGAAGCGTTAATTTGCAGGCCCGGCAAAGAGAATGAGATTGCCGTCGGGGTCTTTCACGATGAAGGTTTTTGCCTGCCACGCCTCGTCGCGCAGGGGCTGCGCGATGGGCACGCCTGCAGTCTGATAGGTGAGGAAGAGCTGCGTGATCTCGTCGGCGCTGGCCAGGGTGATGGAGGCGGAGAGCAGGCCCTCGCGTTCGCGGATGTCTTCGGAAAAGAAAGGCTCATCCATATAACGCAGCGCAATCCGGGCATTGTCGCGGCTTACCTGGCCGTAGAACGGCGGCTCGCCATAGACAAAGTCGATGATGAAGCCGAGCTTCGAGGTGAAGAAGTCGGTAGATGTTCTGAGGTCGCGAACGTAGAGGTGTGCGGCCAGCGAGGTAAGGGTCGGCCGAGCCTGGGGCGGCGTGCGGGACATAATGAGAATCGTACCGCGGGAGGCGTTTTGGCCGCTGCCGGACTCTCTCCTACAATCAGGCTGTGGACTTCCAGCTAGTCAGCGACTACCAGCCGCGCGGCGATCAGGGGCGCGCGATCGAGGAACTCACCCAGGGGATCGGTTCGGGCGAGAAACATCAGGTGCTGCTCGGGGTAACCGGGTCGGGCAAGACCTTCACGATGGCGAAGATCATCGAGCAGCTGAACCGGCCGGCGCTGGTGCTGGCGCACAACAAGACGCTGGCGGCACAGCTCTATCACGAGTTCAAACAGTTCTTCCCGCACAACGCGGTCGAGTATTTTGTGTCGTACTACGACTATTACCAGCCGGAGGCTTACATTCCGGCCGGCGACCTCTACATCGAAAAAGAAGCGACCATCAACGAAGAGCTGGACAAGCTGCGTCTTTCGGCGACGCGGTCGCTGTTCGAGCGGCGGGACGCGATTATTGTGGCCTCGGTGTCCTGCATCTACGGGCTGGGCTCGCCCGAGGCGTACTACGGGATGCTCCTGCTTCTGGAAAAAGGGCAGAAGGTGCGGCGCGACGACATCACGCGGCGACTGGTAGAGATTCTGTACGAGCGGAACGACGCGGATTTCCGGCGCGGGACATTTCGGGTACGCGGCGATGTGATCGAGGTCTATCCCACCTACGACGAGAACGCGTACCGGATCGAATTATTTGGGGAGGAGATCGATTCGCTGGCGCAGATCGATCCGCTGTTCGGCACGGTGCGGCAGAAGTATGCGCGGCTGCCCATCTATCCCAAGAGTCACTATGTGGTGCAGCCGGAGCGGAAGAAGACGGCGATTGAGAGCATCCTGGACGAGCTGGCGGTGTGGGAGAAGGAACTGGAAAACCAGGGGCGCATGGTGGAATCGCAGCGGGTGCACCAGCGGACGCGCTTCGACCTGGAGATGATCAAGTCCGTGGGATACTGCCACGGGATCGAGAACTACTCGCGGCATTTTTCCGGGCGGCTGCCGGGCGAGCCGCCGCCGACCCTGCTGGATTATTTTCCGCGCGATTTTATGCTGTTTATCGACGAGTCGCATGTGACGGTGCCGCAACTGCATGGCATGTGGCACGGAGACCGCTCGCGCAAGCAGAACCTGGTGGACTACGGGTTTCGGCTGCCGTCGGCGATGGACAACCGGCCGCTGAAATTCGAGGAGTTCGAGTCGCGCACGAATCAGATTGTGTATGTGTCGGCGACGCCGGGGCCGTATGAGCTGACCAAAGCGGCGGGCGTCGTGGTGGAGCAGATTATCCGGCCAACGGGGTTGGTCGATCCCGAGGTGGAGATTCGGCCGGTGCGGGGGCAGATCGACGATCTGCTGCATGAGATTCGCGATCGCGCGCAGAAGAGCGAGCGCGTGCTGGTGACGACGCTGACCAAGCGCATGGCCGAGGACCTGGCCGGATACTACTCCGAGGTGGGCGTGCGCTGCCGGTACATGCACTCCGAGATTGAGACTCTGGAGCGGGTGAAGCTGCTGCGCGATCTGCGCAAGGGCGAGTACGACGTGCTGATCGGGATCAACCTGCTGCGCGAAGGACTGGATTTGCCGGAGGTGTCGCTGGTGGCGATCCTGGACGCGGACAAGGAAGGATTTCTGCGGTCGTCGGGGTCGCTGATCCAGACGATTGGGCGGGCGGCGCGGCATGTGAAGGGGCGCGCGATTCTGTACGCAGACAAAATGACGGATTCAATGAAGCAGGCCATTGGCGAGACGGACCGGCGCCGCACGGTGCAGCGGGAGTACAACGAGGAGCACGGGATCACGCCGACGTCGATTGTGCGGCCGGTGGATATGTCGCTGGCGAAGATCCTGCAGGCGGAGTACGTGGACCTGGCGGACGAAGTGGAGACGATGCCGGAGTTCGCTACGCAACGGGAACTGGACGCTTATATCGCGAAGCTCGAGGCGGATATGCGCGAGGCGGCGAAGAAGTTCGAGTTCGAGAAGGCGGCCAGGCTGCGCGACACGATCCGGGAGCTGCGGACGAAGGAGTTTCTGTTCAGCTAGAGGGCGGCTGACCGGAGGCGTTCAGCGGGCACCGAGGCATGCCGGTAGCTGGTGGACGGTAGCCTGATTGGCTCCGACCGGCCCGGCGAGCAATTTTTGCTCGGCCTGGGCAGCTAGTACACGATCATTTCGCGATTGCGCTGCCAGGTGGCGTAGCTTTCGTCGATGGCGCGGCGGCGCTGCTTTTCATTGCGGGCTTTCAGTTCGGCCTTAACGCCCATGGCCCAGACAATCGCGATCATGGCGACGGCCACTACAGCGAACGATGCGAGAAAGACAGCGACGATGGTCGACATGGGGAAACCTTTCTCCCTGCTTTGAGTTCGTGCTGTCGATCGCCTGCGCAGAAGAGGCATGGGGAAACGCAGGTCAGGTCGACAATCTCGCTGGGAGGAAGTGCACGAAGAGAGCCAAATCCGTGGGGGATCCCACGAAAGTTGCAGGCGGAGGCGGGCCGGGAAGGGCAACCGTTAGCGGGCTACAGTGCCAGGAAGCCTGAGCCTCTCGCACGCTCGTCGAAGGCAATCATCACAGGGGACACGAAGAACGCAGAGAGCGCGTGGCGATCAGGCCAGCTGCTTTCACGCCGACCGGGTTAGCCGGTCCGACTTCGACGACGGATCCTTTTCCGCGCAGCATGAGATGCCGGCGTCATCGGCGAAGCGAAGGGGGAGTCCGGAGGGGATCATCCCGTGGCGAGGAGTTCCGCAGACGGGGCAGGCTTCGGCCCGGTCGGTGATCTCGGCGCCACAACATCCGCAAAATGCAGCCATAATCTTCGCTCCCTTTTGAGTCTGCGTTTTGGATGAGCGGCCCTGCGGGAGCGCTTCAACAAGAGACGCACTTTTTTACCACAGAGGACACGGAGAACACAGAGGGTGAGCGGGCCGTCGTGTCTTCGGGTTTTTTTATGGATTCGGTGCGGCGGCGGGTTTGCTTTTGCGGAAGAACGGAAACAGAACCAGACCGAAGAGGATGATGGCGGTGCCGATGAGAGAGCTTTTGAAGTTCTCGGCGTAAGAGTAGACGAGCAGCACGGCGGCAGCGCCGACGAACAGCCCGGGAATGACGGGATAGCCCCAGACGTGGAAGACGGGCGCGCCTCGATCGCGACCGCGGTAATAAAAGATGGTCGTCGCGGTGATCATGTAGAAGAGCCACTCGGCGAAGATGGCCAGCTCGAAGAGCTGCTGGAAGCGTCCGACGGCGAGGAGCAGCCCGGTGGTGAGCAGCGCCTGCACGATCAGCGAGGTGGAGGGGCTGGTGAAGCGGGGATGGATGTCGGCCATGCGGCGGAAGAACAGGCCGTCGCGAGCGGCGGCAAAGGGCACGCGCGCGCCCGACATGATGGTGCCGTTCAGGGTGACGATGATGCTGACCGCCATGGCGATGGAGACGAGTCCGGCACCCCAGGGACCCGTGATGGCCTGGAGCGCGGTGACGGCGGGCCGGGGCGAGGCCGCGATCTGCGCGGCAGGCAGGATGTACTGGATGGCGGCGTTGGTAGCCATGTAGAGCACGCCGACGATGCCGAGTCCGGCGAGGAGCGCAATGGGCAGGCTGCGCTCGGGGTTGCGGACTTCGCCGGCCACCATAGTCAGGTCGTTCCAACCGTCGTAGGCCCAGAGAGCGGCGATGAGGGCGATCATGAATCCGCCAAAGCCGCCGTGGGCGCCGAGGAAATGGGTGGTGAAGTTGGTCCAGTGTCCGCCGAAAGAGAAGAAGCAAAAGCCGGCAATGACGGCGATGAGCACGCCTTTGAGCCAGGTGAAGATGAGCTGGAAATTGCCGGCCTTGCGTATGCCGAGATAGTTCAGTCCGGTCATGAGCCAGGTGGCAACGATGGCGAAGACCTGAGACCATTCGACGGCAAAGGGGACATGGAACGCAGTACCGTTGAGCCACGCGAGCGCGGGGAAGATGGCGAGGACGCGGGCAAGGCCGGTGGTGACGCTGGCGATGGAGGCTGGCTTGGCCACGGCGAACCACGTCCACATATAGAGGAAGGCGAGCATGTCGCCATAGGCGCCGCGGATGTAGACGTACTCGCCGCCCGCGTAGGGGAGCAGGGTGCTGAGCTCGGCGTAGGTCATGGCGCCGAAGAGAGAGAGCAGGCCGCCCGCGATCCATGCCAGGTACACGAGCGAGGAGGAGCCTGTGGCGCGCATCATTTCCTGGGGGACGAGGAAGATGCCGCTGCCGATGATGGTGCCGACGACAATGGCCGTGGCGTGCGAGGTGTTCAGCACGCGCGGCAGATCGGGGGCAGACGACCGGGGCGACGGATCAGGCGGGCGCGGCGTTAGTTCAGGAATGCTTTGCAAACGCGGGGCAGCTCCACGTCAGTAGTAGTACTTGAAGTCCTTCCAGTCTGCCTGATATGTGCGGAATCTGCCACGGCAAAGGTCGACGTCTTTGTGCTCCCAGGGCATGGCGAGGGGGTCGTCGAGCCTGGCCATCACCTGGCAGGAGGCGTAGTCCGCCTTGAGATCGGCGAGCGACGAGCCGGTAATGAGAATCATCTCCTGGCCGGTGTAGCCGTGCGGCCCCCAGAGCCAGTAGGTCTGATGGCCGCTGATCGCGACGGGCAGGCCGTACTTCGGACCGAAGAGGTTGATGGCGCTGGCTTCTCCGTAATTGCCGCCGAAGATGCCGGTGACGGCGCGCTCCCGGGGCGGAAGGGCGTTGTAGACCTGGGCGACTTTTTCAACCATCTCGTGCCAGCCGAAGCGGTCAGCGTAGAACTGCGGCAGGACGGTGGGGGCGTGGTTCTCAGTGTCGGTGCCCTGGAAGTGCATGGTCTTCATCCAGGCGACCATCTGCTGCGGCGCGAGCACGGGGATGGAGAAAGGGACGGTGAGGACGAATCCGACGCAGAGCAGCAGAGCGTAGGCGCTGACCAGCGTGGCGCGGATCGGGCTGCTGCGGGCCGTGGTCGTGGGCAGCCACCCTATGGCTCCGGCGGCGAAGTAGATGGGGTAGACGGGCGCCAGGTAGTAGTCCTTGGCGTGGAGCGCCATCATGAGCGCGAGAAAGACGGGATAGAGCACGCCGAGGAAGAGAAGCGACCGGGAGCGGCGCGCGAAGAGGAGTCCGACAATGCCGGGGATCCAGAGAATGGCGGTCCAGGGCGTGAGCATCATGAGCTGGCCGCCGAGAAACGCAAGCGGGCCCGGCTTCACATCTTTGTTGCTGTGAGAGACGGCGATCAGCCACTCGAGGGTAGGGAAGTGGTAGTGGATTTGCCAGAGGAGGTTGGGCAGCGCGAGCAGGACGATCAGGCCCAGGGCCAGGGCGAACCAGCGGCTGGCCAGGATGCGCCGCTGCGGCGTGAGCAGCAGAGCGACCAGCACGGCAACGAGGAAGAAAACGATGTTGTCTTTGTTTTCGAGGCCGAGGCCGGCGCTGATGCCGAGGGTGATCCACCAGAAGCGGACAAGGGGTTCATGGCCCGGTACGCCGTGCTCCGTGGCGATCCGGATGAGCGCCAGGGCGCAGAGCATCCAGAAGACCGGCTCGAAGGAGTTCATGGAGAGGAAGCTGTCGATGCCGAGGTAGACGCCGGCGACGGTGACGCCGAGCATGGCGAGAGCGGCGGCGGCCCGGCTTCCTTTCATGGCCCAGACGATGGCGCCGGTAAGGAAGACGGTGGCGGCGCCGGCGAGGGCAGAGATCAGCCGCAGCGACCCCATGTGCTGATAGCCGAAGAGCATCTCGGAGAGCCGCGCCTGCAGGGCGACCATCGGCGGCTGGTCCACGTAGCCGAAGGCCAGGTGGCGGCCGCAGATGAGGTAGTACATTTCATCGCGGAAGATGCCGTAGCCGGCATGCTGCGCGACGATGTTGCCCACCACCTGGATGGCGAGCTTGAGCGCGGCGAAGGCCACGCAGATCCAGACGAAGCGGCGAAAGCCTTCCCGGCGCGCGGCGACTGAGGCGGGTGGCGTGGTGAGAGTGCTCATGAGAGAAGTGGCTGCGGCCGGGGACAACTGGCATAGAATACGCGGGGGCCTGCGGATCGGTTCCGTGCTACGCAGCGGCGTGGGCCGGGGGCGCAGCCGGCCGGCCGTATCGCATCTTTCCTGATGGGCGTGTTTGAAGATCGCCGTCATGCCGGCCGTGCGCTGGCGCACGCCGTCGGCCAGCAACTGGAGACCGCCGGCGCGATTGTGCTCGCCCTGCCGCGGGGCGGAGTGCCGGTGGCATTTGAAGTGGCGCAGGCGCTGCATTTACCGCTGGACGTCTTTGTGGTGCGCAAGCTGGGCGTGCCCGGCCAGGAAGAACTGGCCATGGGCGCGGTGGCCAGCGGCGGACTGGTGGCCGTGCAGCGCGATGTGGTGCGGGCGTTTGCCATCTCGCAGGAAACCATCGACGCGGCGGCGGCGCGGGAACGCGAGGAGGTGGCCCGGGCCGAGGCGCTCTATCGCGAGCAGCGGCCGCCGGTGCAGGTGCAGGGGCGGACGGTGATCCTGATCGACGATGGTATGGCCACCGGTTCCACGATGAGGGCGGCGGCGCGGTCTCTGCGCCCCGGCGTGCAGCGGGTGTTCGTGGCCGTGCCGGTAGCGGCCGCCCCCACCTGCGCCGAGTTGCGCCGGGAAGTCGATGCCCTGGTGTGCCTTGAGACGCCGGAGCCCTTCCACGCGGTGGGCGAATTCTACCGTGATTTCGACCAGACCGGGGAGGACGAGGTGCGCGCGCTGCTGGCGGCGGCCTACCACGAAACCGCGGCGCGAGCCGGGGAACCTCCGATGGCGGGCCCCGGCGCTGTCCCGAGGTGGTAGTTCTTCCGAGGTAATCCATTCTGGTACTGCGGTTACTTTTGCACCGATGGTGCTATGGGCGATCCCACTCCGGGCACCTACAATGGAGGTACCGATTCACATTCCGGGTGTAAGGGGAAGCTGGTGCACGGGTTGGAGCGCTTGGCAGAGTTTGCGGTTGCCGGTTGGTTGATGATCAACACACTGGGCATGGCGCTCGTTACCCTGGGGGTGGCGCGGCGGTATATCCGCACGGTCCTGGAGCGGCGTCAGGAAGCGGCCCGTGAAGTGGTGTTCGATCCCGCGCTCACCCTTACTGAATAACCCAGGTTCCCGCGGCGGTTGTGGCGGTGCCATAGTAGCCGGCGCTGACGTTGTTGTTCCAGACATTGCGCGAGGCTTGGGTCGGACTGGTGCCCGCGGTCCGGGTGTTGGTCAGATCGATCTGATCCTGAATGCCCATGGCTTTATAGCGGCCGGGATTATTCTTCAGCGGCTGGGTGATATTCAGAGCCGTGCAGCTTCCGTTCACGCACAGATCGTCGTAATAGACGCAGCCGCGTCCGCCGCAGCCCGTGTCGTTCAGCACACGATGGCAGGTGAGGGAGACGTGCGTCGGATTTGTCGTCGAAAGGGGACAGCCGGTGCGGATGCCGGTGTTCTGCCAGCCGGTGCCGGCCCCCGAGTCCACCTGCCACTGCAGAAAGCGATGTTGCTGGTTGCACTGCAGGCCGCACATCATTTCTTTCTGGTCGATGGGGTCGTAGAGGTAGGCGTCCATCTCATTGTTGGCGATGGAGCGCGCATCGGCGGAGGGCTGAACGGTCTTGTCCTGCGCGAGAAGAGTGCACTCGTAGCAGCCGGGGCCGCCGAAAATGTAGAGCTGCTGGGTCTCACTGGAAGCGGCGGTGGTGGAGAGCGACTCGGTCATGGGCTGGCCGAATTGCCAATCCCACGCGGAGGGCTGCTGGCTGCCGACCCCTGCGCCGCGTTCGCAGGTGATGCCGTCGGAGATGCCCCCTTCGGGGTTGAGGCATTTCCAGCCACGCGAGGAGGCGCCGGTGTCCTGATAGGCCTCCCCGATGCGCGCGGCGATGACGTTCAGCGTTTCCGTCGCGGAGACCGGGATGGGCCGGCTGTATTCCGTGGAAGCAATGTTGGCCGGGGTGCCGTCCGTGGTGTAGAAGCACGTCAGCCCGTGCGGGCAGTGGATGGCGACGGTGACGGCGTGGTCATAGGAGCCGGGCGGGGGAGAAAAGGCGATGGCGGGCGCGTCGGCGGGTGGGGCGCTGCCTGGAACGGCCTGACCCGGGATCGGGAGGCCGCTCCACAACAGCAGGCATCCGGCAAAGAGAGTTGTACGAATATGCATGATCTGTGCGGACAGCAATCCTCCACCAGAAGGGTGGATGCCGGTGGGGGAAATTGGCTGCTTCGACGAGGGCTGGTCCAGGCTTCGGGGGAGAATTGGTGGGCTGGTGATGATGACGATGGCGGTGCCCTCCGCCGCGGCCGGCCTGCGAACCCGAGCCTGCTTTCCGATTTACGAGCGTGCAAACGCCAGGAGCGGCGCTATGTCGTTCCTGTCGGCGACCTGGAGAGCATCGATATAGCGGCGCCGAAAATCACCCTGGGCCATAATGTCGGCTCTGCCCCACGTAAATAGGGGCCTGTCCAGTCTCCGCACCAGCCCATCAGCCATCAGTCTTGAATGGCGGCCATTGCCGTTTGCGAATGGATGGATCGACACCAGACGATGGTGAAAGCGGACGGCGATCTCATCAGGTGGAAAGGTCTGGTGCTCAAGCCAGTAGCGGGCGTCGCCCAACAGAGCGCCAAGCGCTTCACGGATATTGACGTGCGCAATTCCGATATTTTTTTCGGTGGTTCTGTAGATGCCGGCCCACTTCCATGTCTGGTCGAACATTCGATAGTGCAGGTCTCTGAGGTAGCGTTCGGTCAGCGGATCCTGCCGTCGAATATTCCTGGGAGCGAGAGCCCATTCGTAGGCAACAAGGATATTCGTGCGCTCGAACTCGTTGAGCTCTTCCTTTGTGGCAAGGTTGGGGATGAGGTCTGCCAGCTCATCGGGAGATAACGGTGTGTTGCCGTCCCCGCTGGTCAGGATCGTCATGCCTGTTTTCTTTTCCCCGCGAGCCGCTGCGCCTCTGCCTCAATGGCCTGTTCGAGATTGCCGCTCGCCTGGCCCTCAAGCGCCATCGTGTGTTCGACACCCAATACGTTTAATTCGGCCGCGGCACGCGCGCGCGCCGCAGCGAGTTCCTGAAGGCTGTCGGCGCGTGGAACAAAAGCGTAGACCAGGTCGCAGTCGAGCGCGTCGGCGTATGCGCGCAAGCTTCTGAGGGTGATCCGGTCTTCAGCCTCTGCCTTTTCCTGTTGCGCGACCAGCGATCGATTCGTTCGCATCCTCTCTGCCATTTCTCTGGTGGAAATGCCGAGCGCTTCCCGAATGGCCCGAATCCACCCCTTCTGTGGCCGGGCGGGGCGCGCTGAGCGCCATGGGGCCAGCGTTCGATCAAGCTGCTGTGATCGGAGCTGTCGGAAATGACTGCGCATTGCTGTTCCTCCATATACTATTTAAAGATAGCCAAAAACGCATAAAATATATATCTAAAAATAGCATAAATAGCTTCACGATGCTATTTATAGATAGTCTGGTTCGCAGGATCTTCAGGTTTTTATCTATGATAAACAGTTTAATTTTAAGCAGCATAAGCCCTCGCAACCCCTCTCGGAGGCTTGCGCATTCCGCGCTCGACGGCGGCGTCGGCCGACAGAAAGGCGCCCCGAGCGAAGCCTCGTGAGGATGGTGAAAAGCGGACCGGGTTGAGTTCCCGATCCAGAGGTGGGGAAGGTTGGTGGGCAGTGAGGGACTCGAACCCCCGACTTCCTGCTTGTAAGGCAGGCGCTCTAACCAGCTGAGCTAACCGCCCGGCGAGCCGGCGTGGCGTCCAGGATCGGAGGCGCCACGGGTGCTAGTCACGATTTTAGCAGCGCTATGAGGGGAAGCCCCCTTCAAGCTGCGGATGCGCTCCGATCCGGGGAGAATGCTCGGAGGACGCAGAGTTGATCGCACAAAAGGGGCACGCGCTGCGGTTCCGCGCATGCGAGGCGGCAGTGCGATAATCAAGGGCAAGCTCCCAGGCGAGCATTTTGAACAGGCCGCGACAGATCCGGCCGCAGGTCTATGCGCCGCTTTCTCTCCCTCCGCGATTTTGACTGGACGCTGCTGGCGTTTGTGCTGGCGCTGTCGGTCATCAGCGTTTTCGAAATCTACTCCGCCACGCTGCACACCAAATTTCACGGCTTCCAGCGCCTGCAGATCCTGTGGATCGTGGGCGGGCTGGGGGCGATGTTCGTCATGTCTGTGCTGGACTACCACAAGCTGCTCAGCGCGATTTACTGGCTCTATGGCTTCTGCCTGCTGGCGCTGATTGCGGTGCTGGCGGTGGGCACGCGGGTGAACGGCGGCAAGCGCTGGATCAAGCTGCCCGGGGGCGCGCACTTTCAGCCTTCGGAGTGGGTGAAACTGGTGCTGATCGTGCTGGTGGCGCGCTACTTCTCGAACATGGCCGGCCGGGAAATGACCTGGAGCGACATCTTCAAGGTGATTGGCCTGGTGGCGCTGCCCATGCTGCTGGTGCTCAAGCAGCCCGACCTGGGGACGGCGCTGACCTACACGCCGGTGCTGCTGCTGGGCCTGTTCCTGGGCGGCATCGATCTCAAGCGCGGCGGCATTCTGCTGCTGGTTCTGCTGCTGTCGGCGGGCGTGGTGTGGAAGAGCGGCAAGATTCTGAAGCCCTACCAGAAACAGCGGCTGACCAGCTTCCTGAATCCGGATGCGGATCCGCGCGGGACGGGCTACCAGATCCTGCAGTCGAAGATTGCGGTGGGGGACGGCGGCGTTTTCGGCCGCGGCGCCAACCAGGGCACGCAGACCCAGGGCGACTTTCTGCCCATTCCCTACACGGATTTCATCTTCGCGGCCTTCAGCGAGGAGCATGGCTTCGTGGGCGCGATCCTCGTGCTCCTGATATACTTCTTAATACTGATGCGTTTGATTCAAAACGCTCAGACAGCCGCGGACCTGCCAGGATCGTTCCTGGTTATGGGCGTGGCGGCCGTGCTGATTTTTCAGATCGCCGTCAACGTCGGAATGGTTCTGGGGCTGATGCCCGTAACCGGGATCCCGTTGCCGCTGATGAGTTATGGGGGATCGTCGGTGTTGTTCACATTCCTGGCTCTCGGTATGGTGATGAACGTCCGGATGAGTCGGTTTGTGAATTAGGCGGCAGACAGGTTTGCAAGAGGGCCCGCAGGGCGGGCGCAGTTCAGTTTCACGAATTTGACTAACCGGCCAGGGATTTGGACACGGGCCGGGCAGGATCAGGAATGAGCGTGCAGAGACGGGCAACGACCCCGCCAGAGCGATCGGCAGGAGCGGTCACAAACTCTCGGCACGCGGACGACTCTCCGGAGAATATGAATATCCTCAGCCCACTTTCACCGGTTACTTCCTCAGGACGGTTCCCAGCCGGTCCCGGGGCGGGCGGCCGGGGTTTGCGCGCGACCGATACCGGTCCATCGTCCAGCGTCTCCTGATCTTTTCCGGGTTTCCGTGCCGTCTGCCCTGGCGATTTGAGGCAGAATGGCGAAAGAGATTTGCATATCGAGCACGCCGCATGAGACGCGGCTGGCAATCCTTGAAGACGATCAGCTCGCAGAAATCTACTACGAGCGCGAAAACGAATACACCTTAGCCGGCTCCATCTACAAAGGAAAAGTGACGCGCGTGCTGCCCGGTATGCAGTCGGCCTTTGTCGACGTGGGCCTCGAGCGGGACGCGTTCCTGTACGTCACCGATTTCCTCGAAGAGCAGGAAGAATCAGAAGAGTACGAACGCGTGGACAGCGGCAGCGGCAACGGCCGCGAGCGCCGGCCAGGTCGCGAAGGCGGCGAACGGCGCGAGAGCCGGGATGCGCGCGAGCCGCGCGAATCTCGTGAGCCGCGGGGACGAGCGCAGGAGCCGGAAGCGGATCTGTCTGCCGCCGGAGAGACGCCGCTGCAACGCAGCGACCGGCCGCAGGAGTCCCAGGAGGGCGATGAATCCGGCGTACGCCGCTGGAGAGGACGCCGGGGCCGGGGCTTCCGCGGGCGCGGAGGCCGAGACGAACGGGGCGGTAATCGAAGCGGCGAGCGCGGCGATCGGGGCGATGCCCGCTCCGAGCAGCGCAGCCAGACGCACCGAGCCCTTGAGTCGCCGGAGATAGTCGAAGAGGCAATCAGCGCGGAGCCGGTTTCGCGACCCGAGCGCGGCGCGCCGGGTGGAATTCCCGCACAAAACCCTGCCATTGTTTTGCCGGGCGAGTCGCTGTCGAAGTATGGCGGCAGGCCGGCGGAATCGCGGTCTGCGAATGGCCCTTCGGGTCGTGGCTCCGCGCCGGTGAGCCGGGGGACTGCGAAGCCCTCAACGCAGGTGGATGTGCCCATGGGTTGGGATGGCGGAGCGACCCTGCCGGGCGAGACGCTGTCGCGGCATCGTCGCGGAGCCGAGCCGGTGACCCTGCAGCAGAACCAGGCAGCCGCGGTAGAAACGCCGGCCGCTCAGGCGACCCTGCCCGTTGTGGAGACGCCGCAGGTCCTGGCGCCGGCTTCAGAGTACGACGTGCCCGCCCAGGAGTTGGGTTTGCCCACGGTGGCAGAGCCTCCCGCGGCCGCGGTGTTGGATGAGACCGTCGAAGAGGAGCAGGAGTACGAGCCGGAAGAAGCATCGGCTTCGCACCGCGTGGAGACGCCACGCAGTGAGTTCCGCTTCTCCGCGCCCACAGAAGAAACAGAAGAAGTTGAAATGGAAGAGGAAGAGCAGACGGCTCACTCGGCTGCGCCACCGCTGAGCGAGGCTCAGGAATCGGCAGAGGTTTCCGCGGCCGAGGAAGCAGCGCCGCACGAGCCTTCACCGGAGAGCGAAGTGGTGCAGCAGCTCTTCGGCTATGCACCCGGGGTCGGCGTTCTCGAAGAGGAGACCATCGACGAGGACGAGTACGACTTCGAGCCGATTCCAGGCGAGCACGACGAACATCTGAGCGACGAGATGGAGGAGGAAACGCTCAACCAGGCGGCCACCATCGAGGATGCCGTCCGCGATGAGCATGTGGAGAAGCGGCTCGCCTACTCCTCGCCGACGGAAGCCGGCGAGGACGAAGAGACCGACGACCTGCAAACCGGCTTTGCCGAGGGGGAAGAATCGGAGTTCGACGGCGAGGACGGCGCCGAAGAAGAGACCGAGGAAGGCGCCGAAGAGACGGCGGAGGAGCCGGCGGCAACGTCTGGAGCTCCGGCTCGTCGCGAGGATCGCCGCCTGGGACGCCGCGGAGGACGCGGACGCCAGCAGCCAGGCGGTGGCCGACGCCACGGACGCCGGCCCAATATGCAGACGTCGGACCTGCCCATCATCAGCGAATTGCTGAAGCCGGGCCAGGAGATCCTGGTGCAGATCGCCAAGGAGCCCATCGCCCGCAAAGGTGCGCGCATCACCAGCCACATTGCGCTGCCGGGGCGGTTCCTGGTGTTCATGCCAACCGTGAATCACGTGGGCGTCTCGCGCAAGATCGAGTCGGACGAAGAGCGCCAGCGGCTGAAGCGGATCCTGGTCAGCGAGAAGGGAACGGCCTCCGGCGGATTCATTGTGCGGACGGCGGCCGAGAGCGCCAGCGAAGACGATCTGCGCGCCGACCTGCGCTTCCTCATCAACCTGTGGAATGAGATCAAGCAGCGCTCCGATACCGCGAAGGCGCCGGCTCTGATCTATCACGACCTGAACCTGATCGAGCGCATCCTGCGCGACCAGGTGAGCGACAACTTCTCCACCATCTGGGTGGACTCGGAGTCGGAGTACGAGCGCATTCTGCGCTTCCTCAATCGCTTCCAGCCCTCGCTGGTGCGGCGGGTGAAGCTCTACACCAAAGAGATGCCGCTCTTCGAGCAGTTTGGCATCCAGGAAGAGATCAGCAAGGCGCTCAAGTCGAAGGTATGGCTCAAGTCGGGGGGCTCGATTGTCATCAACCAGACCGAAGCGCTGGTGGCCATCGACATCAACACCGGCAAGTACGTCGGCAAGACGGCGCGCCTCGAAGACACCATCCTGAAAACGAACCTCGACGCCATCCCCGAGATCGTGCGGCAGATTCGCCTGCGCGATCTGGGTGGCATCATCGTGATCGACTTCATCGACATGGACGAGCGGCGCAACCGGCAAAAAGTCACCCAGGCGCTCGAAGACGCGCTGCAGGCCGACCGTGCTCCCTCTAAAGTGCTGCAGTTCAATGACTTCGGTCTGGTAGCCATCACCCGCAAGCGCGTCAAGCAGTCGCTGGAGCGGACCCTCAGCGTGCCGTGCCCGGTGTGTACGGGAACCGGCATGGTGAAGAGCCCAGCGACCGTGGCCAACGAGATCTACACCGAAATGCGCAAGATGCTGCGCCATTTCGAGCGGAACGATGTGCTGCTGCGGGTGCATCCGGACGTGGTGAAGGTGCTGAAGGCCAACAATGCGAAATGGCTGAATGAACTGGAAGAGATGATCGGCAAAACGATCATGGTCAAGAGCGATCCGGCGCTGCCGCCGGAGCAGTTCGACATTCAGGGGTAAAATGCCGAGGTGAGGCCGGCTTCCTGCGGGAGGCCGGCCTGCTTCCGGCGCTTCTCGGCCGATGCTGGCGCTGTGGGCTGCGGGGCTCTGAGGGCGGCTTTCCCTCTGAGAAAAAGCATCTTACTGTGCAACTTAGGACGAAATTTCGTGTCCAATACGTGCGTGAGGCGGGCGGGGCGCCTGCTTTTTCCGGCTTCGTACTTTCAACGACTCTGAGGTGTTCTCAAAATGGTTGCGAACTCTGATCGGAATTGCCCGTTCTTCCGGCGCCTGTTGATCCTTGCATCGGCTGTGGCCGTCGGTTGCACTCTTCCAGCCATCGCCCAGACCGCTCCCACTTCGGATCTCGCGGCGGATGCACAGAGCTCTTCCAGCTCGATCACCTACCAGGCGTCCCTCAGCACGGACGAGCTGCTGGGTGGATCTGCGACTCCCTATCGCTTCTCTCTGGCCGCGCCCGACGGTTCTCCGCAGTACGGTGGCGGGCGCAGCAACAGCAAGTACCCTTCGTATCCGTCCTACCAGAGCAAGGTCAACCACATCGCCGTCGTTGCGGGGGGTGGCTTCACCGGCCCCATCGGCAACGATACGAATGGCTATGACACCTGGGGCTACAATCTGACCTTTGGCGGCGGCTGGAATTTCAATAAGAAATTCGGCATCCTGTTCGAATACCAGTTTGACCGGAACAAGATCCCCGGTGCCACGATTTCCGCGGTGGGCGCGCAGGGCGGCAACATCAACACCCACCTGTTCCTCTTCGACCCGGTTTACTACTTCTATTCACGGAACTCCACCGGCGCCTACGTGACCGGCGGCGGCGGCTTCTCCCGCAAGGTGACCAACTTCACTGACCTGCAGGAGGTGTCGGAATGCTACTACTTCTGCTATTACGGCTACCAATCTGAGACAGTGGCCAACTTTTCCAGCACCCAGGGTGCTTTCGATATCGGCCTGGGCGGGTACTGGAAGGCCTTTGGCCGCGACAGCAACGCGAAACTCTTTGCCGAAGCACGCTATGTCTGGGTTGATTCTCCCAAGCCAACCACCACCACGAACGGGGAAGGCACGGAAGGTCTGATCCCGGTCACCGTCGGCATTCGCTTCTAACTGAAACCCCGCATGCGCCGGCCTCTCGCCGCAACGGGAGACTGGCGCACCGGCCCGTCTGCCAGCAGGTAGTGCCGCTCATCCCCACACCGCCCATCGACGGAATCGATGAGATTCTCAGCCGGCCCTCGCTGTTTTCGATTACCGGAGCCACGTTGTGAAGACACTGCGCGGGGTGATTCCCGCGATTGCGCTTTTTGGCCTGACCGCTCTGAGTGTCACGGGTTGTGGCGTCACACAAGGAACTCAACCTCCGCCTCCCCAGTCGGCACCGACGCAGCCCCCCCCGGTGGCGGCCAGCTTCGGTTCGGTCACGATCAGCCCGCAATATGTGGCCCTGGCCCCGGGACAGACCCAACAATTCACGGCCTCATCGGCCTCCGGCGGCGCACTCACCTGGCTGGTGAACGGGGTTGCGGGCGGCAGCGCGGCTTTCGGAACGGTCGATGCCACGGGCAAATACACGGCGCCGGCATCGCTGCCCCAGAGCGTGAACGTGAGCATCACGGCGGAGCTCACCTCCTCTCCCGCGCAGAACCAGGCCACGGCGGTGGCCTCGATCATCGATCAGGGAGTCATCTATCCGACCAGCAATCCCCAGGTCGTGGAGTACACCGTCTACCTGCCGGCGCCGGGTAAGGTGTCGGTGGAGTTTGGGCCCACGGCCAGTTATGGACGCAACACCTGGCAGGTGAGCACCCCGACCGCGTATGGAGGACAGATCAATCTTCTGGTGGCCGGCATGCTGGCGCAGACCACCTACCACATGCGGGCCGAGATTGTGTTGAACGACGGCGCCACGTTGACCGATGTGGACCACGATCAGTTCTCCTCCGGACTGCCGCTGACCACAGGCACGCCCCCGGCCACCAGCCCTGTCACCATCACCAGTCCCGGTACGCCGCAGGCGGGCATCGAATTGTGGAACACCATTCTTCCTGCCACGGCGACCCAGCTGTTCGCTACCGATCTGCAGGGCAACGTGATCTGGACCTATACCTACCAGGGCACCACGCTCGATACCATCCAGGGCGCGCAGCTGCTGCCGGATGGCAACCTGCTGATGGTGATTTCCTATCTGTCTTCCCTCACGGCGGGGGTGGCCAGCGCCCATCCCGGCACGCTGAACGAGGTCCGCGAAGTCGACCTTGCCGGGAACACGGTGCGGGACATCACCATGGACCAGCTCAACCAGAGTCTGGCCTCAGCAGGCTTCCACGATTCGGACGGCTCTCCCTATCAGTTGAAGAGTTTCCATCACAATGTGCTGGCGCTGCCCAATGGCCACTGGGTCCTGTTGGCTGCGTACGCGAAAAATTTCAGCAATCTGCCCGCGTATCCGGGAACGACGGGCGTGCTGGGCGATGTCCTGGTGGACGTGGACCCCAACGGCACTCCCGACTGGGTATGGAGCTCCTTCGATCATCTCGACATCAACCGGCACCCGATGAATTTCCCGGACTGGACGCACTCCAACGACATGCTCTATTCGAGCGACGATCACGATCTGCTGCTCTCCATGCGCCACCAGAACTGGATTATCAAGATCGACTTCAACGATGGAAAAGGGTCGGGCAACATTCTGTGGCACCTGGGCGAGGGTGGAGACTTCAGGCTGGTGGGCGGCGTCGATCCCACCGACTGGTTCTATGCGCAGCACGGCATGAACTACTTCACGCCCAATACGACCGGGGTCTTTCGCCTGGGGCTGATGGATAACGGTAACGATCGCATCTATCCCAGCGGCCAGGTGCAGTGCAAGCCGGATGCGCCGACCTCGTCGCAATGCTACTCGACCGTGCCTGTGCTGGAGATCAACGAGGGCAACATGACGGCCACGCTGGTGACGCACTACGTTCCGCCCGATACCTACTTCACCTTCTTCGGCGGAGACGTGGAGCAGATGGCCAACGGCGACGTGCATGCGGATTTCTGCGGGCCGCTCGCGGGAACCATCGTGCAGGAGCTGAATTCCTCGGCCTCGAACCTCGTGTGGCAGGGGACCACGCCGGGTCAGGACCAGTTCAAAGTGGATCGGCTGCCCAGCCTTTATCCTGGCGTTCAGTGGTAGCGTTTCTCTCTTGTATGGAGGGTTGATCGCGCACCACAAAAACAAAAGCGGCCAGCGCGGCCGCTTCTCTAAACTCTAAACTCTGATCCCTGCTTTTCGTCACTTCCAGCTGACGGCGAGCTGCCAGCGCAGGTTGCGCACCGCGGTCTTGCGCAGGACCCGTTCGTACTCTTCCAGCTCCGACACAACGGCGGCGGTTTCCGCGCCCAGGGCCGATGGCGCCTCCCGCAGAAAATCGTGGAGCGTGCACACCGTGATCAGGCCATCCTCCGGCGTGAACCACTGCGGCGGGGGCAGCGTGCGCGCCCACTCCGGATCGCCTGCGCCTTCCTCCAGCAGCAGGGCCATGGAATTCTCATCGGCGGAGAAGAATTCCAGCATGGGCTTGACCCCCAGGCGCAGAGACAGTTTCTCCAGAGCATCTTCGTTGCGGGCCAGCGCATGGCCGTTCACAAAGATGTCGTAACCGGGGTCTTCTCCTTCAACCACGATGTACATCGAAGCGCTCATTGGCGACAGTCTACCTGATGAGAGGATGCCCGGAAGCCGGAAGAGGATGCAGCGTTGCCAGAACAGTAAACGGGCATAAGGCTCGCATCCTCTGGCTGTTGGACGGGGGAGTGGCGCCATTTGGCGCACGATTTTCGGGCAAAAATGAAGGGCCGGACGGTGAACGTCCGGCCCCTGGGTTGTTGGTCAGCAGGGATGCGTCGCGCTACGCGTTGCCGCGGCTGCCGCCTCCGCTGCCACCGGTGGGTTTGCGTCCGCGGCGACGACGCCGACGGCCTGCCCCCGCCCCCGCACCTGCACCGCCTCCGCCCGCTGGACGGCGTTCACCCGCGGGTCCGGTGACGACAGGAACGCCATCGGCGCGGTTGTAGTTGATTTCTTCGCCTTCCCCGAGATTGCTCTCCTCTTCGTCGAAGTCCTCGCCACCCTCGATCATGATGGTGCTGGCATTCGACGTCGGTTGGCGCTCTTCCGGAGGCGCTGCCGGACGCGGTGGACGCGGCGCGCGTTCCTGCCGCTCTCCACGCTCTCCGCGATCGCCACGGTCTCCGCCGCGATCCCCGCGGTCGCCCCGCTCACTGCGTTCTGCACGCTCCGTGTGTTCTGCCGAGGCCGCCATGTCGCCGCCCTGGCCCGGTTCCGGCAGGCCCAGCTTCTGGCGCTGCTCGCGCAGCACGGCCTTCCGCGACAGCTTGATGCGGTTGCCTTCCACGCCCAGGACCTTCACCATCACCTGATCGCCCTCGTGCAGCTCGTCCTTCACTTCGCGGACGCGATGCTCAGCGATTTCGCTGATGTGCAGCAGACCATCGGTGCCGGGGAAGATCTCCACGAACGCGCCGAACTCCGCCAGGCGAACCACCTTGCCGAGATACGTCTTGCCCACTTCCGGCACCGCGGTCAGATCGTTGATCATGGCCAGCGCCTTCTTCAGGCCTTCCTCATCGCTCGACGCCACGTTGACGCGGCCGGTGTCGTCCACGTCGATCTTCACCTGCGTGGCTTCGATGATGCCGCGGATGGTCTTGCCCCCCGGCCCGATCAGATCGCGAATCTTGTCGGTCGGGATCTGCAGGGTGCGGATCTGCGGTGCGAACTTCGACTTCTCCGTCCGCGGTCCGCTTAACACACCTTCCATGGTATCCAGCAGGAACATGCGTCCGCGCCGCGCCTGCTCCAGCGCCTCGCGCATGATCTGGCCGGTGATGCCGCCGATCTTGATGTCCATCTGCAGAGCGGTAATGCCGTTCCGCGTGCCGGCGACTTTAAAGTCCATATCGCCGTAGTGATCCTCAGCGCCTGCAATGTCGGTCAGGATGGCGTAGTCGTCGCCCTCCTTCACCAGGCCCATCGCAATGCCTGCCACGGAGCCCTTGAGGGGAATGCCGGCATCCATCAGCGCCAGGCTGGCGCCGCAGACCGACGCCATCGACGACGATCCATTCGACTCCAGTATGTCCGACACCACCCGCAGCGAGTAGGGGGAGACATCTTCGCCGGGAAGAACCGCGCTGATAGCGCGTTCCGCCAGGGCTCCGTGTCCCACCTCGCGGCGTCCCACGCCGGTCATGCGTCCCGTCTCACCCACCGAGAAGGGCGGGAAGTTGTAATGGAGCATGAACTTCTTTCTCTGCTCCCCCTCGAAGGTCTCCAGCCGCTGCGAGTCGTCCGTGGTGCCCAGCGTCGCCGTCACCAGCGCCTGCGTCTCGCCGCGGGTAAAGAGCGCCGAGCCGTGCGTGCGGGGCAGAACGCCCACTTCAATCGTGATGGGACGAATCTCGTCGAATGCGCGCCGATCCGGACGAATCCGTTCCTTCGTTACCTGCTCGCGGAACATCTTCTCGCGCAGCGCTTCGTAATAGTGCGCCAGCTTCTTCTTCGCCGCTGCGGTGTTCGCGTCGTCGGGGATCTCCGCCTTCAGTTCGTCCTGGATGGCTTTGACCATTACCTGGCTGTCGAGCTTCGGATGCGCCTTCGTGTCCAGAGCGTCCTTCAGCCGCGCGCCCACCTTCGCATCCAGCGCATCGAAATATGCCTGATCGAACTCCGGAGCTTTCACGTCGCGCTTGATCTTGCCGGCGCGCGCCACCAGATCCTCAATCGCGGCCACGATCTTCTTCACTTCCGTGTGGCCGAATTCGATCGCTTCCACCACCGTCTCTTCCGAGGCTTCGTTGGCGCCGCTCTCGATCATCACGATGCCGTCTTTGGTGCCGACCACCGTGATGTTGACCTTGCTCTCCCGGCGCTCCGGGTACGACGGATTGATCACGAACTCGCCGTTGATCTGTCCCACGCGCACCGCGCCGATGGTTGCGCCGAAGGGAATGTCCGACAGAGCCAGGGCCGCGCCCGCCGCGTTAATGCCCACGATGTCGGGATCGTTTTCCTTGTCCGCCGAAAAAACCAGCGCAATAATCTGCGTCTCGTTGCGGAACCCTTCCGGGAACAGCGGGCGGATGGGCCGGTCGATCTGACGGCTGGTGAGAATTTCCCGCTCGCTCGGGCGCCCTTCGCGCTTGATGAATCCGCCGGGAATCCGTCCGCCGGCGTAGGCGTACTCGCGATAATCCACCGTCAGGGGGAAGAAGTCGATGCCTTCCCGGGGATCGGGGGACGCAACCGCCGTGGCCAGCACTACCGTGTCGCCCGACGTGACCAGCGCAGCGCCTGAGGCCTGCTTGGCCATCCGGCCTGTTTCAAAGGACAGCCGCTTGCCGCCGGCAAGCTCGACCGAAACTTCCTGCTTCATTGTTTTCCTCTTTTCCTCATGGGGCGATCGGGCGGGCATCCGCAGCGCTGCGGGTGATGGAGAGCCGGGAAGAGCGGAGAGCTTCGATCGCGGGTACTGCTTTCAGGGGCCGCGTGGCGTTTTTGGATGGGCGCCGCCCCTCACGGTCCGTGCTCTTTTCGGCTCCGGTCGCGCGCGCGCCGAAGACCTGGCCCGGCCGTGTTATTTACGAATACCCAGCCGCGTGATCACGGTCCGATACCGCTCGGAGTCGTGCGTCTTGAGATAGTCCAGCAGCCGCCGGCGCTTGCTCACCAGCATCAGCAGGCCGCGGCGCGAAGCATGATCCTTCGCGTGGGCCTTGAAATGCTCGGTCAGGTCGCCAATGCGCTCGCTGAGAACCGCGATCTGCACCTCAGGACTGCCCGTATCGGTGTCGTGGGTGCGGTAACGCGTGATAACTTCGGTTTTCTTTTCGGGTGCCAGCACGTCTGTGCGTACTCCTCTGCTTTTCGTCGAGTCCACTTCCTAAGTGTCTGGCCCAAGAATAACATGGGCCCGCACCGCCGGACCACTGTTCGTCCCTTCAGATAGACCTTTTCCCGCGCGCGCCCGGGCCGCCCCCAACCGCCATACAATGAGTTCCGTAGCCGTTGCCCGCCAAAGGAGACGCCACGGTTCAGATGTCGCCTGTCCGTTTGGACCCGTCCCCCTGCGCCGCGCGGCTGGCCCGGACCGTTTGGACCCCCTCTTTAGGCTCCGTTACTCAGGCCCTCTTGACATCTGTACTGTGCATCGCATAGTGTATGTCGCATACGATGCTTGACACCGTACCGCTCATGCAGCCCGACGCCCTCGATAACCTTCGCCTCGAACTTCGCCGCGGGTCCCTCGTCCTCGCCGTGCTCGCCGCCCTGCGCGCCGAACAGTACGGCTACACCCTGCGCCGGAATCTGGCCGACAATGGCCTGGAGATGGACGAGGGCACGCTCTATCCGCTGCTGCGCCGCCTCGAAGCCCAGGGCCTGCTGGTCAGCGAGTGGCGCGAACACGATAAACGCAACAAGCGCTTCTACAAGCTTTCCTCCGACGGCCGCCGCATCCTCCTCCAGCTCATGGCGGAGTGGCAGCACCTCGACAACTCCGTCCGCGCTATCTTCCAGGAGAATCACCATGGATCTCGTTAGCCGTTATCTGCAGGCCGTTCGTTTCTGGCTGCCGCGCCGGCAGCAGCACGACATGATTGCCGAGCTCTCTGAAGACATCCGCTCAGAAATGGAGGAACGCTGTCGGACACTCGGCCGTCCGCTGACCGAGGGTGAAGTCGAGGAGCTCCTGCGCCAGCGCGGCTCGCCCATCCTGGTCGCCAACCGGTATCTGCCCCAGCAGTCGCTGATCGGCCCACTGCTGTTCCCCATCTACCGGTTTGTCGCCATCGTGGTGAGCTTCGTCCTGCTGGTGCCGATGTTCCTGGGCTGGCTGGTGACCGTCCTCAGCCCCGGCTTTGGCGTGGCGCGGTCGCATCACTGGCTTTCCTATGTCGGACTCACCGGGTCCCACCTGTGGACCGGCTGGTTTGCCGCCATGGGCATCGTCACTCTGGTCTTCGCTATCCTCGAGCGGACCCACGCCCAGCAGCACATCCTCGAGTCGTGGAATCCGCGCAAACTGCCGCCTGTCCGACACCCGAGCCTGATCCCGCGCTCCACCTCCGCCATTGAGCTGGCGGTCAACCTGGCCGTGCTGCTTTGGTGGATCGCCAATATGGCGCCACCGTTTCGCTTCCACTTCGGCAATCTCTACTTCGCGTTTACGGCGCAGTGGACGATCTTCTTCTGGGCCGTCCTCGCTCTGACCCTGGCCAATGCGGTTCTCTCCAGCCTCAACCTGGTCCGTCCCTTCTGGACGGCGCAGCGCATCACCGTGCGCCTGCTGGTCGACCTGACTGGCGCGGCGTTCTTCTGTTGGCTCCTGCGGGCCAACATCGTGGCCGCCGTCGTTTCGCCCACCTTCACGCCGGAAAAAGCTCTGGCCGTGACGCAATCGATGAACCAATGGCTCGCACGCATGTTTCCCTATGCGGTATTGGTTTGCCTGCTGGTAGCCGCCGCCAATCTGTGGCGCTACGTCCACCTGAAAAAGAAGCCTCGCGTGCAGCACCGGTCGGCGGCTGCGGTCTAGCATGTCGGACACAAAGGCACCGGCACGACGCGTGTCGGACGCGTCTCGGACACGCGGACCGTGGCGTGGTCAGGGGGCGGGGTTGGCTGCGGGCGCAGGCGATTTCCCGTGCTTCTTTTTTTTGGGCTTGTCCGTGTGCTTTTTGGTGAAGTGCTGGCCGATGTCCGGCCAGAATTCGGCCAGCTCCGCGCCCACGACTCCTTCATAGGTCACGCTGGCGCCGCGGGCAAAGGTCAGTTCCACCCCGCGATCGTCGGCCGGGTAGTAGAGATTCGAGATGGCGCCGCCGATGAAATTCCCGGTGACATTGGCGTAGTTCGGACCCCAGCGCCCGTTGTCGCGCCGGCACCACACCGTGGTGGCCGCGGAATACGCCGCCCGTTTGAAGAAATGTCCATGGCCCATGCGGTAGTAGCGAGGGTCCTCATGCCACCAGGAGGGCAGAACCGCGTTGCCCCAGAAGTTGCCATCGACCGTGTCGGCGTACGCGGCGCCCCAGTATTTCGCGAATCCCTCCACGCCCTGCCGGTATGAAGGGTATTCGTCGCCGGCCATGCTGATCCCGCCGTCGATGGCGGTCAGCGCGAACTCGTACCAGTCGGTCGAGCCCTTGAAAAAGAGCTGGAATTTCTGCTTCGGCGTCAGCGGCGCGGCGTTGGCGTTGGACGTCACGTTGAACAGGGGCACCACGCCAAGGATGCGCTGTTTTTCCTGCGCCTCCAGCTCACGCTGTGCCCGAGCCTCGCGCTGTTCTTTGGTTTCCGGTGTGTTCTGCGCCGCTGTGTTCTGCCCCTGCGGGAGGGGCGCGTCGGGCAGATCGGTGGCGCTGCGAGCCTGTGCCCAGGGCGCCAGGCTCAGCCACAACCCTGCAAGGCACCGGCGCGCAATACAGTAAGCAGTCTTCTTCAAACGGGATCTCCTGTGGCGCGCGGGCAATGGTTCAATGGTTCTCGTCGACACAAACGGGGATGGATCTCAGGTACAGACGCGCAAATTGACAGGAAGTTGAGCGGAGCGCAGAAAATCCCTTGCGGAAGTCACCGCTGTTCAGGTTACGGGCTTGACTGGATCATATCCAACCCGTCTGAACGCAGCAACGCTCAGCCGCTCCGGCGTTCGGCCCTGGTACGATACTTACGGAACAGCCGCCACGGGATGAAACCACCCCCTAACCCGGATTTCATGCGCCGCGCCATCGCGCTCGCGTCGGACAACGTCCGACAAGGCCGCGGCGGCCCGTTTGGCGCCGTGATTGTGCGTGAAGGGATCATCATCGGCGAAGGGGCCAACTCCGTCACCCGCACCAACGACGCTACCGCCCATGGCGAGATCGTCGCCATCCGCGACGCCTGCCGCCGGTTGAAGGTCTTCAGCCTGGCCGGTGCGGAAATCTATACCAGCTGCGAACCCTGCCCCATGTGTCTGGCCGCAATCTACTGGGCCCACATCGACCGCATCTGGTATGGCAACACCAGCGCCGATGCCGCCCGGATTTCCTTTGACGATGCGGCGCTGTATCGCGAATTCAACCTTCCAGCCGCGGAACGCCGACTTCCCTGCGCGACGCTCCTCCACCACGATGCGTGGGAGTCCTTCCAGCTCTGGCTCGATTCGAGCAACAAAACCCCCTACTGACCGGTTGCCGGACGACCAGCGCTCCAAGTGCCGGCTCCCACTGGCCCGTGCCTGCGTGCACCCCGCACGCTGTCTTTGCAGCGATCCACAGCCTCGGCGCATCCTTGACCCTATGGACTATCGCTTTCTCGGACGCTCCGGACTCAAAGTCTCGGCTCTCAGCTTTGGCGCCGCCACCTTCGGCGGCGGTAACGAGTTCTTCGCCGCCTGGGGCAACACGGGCGTCGAGGAAGGCCGCCGCCTCGTCGACCTCTGCATCGACGCAGGCGTGAACCTGTTCGATGTGGCCAACGGCTACTCCAACGGCCTGGCCGAAGAGATCCTCGGCCAGGCGCTGGGCAAAAAACGCAACCAGGTGCTCATCTCGACCAAGGTCTTCTTTCCCATGGCCGAGGGCCCGAATGATCTCGGCACCTCCCGTTTCCACATTCTCGACCAGTGCGACGCCAGCCTGCGCCGCCTCGGCACCGACTACATCGACATCTACCACATGCATGCCTTTGACGCGTTTACGCCGGTCGAGGAGACGCTGGACACGCTGCAGACTCTGGTCCGCGCCGGCAAAGTCCGTTACATCGCCTGCTCCAATTTCTCCGGCTGGGCTCTCATGAAGTCGCTCGGCGTCTCCGACCGCTATGGCTGGCCGCGCTATGTCGCGCACCAGGTCTACTACTCGCTGGTCGGACGCGAATACGAATGGGAGTTGATGCCCCTGGGGATCGATCAGGGCATCGGCGCTCTGGTCTGGAGCCCGCTCGGCTGGGGGCGCCTCACCGGTAAGCTTCGCCGCGGCAACCCCGTGCCGGAAGTCAGCCGCCTGCACAAGACGGCCGAGGCCGGTCCGCCCGTCGACCACGAATATCTCTACCGAGTGGTGGACGCGCTCGATGAGGTGGCGAAGGAGACAGGAAAGACGATTGCGCAGATCGCCCTGAACTGGCTGCTGCAGCGGCCCACGGTCTCCAGCGTCATCGTCGGGGCGCGCAATGCCGAGCAACTCCAGCAGAATCTGCAGGCGACGGGCTGGAACCTGACCCCGGAGCAAATGGAGAAGCTCGACCGTGCCAGCGAGCAAACGCCCATCTATCCCTACTGGCACCAGCGGGGGACGCAGTTCCGCAACCCGCCGGCCGTGACGGAGTACGGCAGACAAGCCTGATCCGCCTGCCAGCCGGCGCCGCCGGTCCTGGTCTGCGTCGGACAATGTCGGACACAGGTCCGACGGGGCTACGCCGTGCCGAAGGGATCGTCCAGCGAAGGGCTGGCCGGCGTGAACAGCTGGGCACCGTTCTCGCCTACGTGCATGTCGTCCTCGAGACGCACGCCGAACTCGCCCGGGATATAAATGCCCGGCTCATCGCTGAAGACCATATTGGCCTGCATGCGCGGATGCAGTTCCCAGCCGAACATGTCGTTCTTCACCAGATACTGCCACTCGTGTCCGTCCATGCCGAGGCCGTGTCCCACACGGTGGGAGAAGTATTTGAAGCCCGGCCCGTAACCGGCATCGACAATCACCTGGCGTGCCGCCGCATCCACACTGGCCAGCTCTACGCCCGGACGCGCGGCCTTCAGCGCCGCCTGCTGCGCCTGGTGCACGATGTCGAAGACCTTCTTCATCTTGTCCGAGGGCTTGCCCAGCACAAACGTCCGCGTAATGTCCGACGAATAGCCCTCCACCCGGCACCCGTCGTCGATCATCAGGATCGTCCCCTCGCGAATCGTCTGCACCGAGCGCGACCCGTGCGGGTTGGCGGTATAGGTACCGATGTTGAGCGTGGCGTCGCCCGGCAAGCCGACCTGCTTGTAACCCTGGTCCACCAGCCGTTCCACGTCGAGGTTCGTCATGCCCTCGCGCAGCGACTGGTACACCGCCTTGTAGACAGCCAGCGTCGCCGCGCACGCCGTGCCGATGCACTCAATTTCATGCGCATCCTTAATCATGCGGCAGCCGCCGGTCACCGGCGTGGCGACAACGAACGTCAGCGCCGGCGCGGCCTGAGCCAGGCTGTTGGCGAAGATGAACTTCATTTCCTCATCCAGCCCCACGCGCCCGGTGGCGATGCCGCGATCGCGCAGGCCCTTCACTGTGAGCGCGAACGGGCTCCCGTCCTCCTGCCACGTCATTACGTCGGCGTCAGTGCCGAAGGGCCCGGCCTCCAGCAGCTCATGCGCGCGCCCATTTTCAAACGCCGGGCACACGACAAACGGCTTGCCTTTCGCGGGAATCACCAGCGCCCACAGTCGCTCGCCTCCATTCAGGCCGATATTCGCGAAATACTCCGAGCTGGTCGCGTCGTTGGCCAGAATAATGGCATCCATCTTTTGCTCGGCCATCAGCTGCTTCGCGCGCTCAATGCGCCCCAGTCGCTCCTCGTTGCTGATCGGCTTCACCCGGCCCACAAACGAGGGCAGCGCCGCGATGGGCGCCGGCAGTTGAGCCCCGGAGTCCTCTTCCGCCTGGCTGAATGAGGGAAGGAAAGCGGCCGCCGCCGCCGAGGCCGCAGACACCCGCAAAAATGACCGCCGTGAAATCATGCTGGCTCCTGTTACAAATGCATTTTTCCGGCTCACAGAGCCGGACCTCGAAAAGCTGGACTTGAAAAACGTAGGAGAAGACTACCTGATTCTCTGCAGATTGTGTGCGGCGAGACGCTCTGCGCAGGCTTCTGTCACCGCTCCCATGCTCTGTCCCCGCAATCCACACAAACACCGTGATTTCCACCAGAATATTCCCCTTGCGGCGCAGCGGAATCGTGAGATTATTTCTTCAACGGAAGAGCAATCTTCCCGCGGAGAAAGCAGAAAGCGGCCTTCGCGAGCGCTGGCAACAGTGCTCACAACCCGGCGGGAAACCGGCGGGCGAATGCAGGCAGCCTCGAAGCTTTTGCAGCGAGTCTGAGCACGGATGGATGCAGGGCAACGCGGGCTCCGCCTGCGGCTCCCGATCCACCTCGGGTTCAACAACCGCGGCGATCCGGTCCCGAACCCGGATCTTCGAAATCGGAAAAGTGGAGGGCGAGTTCCCGCAAGGGGGTTCGCCCTTTCGCTTTTGGCGCGACGTCTCCGAGCGGACGGCGAGCCCTCACACCGTATACTTCCCCCCAAATGAGATTCCGCCGCTCCGCGCTCTCGTTCCTCCTCGTCGCTGCGCTCGCTGTCCCGGCCTTCGCCCGCGTCACCGGTATCGACGTCCTCCGCCGCGAGCCGGTCCTCGGCGGCATGGCCTTCGGCCCCGGCGGCCCCTACGAAGAGATTCTGGCCCGCGTCCACTTCGCCGTGCGTCCCGATGACCCGCACGACCGTGGCATCGTCGATCTCGATCTCGCCCCGCGCAGCGGCCAGGGCGAAGTGGAATTTTCCGCCGACCTGTGGATGCTGCGCCCCGTCCACGGCGGCAACGGAGCGCTCCTGCTGGAAATCCCCAACCGCGGCGGTAAGGGCATGCTGTGGCTGGTCGATGGCGGCACCCACTCCGCCGAACCCGGTGCCGCGTCCGACTTCGGTGACGCGTGGCTGCTGCGCCAGGGCTACACCGTTGCCGACCTGGGCTGGCAGTGGGACGCGCCTCCCGGCGGACTGCGCCTCTACGCGCCGGTGGCCACCGATCACGGCCAGACCATCACCGGCCTGCTCCGTGACGACTTCACTCCGGCCGCCGTCAGCCGCGACTGGCCCCTCGGCCACATCATCATCGGACGCATGGGCGGCACCGAGTATCCCGTCGCCAACCCCGACGATCCGCGCAACGTGCTCACCGTCCGCGACACGCCCACCGGTCCGCGCAGTGTCATACCGCGCGCCCAGTGGTCGTTCATGCAGCCCGGAACTGCCCGCTTCGTGCCCATCGCCCAGGGCCACCGTCTCGAGGCTCCGCACGGGTCCATCCACCTCAATGCAGGGTTTCAGCCCGGCCGCATTTACGAACTGGTCTACGTGGTGAAAGATCCCGTCGTCGCCGGTCTCGGCTTTGCCGCGGTGCGCGATTTCGTCTCCTGGCTGAAATACGGCAGCGCTCCGGCGTCCACGTCGCAGGCCGTCGCCGCAATCCCCGCGTCGAACATCCCGCCGCCCATCGCTCCCGTCCATCGCGCCTACGCGCTTGGCATCTCCCAGTGCGGGCGCTGGCTGCGCACCCTGCTTTACGAAGGGTTCAATGAGGATGAGCAGGACCGCATGGCCCTCGACGGCATCCTCGCGCACGTGGGCGGCGCCGGACGCGGCAGCTTCAACGTCCGCTTTGCCCAGCCCTCGCGCGACGCGGAGCCCATGTCATCCATCTTTTATCCCACCGACATTTTCCCCTTCACCGGCCTGCCCGAGCAGGATTCGGCGCACCCGCACGCCCCAGCCCAGGGCCTGCTCGACCGCACCCGCGACCAGAACGTTCTGCCCAGAATTTTCTTCTCGCACACCTCCTTCGAATACTGGGGCCGCGCCGCCTCCCTCATCCACACCACCGCCGACGGCCGCCGTGACATGCCGCAGGATCTCAACGTCCGCATCTACTTCTTCGCCGGCCTGCAGCACTTCAGCGGACCGTTCCCGCCCCAACGCGGTACGGGCGAGCTGGCCAGCCAGAACCTTGAAACGCCGCTGCCCATCCGCTGGTTCTGGCGCGGCATGATCTCCAACATGAACCGCTGGGTCCGCGATGGAGTGGCCCCGCCCCCTACCACCATTCCGCACATCGCCGATGGAACCCTCGTCCCGCTCAGCAAGCTGGCCTTCCCCGCCATTCCCGGCGTGCACGTCCCCCGCGATGTGAGCGAAGCCTGGCATCTCGACTTCGGCCCGCGCTGGCAACAGACCGGTATCCTCTCCATCCAGCCCCCGGTTGTCGGTGCAGCTTTCCCGGTCCTGGTGCCCCAGGTGGATGCCGACGGGATCGATCGCGCCGGCGTGCATCTGCCGGAGATCACCGTGCCCCTGGCCACCTACACCGGCTGGAACCTCCGCGATCCATCCACCGGCGCGCCCGAGCAGCGCGTCTCTTTCCTCGGCTCGTATTTTCCGTTTGCGAAAACTGCCGCCGAGCGCAAAGCTGCCGGCGACCCGCGTCTCTCTATTGACGAACGCTATCCCGGCGGACGCGACGAATATCTCGCTCGCTATAAAAAAGCCGTGGACATCCTCGTCCGCCAGCGCTGGATCCTGCCGGACGACGCCCCCGCCCTCATGCAGCAGGGAGAGGCGGAATGGGATTACGCAACGAAATAGCAGAAGACGCGGGCGCAGGTCGCACGAGCGGACTAATAGGTGGATCCGAGCTTGACTCCGGGAGGTACCAGCCCGCGGCAGATTTTCTCAAAATAACTGCGGCCGCCCTGAAGAACCGGCTCGACCACCACGCAGGTCGCGCTTCTTCGCCCGCCGAACGAAGTCTCTACCAGAGCCTGGCCCGCCCACCAGCACCCTGTTTCAGCTCGGCCTGACGCCCGTCCCTGCGGCCCTGCACCCTTGTGGCGCCCTGTTCACCTTGCTGATCCGCAGAACTCGGGCTCTCGTCGCGTATTCTTGAGCGGTCCGCGCGCCCCATTTCCGGTCCGTCAATATATCGGAGAAACTCGATGCCCCGTACCCTGCTCGCTCTGGCCGTTGCCCTCGCCGCTCTGCCCGCCTGCGCTCAGCAGATCCCCGCCATCGACGTCACCACGCTCAGCAATGGACACGTTGTGCTCCCCGCGCCCAACAGCATCAAGCCCATCCTGATCGTCATCGCGTTCTCAGCGAAGGGCGGCGACGACAGCGGCGCCTGGAACAAGCGCTTCCAGCCTGCCTATACCAAGGACTCACGCTTCGATTACCTCGAGCTGGCCGACTTCCAGGGCATCCCTCCCTTCATCATGAAAATGATCATGCATGGCATGCGCCGCTCTGTGCAGGAGCCGGAGAAGTCACACCTCGCCCCGTTCTACGCGGGGGAGGCGAAATGGGAGACGCTGGTCGGCGCCAGCAATAAGAAAATTGCCTACGCCCTGCTCGCCGATCCTTCCGGACACGTTGTTTATCAAACCCACGGCCCCGCCACTGACGCGAAAGCTGCCGAGGTGCTGTACGCCCTGGCGAAGCTCGAACACCCCCCGGCCCGGTAGCACGAGGGGTCCCGGTTCGGATCGCAGCACCGCAACCCAATCGCTGCGGAGAACCCGGCAGGGGAAAGCGATCGCTGATTCGGTGGCACGCTCCCCGCTGCTCGAAACTCCGGAGGGCTCGGACCCCACGGCAGGAATAGCCGAACCCTCAACCCATTTCGTGCTGTCATCCTGACGATGCGCAAAGGGAAGAGGAAAGATCGGCGGTCGCTTTTGCGCCATCGGTGAAAGAGTGCGTTGGCTTGCAGTCGTCAATAGAGACCGAAACCGTCACTCAGCCAGGACCAGCACGCTCGGTATAAACTTCGGCTCTGATGCGGGCAAAAAGGGCGACAGTAGCGGGCGAAAGGCTTCCCGGGGCGGGGCGGAGAGAGGGGTGGGGGATGACTCTGCAGGAGCAGTTTGGGCAGATGGATATCTACCTGTTCGACCAGCTATTGCGAGGGAATATTGTGCCCGGCATGCGGGTGGTGGACGCGGGGTGCGGCGGCGGGCGGAATATCCAGTATCTGCTGCGCGAGGGGTATGCAGTGTTTGGCGTGGATGTAAGCGCCGAAGCGGTGGCGGCGGTGCGGAAGATGGCCGGTGCGCTGGCGCCCGGACTGCCGGCTGAGAACTTCCAGGTGGCGGGCGTGGAGGCGATGCCGTTCGCCGATGAGTTTGCGGACCTGGTAGTGTGCAACTCGGTGCTGCACTTTGCGCGGGATGAGGCGCAACTGGAGGCGATGGTGCGAGGGCTGTGGCGGGTACTGCGGCCGGGCGGGATGCTGTTCTGCCGCCTGGCGTCGACGATTGGGGCGGTGGACGGGATGACATTCGAGGCGATGGGCGGGCGGCGGTTCCGGATGTCGCATGGCGTGGTGTGGCTGCTGGTGGATGAAGCGCTGTTGATGGGACTGACGCGCGATCTGGACGGGGAGTTGGTGGATCCACTGAAGACGACCGTGGTGCAGGGGCAGCGATGCATGACGACCTGGGTACTGAAGAAGAAGGCGCCGCCGGGACGGGAGGGGCGGGTGTTTGTCAGCTCGGGGATGCCGGCGCGAAGGGATTAGCCGACTGCGAAAACGGAGTGACTGCAAACAGGAGACTCCCTGGAGGGTCTCCGCAGTACCTCCGTACCCTGCGCCCTCGCGATTCCCCCTGCTCTCAGTCCGTATAACGCGGACGTGACCGATGAGGGAACTCTGCACTTTGAGTCTTTCGACGAGTTCGACGGCCTGCAGTCGGTTCAATACCCCAACCTGGAGGCTGCGCACCTCGGCGCGGAGGGAATCGGTCGCGCAGCCGCAGAAAAGAAACTCAAGCGTTCCCTTTACCCACGCAGAACTCAGTTGCTGTCCGCGCTGATAAAGATTGAGGAGGATGCGAGCCGTCTGAGTTGGCTCGTCCCCTGTGCCGCTATCGCGCCCTGAGTGCTTCTTTCACCACCAGATGCGCGGTCCGGCTCGTTTCCGTATGAACGCGTTTCCCGTGCCTGCGCCAATAAGCCGTGTCCGCCGGGTCGCGAATGTCCACCTGCAGGTTACCGATCTCGCTGGCGAAGAGGATCCACGACGCAGGAGCCAGGCCATCCATCGCAAAGGTCCCATCGGCCCGGGTCTCTACCGGATCGAAGAACCGGAAACTTGCCCGGGCCGCCCGGTCTGCAGGCAGCGCATACACCCAGGCGACCACCGGCTTCCGATTCCGCTCGACCCTGCCCTCGATGCTGGCCCCTGGCGCCAGCTCCACCCGGATCGGCGCCGGTGTCTGCCCCCGGTGGATCGGCAGCAATCCCCGCGAGAGATTGATGGCCCCGCTTCGCAGCGATTTCACATAGAAATTTTGCCGCGATATCACGAAGGCGGTATAGCGGTCGGGCTGCAGGGTCGTCGCGAGGGTCTTCGTTGAGGCAGTCAAATGGAGATCGGCCCCGCCGCCGATCATCCCGTCCGGTTCCACATCGATGAGTTGGAGATCGGCGAGATCGCAATCGCCAGGATGCGAATGCAGGCAATGCAGATCGGGAGACCCGTCGATGGAAACCTGGACCGTTACCGGCACACCTTTTTCGTTCAGGGCAACGCCTGCCTGTATCTTTTCGTCCGGATCGCCCTCGAGATGCAGCCCCGATACGTCCGCCCCCGCCACCCTGAAGAAAACCGGTTCATTGCCCGCGCCCGGGGTCATCGTCGACAGCGAATAGTATCCGTCGGGCAGCCACGCGTAGCGCGCATCTTTTTCGCGTGGGCTCTGCTGCACTCCAAAAGCGACGCCGCTCCGGTCCCTCAGTTGGTAACCGAACGTGGATCTGTCGGTATAAGCGACGTGATGGAGCGTCTTCTCCGCAATTTGCAGATCGACCTGCTTCCGCTCGCCCTCCTGGAGAGTGAACAACGGAGCGGGATGACGCCATGTGGGTTGGGGATAGCGGAGCGGCACTTCTCCCACCGGACGATTGTGCTTCGTTCCCCCGGGTTCCTCCTGGTTTCGCGGGTCGACGACCAGAAAATATCGACCCGCATACAGTTTGTCGAAGTGATACGTGCCATCCGCGTCGAAAGTTGGCGTGACGGCAAACGGTGCGCTCCTGGGCCAGCCTCCATCGTCTTCAACGTAAAAGAGCTCGATATCGCCGTTGCGCCGATCCTTCCCAATCAGAGCGCCGGTATGATCCCGGGCGATGCCGCTGACTGAGGCTGGGCGCGCGAGGTACAGGTCCACGCTCCAGTCGCTGGTCAGATCGGTCTCAGCCCACGTCTCGATGCCAATGCGGTGACGCAGCGCGAGAACATAGCCAGGCATGGCCGCACTCACAAAAATCCTTCCCGAGGGCACGCCATCGAGAACGAAATGCCCGTCGGCATCGGTGGTCGTGCCGCGATCGAAACCCGGCGGCGGAATCTGGCAGAGACCGCCGCCGCTATAAATGTTTTGCCGCTCCAGGCACACCGTCGCCCCGCCCATGGGTTTTCCTGTCCGGTTGTCCAGAACCCGCCCGGTCACGCGGTAAGTCTTGCCTCCAGCCGGATACGTCGGTCGGGTTAGCCACGGCCATAATGCGCCGCTTCCAGCCTGCGCGGAACCGATGGGACTCCATAACGCCAGCAGAGCGCTTACCAGCACCAGCGCGATTGGTTTCATTCGTGACCCACCTCTGGCCCGGTTGCTGCGGTTTAGACGTTCGCCCGCCTGGAATCGGATTGTATTGCAGAGACCCACTGCGATAACGGCGAAGCAACGCAGGTGCGACAGATCCGTGGCGCGGAGGCACCGCAGTACCTTCGTACCGTGGACCCTCGCGATTCTTCTTGCTCTAAGGCCACGCCTCCGCCAGACTGAAAATGATCGAGAGCTCTGTCCGCCCGACGCGAACAGAGCTTTCGCTTTTCTGGCTCAGCTTTTGCTGTGCCGTTCTTCCTGCGTCCGGCCCAGGCCGGCTCCGTCGCGGCTCTTTGAAATCCCAGGTGCTTTACCACTTCGCTCTCGCCCTCGGCGAGAGCGAAGTGGATCGCTGTTCGTGGCGCGATCGCGCAGGTTCCAGTCTGCCAACGGCCAGTCCAACTCCTTTGCCTGTCACACATGCGTTTTGAGGCCCTTTACAAGTACCGTGTTTGTCACACATATGCATCGCGCCCGGGCAACTACTTTGTTTGTCACACATGCGCAGATTGCGATGTTTTTTTCGTGACCATCGAGGGGGGATCGCAGGTTTCGGGCGCCTTCCTCGCTCTGCTATACTCAGGCGTTGCGGGCATTCCCGGAAGTCCCTCTATTTCCGGCCCTTTGCCCCAAAACTCCCGCGATACAAGCGATTTTTTGAGGTTTCCATGTCCGGCCATTCCAAATGGGCGACCATTAAGCACAAAAAAGGGGCGCTCGACGCAAAGCGCGGCAAGATCTTCACCCAGCTGATTAAGGAGATCACCATCGCTGCCAAATCCGGCGGCGATCCTGACGGCAATCCGCGCCTCCGCTCCGCCATCGTCGCCGCCAAGGCCGAGAACATGCCGAACGACAATATCAAGCGCGCCATCCAGCGCGGCACCGGCGAACTGCCCGGCGCCACCTACGAAGAGATTGCCTTCGAGGGTTACGGTCCGGGAGGCGTGGCGGTGATCGTCGAGGCCACCACCGACAATCGCAATCGCGCCGTGTCCGAGATCCGCCATACCTTCGCCAAACACGGCGGCAATCTCGGCGAGCCCAACTCGGTCCGCTTCATGTTTTCCAAGAAGGGCATCATCGCCGTCCCCAAAGAAGCGGCCGACGAAGAGAAGCTGATGAACATCGTGCTCGAAGCCGGCGGCGAAGACCTCAACGACGAAGGCGACACCTGGGAGATCGTCACCGAGCCCTCCTCCTTCGAAGCCGTCGCTCAGGCCGTTCGCGACGCGAAGATCGAAACGGTCATGTCGGAAGTGACGATGATCGCCTCGACCTACACGAAGCTCGAAGGCACAACCGTTGGGCAGATGGTGCGTCTCCTTGAAGCCCTCGAAGAACACGACGACGTGCAGCACGTCTATTCGAACTTCGACATGGACGCGAAGCAGCTGGAGGAAGTCACCAGCTAGCGGCCCGCCTGACCTGATCCGAAGGGCCGCCCCAAGGCGGCCTTTCCTTTGCCCCAGGCACCACTCGGAGAAGATGCCTTCACGATGAGTTCCCGCCGATTCGCACCCCTCGCGTCCTTTTTCGCACTGGCCTGTCTGGCCGCGCTGCTGGCTGTGTCCGACACCCCGGCGCTGGGCCAGACCAGCGCGTCCGACATCGCGTCCGACACCCCGGCGAAATCCGCTCTGGCCAAACTACCCTGGGAGTACGGCCCGTTCTTCCAGTACATGAACGGCGCCGGCGCCCGCTCCGACTTTCACTTCGCCGCCGCCGGAATGCGGCTTGGCAAGGTCCTGACCCCGCCGCTGTTGCACGGATTCTTCCGCGGCCAGTTTGAATATGCCGGCGAGATCATGCCGTACTGGCAGGCCTTCACGCCCGCGCCGCATACCCAGCCGCAGCTCTACTACGATCCAGTCTCCGGCCTGGACTACGAGGGCACCATCGGGGTTGGGGGCGGCACCTTCACCGGCGTCAGCCTCACGCCCATCATCCTGCGCTGGGACTTTACTCCACATCGCCGCATCGCTCCCTGGTTCCAGGCCGCGGGCGGCCTCATCTACACCACCCACAAATTCCCCCCGGACACTCTGGTGCCGCATGGGCAGCCCGGCGGAACCTCGGTCTTCAACTTCTCTCCCCAGGGTGGCGTCGGGATCCAGTACTTTCTTAAGCCGGGCCGCTCGCTCATGCTCGCCATCAGCGGCGTCCATATCTCCAGCGCATCGCTGGGCGACAAGAATCCCGGCGTGAACGGCAGCGTCGCGTTCCAGATCGGCTACACCTGGTGGAGCCGAAAATAACTCGTAACCTGCCGGGTCCCTTCATGAAAATCCAGCGCGTTAACGGCTACAATCCTCTGTCCTGGAGACAGGCCCGACGCACAGGCATTCCTGGCTGACCTATGTCCGACGCTCTGATCGAATGCGTGCCGAACTTCTCTGAGGGCCGTCGTGCCGAGGTGGTGGAGTCCATTGTCGCGGCCATGGCGGTCGAAGGGGCCTGCTTGCTGGACTGGTCGCTCGACGCCGACCACAACCGCTCCGTGGTGACGCTGGCCGGTCCGCCCGCGGCGGTTGTCGAGGCGGCCATTCGCGGGGCGGGGCGCGCGGCGGAGTTGATTGACCTGACCAGCCAGGAGGGCGTCCATCCTCGCATTGGCGCCGCCGACGTGATCCCCTTCGTCCCCGTGCGGGGCGTTTCGCTGGAACAGTGCGCGCTGCTGGCGCGGCAGGCCGGCACCGAGATCTGGAAGCGCTATCAGGTCCCCGTCTATTTCTACGAAGCGGCCGCCGCTCGTCCGGATCGGGCGATGCTGGAGGAGGTTCGGCGGGGGCAGTTTGAAGGCTTGCGGGATGCCGTGCACCGGGAGCCGGCCCGCCGCCCCGATGTGGGAGGGCCGGACCTGCATCCTACGGCCGGAGCCTCGGCGGTAGGCGCGCGGCGCTTCCTGATCGCCTTCAACCTGTACCTGGACACATCGGAGGTATCGGTAGCCCGGGCGATTGCCAGGGAGATCCGGCAGTCGGGCGGCGGTCTGGCGGGGGTGAAGGCGATGGGGGTTTCCGCCCACGGACAGGCGCAGGTGTCCATGAACATTACGGATTACACCCGCACGCCGGTGAGTTATGCCTTCGCCGCGGTGAAGGAGAAGGCGCTCCGGCACGGCGCCGCGCCGGCCCGCGCTGAGTTGATCGGGCTGATTCCGGAGGCGGCTCTTGAGCGAAACAGCGAGTGGCTGCGTCTGCTGGATGGATTCGATCCGGAGCTGAAAGTGCTGGAGAGGCGGCTGGAACACCCGCTGCCCTGGCCGGCAAGCCGTTGACGGAGCCCGAACCCTGGGTACCTCAGGAACCAACGTTGTAGACCGGTTTGCGGGCGGCCCAGCGTAAAATTGAGACAGGGCGGGACGGCGACCGAGTCGTTTTCCCGGTATCCGGGGCCCAATACCCCAGCAGGTTTCTTCCCCATCAACACTCGGCCGGATTTCGGCGGAGGGAGCAGGTTCACAGGTGAGATTCAGTCAGCAATCGCTTTTCAGCTTTCTTGGGATTTTGGCCGCCAGCGCGGCTCTGACGGTGCCCGCGCACGCGGCGCAGCTCGACAACGATGCACGGTCCGCGATTCCCCGCGACGTGCAGCAGCTGATCGTGGTCGATTATCGGGTGATGCAGAACTCGCCCGCGGCCATGAACCTGAAGGCGCGGATTCTGCCGCCCGAGCTGAAGCAGCTGGAAACGGCTCTGAAGAGCTCCGGCTTCAACGAGAATGACGACGTCGAAGAGCTGGCGTTCGCGGCCTACCGTCTGGACGGCAGCAGCAACAACGTCAAAGTGGTGGGACTGGCGCAGGGCCAGTTCCAGATGAGCGACATTATCGCGAGCTTCCAGAAACGGAAGATCAAGCCGATGATGGTGCGCAACAACAAACTCTATCCGATGGGCGCCAGCGGGATGCTGGTGACGTTCCTGAACCCGACGACAATGCTCTTCGGCTCCAGCGATGCGATTAAGCCGGCGCTGGACTGCCGTGACGGGCTGGCTCCCTCCTTTCAGACGAACAACAACATGCTGGCGGCGATGCAGCAGGTCGATTCCGAGCCGCTGTGGAGCATTCTGGATCAGGAAGGCACGCAGTTCATGATGCACTCTCTGCTGGGCCAGGCCGCGCAGTTGGGCGACTACGAGCAGGTGCGGAAGCGGATGCTCAGTTCCAGCTACACGATGAACTTCAACAATGGTGTGAAGTTCTCGCTGTACGTCCTCACATCGGACACGTTCACGGCGGCCACCATGTCGTCGCTGCTGAACGCGGCGGCGATGTATGAGAAGGTCAGCGGAACGGCCATCGAGAAGCAGGCAATTGACGACACCACGATCGACTCTTCCGCGGGAATGCTGAGCGTGAAATTCGATGCGTCCGACGGCCAGTTCTCGGCGCTGCTGCAGTCGCCGCTGTTCCAGAACGTCGTGCACTAAACGTAGCGCGTTTCGAAAAGCGAGGGGAGCGGACCGAATCCGCTCCCTTTTCATTGGAGTTGCCGATCAGGTGCGGCCGAGCAGCTTTTCCAGCGCTGCTTCGTCAATGACCGCGACGCCCAGTTCCCGGGCCTTGTCCAGCTTGGAGCCCGCTTCTTCGCCGGCGACGACGTAGTTGGTCTTTTTGCTGACGGAGCCGGAGACGCGGCCGCCGGCGGCTTCGATTTGGGCTTTCACCTGCTCGCGGGAAAGGGTCGGCAACGTCCCGGTAAGCACGAAGGCCAGGCCTTCGAGTTGCGAAGTCTTCTTGCGCTTGTCGGCAGTCAGCACGAGGCCGGCCTTTTCGAGGTGGCGGACCAGGTCGCGGTTGCGGGATTCGTCGAAGAATTCACGGATGGCCTGCGAGACGCGCGGACCGACCTCGTTGACGCGCTCCAGATCCTCAGCGGTGGCGGCCATGAGGGCCTCCATGGAGCCGAACTCCTCGGCGAGGAGCTGCGCGGTGCGTTCGCCGACGAAGCGAATGCCGAGGCCGATGAGGACGCGGGCGAGGCCGGCCTTCTTCGAGGCCTCGATCTCAGCGAGAAGGTCGGTGCGCTCTTTGGGGCCGACCAGAGCCTGCATACGGGTCCTGGTCTGCCCGGTTTTTTTGTCGGCAGTGGTGACCTCGTGCTGCAGCTGGGTGAGCTGTTCGTCGGTGAGGAAGTAGAGGCCGGCAATGCTGCGTACGAGTTGGCGCTCGAGAAGCTGCGCGACCACCGCTTCGCCGAGGCCTTCGATGTTCATGACGCCGCGCGAGGCGAAGTGGAGGAGACTGCCGAGGAGCCGCGCCGGGCAGTCGATGTTGACGCAGCGGTAGTCGACCTCGCCTTCGGTGCGGACCACTTCGCTGTTGCAGTCGGGGCAGTGGGTGGGGAAATGGAACTTCTTATGGCCGCGGGGATGCTCCTTGTCCTCGACGACCTCGACGACTTTGGGGATGACATCGCCGCCACGCTCGACTTTGACATAGTCGCCGATCAGGAGGCCGAGGCGCTCGATCTCGTCGGCGTTGTGCAGGGTGGCGCGGGAGACGGTGGTGCCGCCGATGGCGACGGGGGTGAGCCAGGCGACGGGCGTGAGCTTGCCGGTGCGGCCGACCTGAATTTTGATGTCCTCGACCTGCGTGATGCCGCCGCGGGCGGTGAACTTGAAGGCCACGGCCCAGCGAGGAGCGCGGCCGGTATAGCCGAGACGGCGCTGCACCTCAGTGGAGTTGACTTTGATGACGACGCCGTCGATTTCGTAGCCGAGTTTTTCGCGATCCTGTTCGGCTTTTTGAACGAATTCGACAATCTTGTCGATTGCAGGGACGGCTTTCCGATTCGGATTCACGCGAAAGCCCAGGGCGGTGAGGGCTTCGAGAGCTTCGGACTGGTCCGCAAGCAGATCTTCGCCGCGCTCGGTCAGGAGAAAGTAGGCGTAGAAGTCGAGACGGCGCTGGGCGACGATGTTGGGTTCGAGGGTGCGGATGGTTCCTGCTGCGTAGTTGCGGGGATTGGCCTTCGCCTTTTCACCCTGGGCCTCCAGCTCTTCGTTCACACGCTGAAAGGCGGCCAGCGGCATGACGATCTCGCCGCGAACCTCAAAGGTTGGCGGGACGTGGGCTTTCTTCAGCGTAGCCGCGGGAATGGAGAGCGGGATAGAGCGAATGGTACGGACGTTGGTGGTGACGTCTTCGCCGGTGGTGCCATCGCCGCGGGTGAGTCCGCGGGCCAGGTGGGCGGAGCCGTCGGATGATGTGCGGAAGTGCAGGGCCATGGAGAGGCCGTCCAGCTTGTACTCGCAGACGTAGCCGATCTTCGCGCTTTCCCCCGCGAGGGCGTGGACGCGGCGGTCCCACTCACGCAGCTCCTCTTCGCTGGTGACGTTGTCGATCGACAGCATGGGGCGCGAGTGGGCCACCTTAGGAAATCCTTCTTTGGGCTTGCCGCCAACGCGCTGCGTGGGCGAGTCGGGCGTGACGAGGCCGGGGTGCTCGCGCTCCAGGCGCTGCAGCTCCCGCATGAGGTCGTCAAACTCAGCGTCGGAGATGGAGGGCTTGTCGAGGACGTAGTAAAGGTGCTCGTGGTCACGGATTTTGTCGCGGAGCGCAGAGACCTTTTTGGCGGCGTCGGTTGCGGCGGCGGAAGCGGCGTGGGTCATCGCCTCTCAGGATAATCGGGCAAGGGCCGGGTGGGCACGGCGGTGGGTCCTGTGGGTGACGAGGGGGTGCGCGACGGCCAGCGAAGTACAGCTGTGGGCGCGGCGCCGAACGCTATAATCCGTGACGCATGGAAAAGCATGTTCTGGATGAGTTGAAGCGGCGCAACCGTTTGGCGGAAGAGGGTGGCGGCGCCGAACGCCGGGCCAAACAGCACAAGGAAGGCAAGCTGGGAGCGCGGGAGCGGATTGCCCTGCTGCTGGATGAGGGCACGTTCGAGGAGACGGACCGCTTCGTGACGCATCGCGCCACCGATTTTGGGATGGCGGAGAAGCGGATTCCGGGCGATGGGATCGTAACCGGTTTTGGGCGGGTCGATGGACGAACGGTCTTTGTCTTCGCGCAGGATTTCACGGTTTTTGGCGGATCGCTGTCAGAGGCAAACGCGGGTAAGATCGTGAAGCTGATGGAGACGGCCATGCGCGTGGGGGCGCCGGTGATCGGGCTCAACGACTCCGGAGGGGCGCGCATTCAGGAGGGAGTGGTGTCGCTGGCGGGATACGCGGACATCTTTCTGCGCAACACGCTGGCCAGCGGGGTGATCCCTCAGATCTCGGCCATCCTGGGGCCGTGCGCGGGCGGGGCGGTGTACTCGCCGGCGATTACGGATTTCATTCTGATGGTGGACAAGACCTCGTACATGTTCGTGACCGGTCCGGATGTGATCAAGACCGTGACGCACGAAGAAGTGACGAAGGAAGCGCTGGGCGGAGCGACGACCCATAACGAGGTGTCAGGCGTCGCTCATTTCATGGCGCACGACGACGCCGAGTGTCTGGCGATGATTCGGGAGCTGCTCAGTTTTCTGCCCTCGAACAACCTGGACGATCCGCCACGCCGGCCATGCGCCGATCCGGTGGACCGGGCCGACCGGGAGCTGGACAACCTGGTGCCGACCGAATCGAACCTGCCCTACGACATCAAGCAGGTCATCGAGCGCATCGTGGACGACGGATATTTCTTCGAGGTACACGAGCATTTCGCGAAGAACATCGTGGTGGGGTTTGCGCGGATGAATGGACGGCCGGTGGGGATAGTCGCGAATCAGCCGGCGTTTTTGGCTGGGGTGCTCGACAATCACGCCAGCGTCAAGGCGGCGCGGTTCGTGCGGTTCTGCGACGCCTTCAACATTCCGCTGATCACGCTGGAGGATGTGCCGGGGTTTTTGCCGGGGACGCAGCAGGAGTACGGAGGAATTATTCGCAACGGGGCGAAGCTGCTGTTCGCCTATGCCGAGGCGACGGTGCCGAAGATTCTGGTGATCACGCGCAAGGCGTACGGCGGCGCGTACTGCGTGATGAGCTCCAAGCACATTCGCACCGACGTGAATCTGGCCTGGCCGACGGCGGAGATTGCGGTGATGGGGCCGGAGGGTGCGGTGAACATCGTCTATGGCCGCGAACTGGCGGCCGCAGTGCGCGATGCGGAGGCAAAGGAAGGCAAGCTGAGCGAAGACCGGCGCACGGAGGTGCTGGCCGAGGCTAAAGCAGCGCGGGTGCACGAATTTCGAGAGCAGTTTGCCAATCCGTATGTGGCGGCGGAACGGGGCTATGTGGATGCCGTGATTCTGCCGCACGAGACGCGGCGGCGACTGATTGCGGCGCTGGAGATGCTGGATGGAAAGCGGGACAAGAATCCTCCGAAGAAGCATGGGAACATTCCTTTGTAGGGAGCCTTGATCGCAGCAAAGGAGCGATGGGGCGGCTGGCTCAGAACCGGTTAACATAGAACCGGTTCACTGAAGCGGCGCGGCCAGGGGGCAGCCATGATGCCGGTGAGTGTGGAGACAGCGGAGCATTACGTGTGGGGCGAGCAGCAGGGGCCGGCGTGCGACGGCTGGCATCTGGTGCGGAGCGAGGGCCTGAGCGTGATTGAGGAACGGATGCCGACGGGGGCACGCGAGGAGCGGCATTTTCACAGCAAGGCCCGGCAGTTCTTCTACGTACTGGAAGGCGAGCTGACCCTGGAGATGGATGGCCGGGAACATGGATTGGGCGCGGGCCAGGGCATGGAAGTACCGCCGGGATCGCCGCACCAGGCGCTGAACGCGACTCGGGAAGCGGTGCGATTCCTGGTGGTTTCTTCGCCGCCGGGACAAGGGGACCGAAATACAGGGAACAGGGAATAGGCCACAGGATTTGCGCCTTGCCTGATCGAATCCAGTCTCGGGCGCACAGCCGAGCGGCGAACCCTTTCATCCAACTGATGTAGGATGACGGAACAATATTTGGAGGCCCTGCGATGAGTTCCCCCGCTCAGAAGCGTATTGTCCTGCCTCGTTCCGAACGCGCGGTACCCGCGAACGCAACCCGCGTCGGACCCACCCAGCCACAACAGGTCGTCAGCGTTTCGCTGATCGTGCGTCGAAAGAATCCTCTGGATCTGCAGGCGCTGGGGGGGCGTCGCGTTTCGCGTGAGGAATTCGATCAGCAATACGCGGCCGATCCCGCGGATTTTGAGGCGCTGCGAGCGTTCGCTCATCAGCATGGGCTGACGGTGGACGAGGGCGCGTCAAGCCTGTCGCGGCGGACGCTGGTCGTGCGTGGCCCGGTCGCCGCCATGGAAAAGGCGTTCGGGGTCGCACTGCTCGATTATGAGGAGACGGCGGCGGGCCGACATCCAGGCCGGCGCTTCCACGGATTCACAGGCTCGGTATCGTTGCCGGAAACGCATGCCGCTTTGATCGAAGCCGTGCTGGGCCTGGATGCGCGGCCTATCGCCAAGCCTCACTGCCGGTTTCTGAAGGATCTGAAGAAGAAGGAAACGCCCAACGCATCCGCCCAGCCGCAACCGTTCAATCCACCGCAGGTAGCCGAGTTATACGGATTTCCCACCAGCGTCAACGGGAGCGGAGAAACGATCGGCATTCTGGAACTGGGCGGCGGCTACAACACGACCGACATTGATACGTATTTTCAGGGGCTGGGGCTGACTCCGCCGACCGTGGTGGCGGTTTCGGTGGACGGTGGGACAAACGCGCCGGGGGATCCCAGCGGGGCCGATGGCGAGGTCGCGCTCGATATTCAGGTGGCGGGAACAATTGCGTCGGGTGCGCGGATGGCAGTGTATTTTGCGCCGAATACGGATCAGGGATTTATCGACGCGATCACGACGGCCGTGCACGACACGGCGAACCAGCCCTCTGTCCTGTCGATCAGCTGGGGTGGTCCGGAGTCGAGCTGGGCGCAGTCATCGATGACCGCGCTGGATAATGCCTGCCAGTCAGCAGCGGCGTTGGGCGTGACCATCACCGTGGCGTCGGGCGATAACGGGTCGAGCGACGGGGTGAATGACGGCAAGAATCATGCGGACTTCCCCGCGTCGAGCCCGCATGTGCTCGCGTGTGGCGGGACGGAGCTGATCGGGTCGGGTACAACGATCACGGAAGAGATTGTCTGGGACGATCTGGCCAGCCAGGGTGGGGCCACCGGAGGCGGTTACAGCGCTGTGTTTCCGCTGCCGTCATGGCAAAGCAGCGCGGGCGTGCAGGGAAGCGGGCGCGGCGTACCGGACGTGGCGGGGAACGCGTCGCCGGAGAGCGGCTACAACATCCTGGTGGACGGGCAACAGGAAGTGGTCGGGGGGACGAGTGCGGTCGCTCCGCTGTGGGCAGCGCTGGTTGCGCTACTGAATCAGCTGAAGGGCACTCCGGTGGGATTCATCAATCCCACTCTCTATACGGATAAGAGCGATTTCCGGGATATTACGCAGGGAAACAACGGAGCGTATCGGGCGGGTCCTGGCTGGGATGCGTGTACCGGACTCGGATCGCCGAACGGGCAGCAGATCGGGCAGGCGCTGGGTTAAGGCGGAGACCCGGCGACAAGCACCAGGAACAGATTGGAAAGGCTGCTCCTCACCGCGAGTCCTGCGACGGCCCTCAGTAGACCTCACGACGGAAGAGGTCGTCTTTTTCTTTACAGGGTCCGCAATTGCAACCGACGGCGCAACCGACCAGCGCCGCCACGCCGAGAGTGATCAGGACGGCGGGCAGGTAACTGCCCAGGTGCGAGAGGTGAGCGAGCAGCTCGTGCATTTTCAGGAACCACATAAGTTAACTCCCATATTGGGACACCTGAATTTACGTTCAGGTTTTCTTCATGAGGGAGAAGAGAGGTTCATCATCGCAAAAACAAGGGTGTGTGGAAATGGCTTTTTAGGTGGATTTCGACGGTAACTTTAGTGAATTACCCGATTTGGGAAGTGCAGAGCCTGTTTCGGAGCCGGTGGAGGGCCGTTATTCTCGCCCAAATCATTGAAAATATTATGTTTATTGTGAAAAAAGGCGCATCAGGCCTGCCGGAGGCAGTTCCGGGGCAACGAATCTCCCGGGGGTTCCGCGGGCTCGTGTGAGGGCCTCGGCGGTCCGATAGCCGCTGCGAGCTGCCCCCTCCATGGTGGCTGGCCAGCCGGTGGCGGTCCAATCGCCAGCCAGGAAAATCCCGGGCCAGGGGCTGGTGGCAGAGGGGCGAACGGCATCGAGCTGAGGCCGCACGGAGTAGGTCGCACGCACCTCCTTCACCACCGCCGCCTTGAGCAGGTTGGCGGATTGCAGGGCGGGTAAGAACCGCGCCAGCTCGCCCAGGGCGAGATCGATAATGGCCTGGCGCTGCATGGGAACGAGGGAGCGGGAGGCGCTGACGACCAGCTCCAGGTAGCTGCCTTCATGGCCACGGTGAGCCGGCTGAAGGCGGGACTTGTTGAACATCCACTGGATTGTGGTGTCGAGAAGGACCGCGTGATCGAGGTCTGTGATGTTGCGGTCGAACCAGAGGTGGATGCCGGTGATGGGCGAGTGCTCGAAGCGGGCGAGGCGAGAGGCCAGATCCTGAGCGGCAGAATTCTGCGGCAGGGACGGCAGCAGCGCGGCCATGGCTTCAAACGAGAGCGCCAGGATGACAGCATCGGAAGTCAGGTTGCGGGATTCGCCGCCCGACGTTGCGGAGATGAGCCAGCCGCCATCCGCGGGAGCGATGCTGTCAACGTTGCAGCGGAGGCAGACCTGGCCGTTACGCCCTTCGATATAGCCGATAGCGCGGTTGTAGAGCTCGCTTAGCGGAATGCCGGGAATCCCCATGCGGCCCGCCTCAGGAGACATCAGGAAGGACTCGCGAAAAACCTTGGCGGCGTAATGGACGGAGATGCGGTCGAGATCCTCGTTGAGGGCGGAGACCAGGACGGGCTTCCAGAAGCGGTCGATGGCGCGCTGGGTTTGCCCATGGCGGCGGAGCCAGTGGAGAAAGTCTTCGCTGGTGTCCGGCGGGAGACCGGGCATGAAAGCAGCGAGGCCGCGCGCGATGGCCAGCTTGTCAGCCATGGAAAATGCGGGCGCGCGCAGGAAAGCGAGGGTGGAGTGAAAGGGCGCAGGCAGCCAGCCGGGCTGGATGATGCTGGGCGGACCGTCCGGTGTGAGGAAGGTGAATCGGTCGTACCAGCGAATCGCGTCGGCGGCGCCCAGGCGCTGGTAGAGATCGATGAGGCTGGTGCAGCGGCCGATGAGGACGTGCTGGCAGTTGTCGATGATCTCGCCGGTTCCCGGGTGCTCGTAGGACGAGGCGCGGCCGCCGAGGTAGGGGCGGCGCTCGAGGAGCTGCACGCGGTAGCCCGCGTCAGCGAGAGCGCAGGCCGCTGAAATGCCGGCAATGCCGCCGCCGATGACGGTGACGGTTTCAGGCATGCTGATGCGCAGCCCCGGTCAGGCGATTGAAAAGGATGCGGACGAGGCCGCGGAGCAGAATGCCGAGGCGCGTGGTCAGCGGAACGGAGACGCGCTCAGAGAAGACGTCGAAGCCGCGCCGCTCGATGCGGCGCAGCAGGCGGTGATAGATCGTAATCAGCACCCAGAGGGCCGGGCGGGCATCAGGAGAGATGAGCGGCAGCAGTTGCCGGCCGGAGGCGTAGTAATCCTCGGCGCGTTTGGCCAGGCCTTCGAGCAGTTCGCGCTGGTTGAGGGTCAGGTGCGAGCCGTCACGAAGCGCGGCCAGCTCATCCATGCGGACGCTGTGGCGATCGAGGTCCTCCAGGGGCAGATAGATCCGGCCGCGCTCGGCATCTTCGCGAACGTCGCGGAGAATGTTGGTGAGCTGGAAGGCGATGCCGGTATCTTCGGCCAGCTTCTCGGCGCGGGGATCGGAATAGCCGAAGATGCGGATGCAGACCAGCCCCACCACGGAGGCGACGTAATAGCAGTAGCGGCGAAGGTCCTCGAAGGTGGCGTAGGTATCCCAGGGACGCGCTTCCTGCGCTTCTCCATAGGCAGCCTTTTCATCCAGAGTGGTGTCGAGATCCATGGCGGTGCCGTGGACGAGCTGGTCGAGCAGCTCCATGGGGATGGCGAAACGCTGGCGAGCATCGGCCAGGGCGAGGAAGACAGGGTCGGTGGTGTTGGCACCGGCCGCGGCGCGATGCCAGGAGTCGACCCAGGCGTCGAGGTCGGCACGGCGCTGGGCGCGGGAGCGCGATTCGTCATCGGAGATGTCGTCGGCGTGACGCATAAACGCGTAGACGGCGCAGATGGCATCACGTTTTGGTTTGGGCAGAGCCAGGAAGGCGTAATAGAAGTTCTTCGCCTGACGGCGGGCGATTTGCGTGCAGATGCGGTAGGCCGCAACGAGTTGGGGGTCCGAAACCCGATCCTGTTCGGGGCCATGGCCCGGGAGCGTCAAGCTGCGCTCCTGGCAAAGGCTCTCTGGGTAAGCGCGCGCAACAGAAGGGCAAGCTTGCGCGGCCTGGAGATGGCCGGACGCTCGCGAAGGACGTTGTAGTCGGCGCGTCGGATGGCGCACAGAATCTCCATGCCACCGCGGGAGAAGAGGTCGATATCGAGGGCGAGCTCGGAGTCGACTTTGCCGATGAGCGGCTGCCCGGCCTGAAAGAGGTCCCAGGCATAATCGACTTCGCACTGCATCAGCCGGCGGAACTCCGGGGTGAAGTGCCGGGCGGCGACGCTCGCCTCGTCTACATGAAAACGATCCAGATCCTCCTGCGGAAGGTAGACGCGGCCTTTGGCATAATCCACGCGAACATCCTGCCAGAAGTTGGCCAGCTGCAGAGCGGTACAGGTCTTATCGGAAAGCGCGAAGCGTTCGTCATCGCGGTAGCCGCAGGCGTAGAGCACAATGCGGCCTACGGGATTGGCGGAGTAGCGGCAGTAGCTGAGGACCTCGCTCATGGCGGCGAAGCGGGTGACCGTCTGGTCCTGCCGGAAGGCGATGAGGAGGTCGGCGAAGGGCTCTTTCGGAATGTCGCAGGCGCGGATGGTCTCGGCCAGCGCAACGAAGACCGGGTGGCGGGTTTCGCCGCGGTAGCAGGCGTCCAGTTCCGCGCCCCAGAGGTTGAGCAGGGCCAGCGACGCATCCCGGTCGCCTACCTCGTCGCCCAGGTCATCGGAGACCCGGCAGTAGGCGTAGATGGCGTGAAAGTGCGGGCGCAGGCGCCTGGGCAGAAACCAGGAGGCGACGTGGAAGTTCTCGTAGTGGGTTTCGGCCAGGCGGCGGCACCAGTCGCGCGCTTCCTCCAGAGTGGGCGGAGTGTCCGGGATGCGGTACCCGGGCGGGAGCGCCGACCATCCTTTTTCGATCAGTTCCTGTTGTGCGGTGTCGACGGACATTGCCGGATCAGGGAATGATGGCGGTTTTGATATCGCCCGCGCGGTTCATGAGGCGACGGAAGACGCGGTTCAGTTCCGAGAGCGGCGCCCGGCTGGTGATGGTGTCGCTGCAACGGAACTTGCCGCTGACGATCAGATCGAAGGCCTTACGGGCCGCGGCGGGCGTGTGGTGGAAGCTGGCGCGGAGGGTGATGTTGTTGTAGTGGAGCCGGTTTGTGTCGAGTTCGACCTTGGTACCGGCCGCGCACCCGCCGAAGAAGTTGACGGTCCCGCCTTTGCGGACCATATCCACGGCCCATTGCCAGGCGGTGGGCGTGGCGACCGCATCGATGGCGAGATCGACGCCTCGTCGATGGGGCGTGAGTGCCCGAACGGCGGCTATGGGATCCTCGCTCTTTGTGATCTGGACGACCTCGGAGGCGCCGAAGCGGCGGGCAGCGGCTACCTGTTCATCGCGCTTGACGACGGCGATGACGTGAAGACCGTAGAGCTCCGCTACGCGCATGAACATGAGACCGATGGGTCCGGCGCCGATGACCGCAATGCTGTCGCGGGACTGCGGCTGGCATTCGTCGAGGCCGCGAACGACGCAGGCCAGAGCCTCAGTGAGAGCGGCGTGCTCGAAGGGAATGCCGGTGGGAATGCGGAGCGTGTTGCGCTCCACGATCTGCGCTGGAATATGCAGATATTGCGCGTAGGCGCCGTTGTTGAAGATGAGGTTGTCGCAAAGATTTTCCTGGTCGCGCAGGCAGTAGTAGCACTCGCCGCACGGAGCGGAATTGAGAGCGACGACGCGATCCCCGGGTTGGAAAGCGGTGACGCCGCGCCCGGCCTGATGGACTGTACCGGCCAGCTCGTGTCCAAAAGGAATGGGGGGCTTGAGCATGCGGGCGTGATAGCCGCGCCGATAAACCTTGAGATCGGTGCCGCAGGTGAGCGCGGCGTGAACGCGGACAACAATTTCTCCAGCGCCGGCACGAGGCATGGGGACCTGCTCAATCCGCAGATCCTCGCGACCGTGCAGCACGGCGGCTGTCATGTGCGCTGCCATCTCTCCTATTGTCTCAAATTATGGCTGGATGAACACTTTCAGGGATTGCGGACCTGGGTTCGAGGCGACCTGGACGGCCTGGACGGCCTCCTCCAGGGGGAACCGATGGGTAATGAGGCGGGTCAGGTCAAAGCCGGTGTGGTAACCGCCAAAAACGAGCTTCGTGACCTCGTCATTGACCTCGAAGGAGGAGCTGTAGGAGCCGACAAGGGACTTTTCGTCCATGCAGACGACCGCCGGATCGAAGATGGCTTCGCCGTGCTGGGTGGCGGCGAAGAGCAGGATGCGGCCGCCGGGACGGGCGGCGTCCATAGCCGTGCGAATCAGCGAGTTGCCGCCAACAGCAAGGATGACCGCATCGGCGCCGCGGCCTTCACTGGCGGCATGAGCGGCGGCGACGACATCCTGCTGGCTGGCGTCGATGGGGTAATCCAGCCCGTAATGCGCGGCGATCGCGTGGCGGGCCGGGTAGAGGTCGGAGGTGAGGATTTTGGCGCCGGTGCGGGCGGCGATGGACGCCAGCAGGATCCCGATGGGGCCCTGGCCGATGACGAGGACAGTCTCGTCGGGGGCGAGATTGAGGTTGCGGATGGCCTTGTAGCAGGTGTTGACCGGCTCCACGAACGCTGCCTGCTCAAACGGCACGCCGTCGGGAATGTGAATCAGGCCTTTGCTGCGGATAATCCAGGGCATAACGCGGACGTATTCGGCAAAACCGCCCCCGGAAGGCTCGAAGCCGGCCGTGCAGCCGACCCTCTTGTAATCGTTGCACTGGGCGAAGGTCTTTTTGCGGCAGTAGTAGCAGTGGCCGCAGGGCGTGTGGTGGAAGACCATCACCCGGTCGCCGACGCCGAAATCGCGCACGCCATCGCCCACGGCCGCGATGATGCCTGCGGTTTCATGGCCGAAAATGCGAGGGGCTGAATGCGAGCCGGTGTGGATCTTCTTCAGATCGGTGCCGCAGACGCCGCAGGCGTGAACCCGGATGAGAACTTCCCCGGCGCGAATTTCGGGCACCGGCACGGTTTCAACGCGGACGTCGTTGATGCCGCGGTAAACCGCGGCGCGCATGGTCGTGGGGATAGGAGCAAAGCGCTGCTGCAAATCGTTTGAGGTCGCGGTGGCCATTGGGAACTCTGTGCATCACTCTACCGAACCGGACACGGCGCGCGAAACAAAATTCGATAACTCCTGGGCGGCCCGGCGGCTGTTTTGGCCGAGGCGGCGCAGAGGTCCCCAATAACCGGGATGCAGCAGAGCCCATGCGACGAAGCCCGCGAAGCGCAGCTGGCCGTCCTGATTGGTAAACCGGTTGAAATCAGGGAGCCGGTCGTTGGGGCCGTCGGTAACTGCCTTGAAACAGAGGAATCTGAGATGGTGCGCCCGGGCGAAGCGGGCCACGGCAGCGGCCTCCATGTCCACAAGGGTCGCCTGGTATTTTTCTGCCAGGTGGCGCTTGACTTCGGGATCCGCTACCCGGTCGAGGGTCACGAGGCGCTGGGGTTTGATGGCGCTGGCAGGCTGACCCGGCAGGGAATCGGTGGCGAAGCGCTCCCCACTGGCAGCGTCAACCACTTCGCGCATCGCGCAGGCATCCGGGGGGCGGAGTCCGCAGGAAAGGGAACCGGCATAGCCAACGGAGACCAGGGTATCGATGGGGGCGTTGAGTGCGGCAGCACCCAGGACGGCTTCGCAGGCGCGGGTCGCGGCGGCAGCGCCCATTCCGGCGGCGGCGGCAACGATGTCGAGATCGCCGATGCGGCCCCGGAGAACATCTCCCGATCGCTGCCAGCCGCGGGTGAGCGGCGCCAATTCTGAAGGTAAGGCTGCGACGAGGGCGATCGTGTTCATCCTGAGTTGGCGCGGAGAGTGGCCGCAGAGTCTACTTTAGGACAACGGGCACGGAAAAATCAGACGAAGGCGACGACCACGGACCTCGAACCTGCCTTCGTCAGGGGGTTGGGCGGCCCGCTCAACTCTTTGGAATTACAAGATTACGGAAGATCTTCCATGTGCCATCAGGCCGCTTCTGCCAGACCGTCAGATATTGATCGATGACTTTGTTGCTGCCCTTGAAGCTCGCCTCGGCCTCTCCCCATTCGTAGACAAAATTACCGTGCTGCGTCGATCCCCACGAGCGAACGGAAGCTGAAAGAGCGGGTCCCGTTCTGGCCATCTGCGTTTTCATATGCTCCTCGATCGGCAGCCGCCCCTGAATGCAATTGCCGGTGGCGCCGCAGTCGACAGCATCCTCAGAATAGGTCGCGATAATCGGAGCGACGTTGCCGGCTTTCATTCCGTCGATCCACGCCTGATTGCCGGCGTCGATTCCCGCATGGGCAGGAGGGGAGGTTGAAGTGGTTTGAGCGAGGCCCGTTACCGGGAGAGCCAGCACGGCGGCGGCGAGAAGCACGAAGGATTGCGCTTGCATGGGTTATTCCTCCGGAAAGACCGACAGCTCACAAAAAGCCTGGCAAAACCCCTCGGTCAGACCACCGAAGTCGCGGATCAACGGTGATTTTCACTCCTGATCACGATTGCGGCGCATAGCCATGCTCGCGGAACCAGTCGATGGCGGAGCGGAGGGCCGGATGGACAGGCACGTTGTGGAAACCCAGTTCGCGCTCCGCTTTGGCGGACGACGCGAACATCTTCTTTTTGCCCATGCGGACCGCTTCTACCGTGGCCCGTGGCTCTTTGCCACGGATCTTGCCGGTGAGGGTTTCATCGAAAAAGGCAAAAGCCATGGCCACGGCATGCGGGACCTTCGCGGTGGGCGAGGGCAGGCCGGTGATGGTCGACATCTTGTCGAGGATTTGCTTCAGGGTGAGGTTCTCGCCGCCGAGGATGTAGCGCTCGCCGGGCCGGCCCAGCGCGGGGTTGAGCACGTCGGCGTGGGTGCGGGCAACCTCGGCGACGTCCACGAGATTGAGGCCGGTGTCCATGTAGGCGGGGAATTTCCTGTTCAGAAAATCGACGATGATGCGTCCCGTGGGTGTCGGCTTCAGGTCGTTGGAGCCGATCGGAGTGGTGGGATTCAGGATCAGGACAGACTGGCCTGCGCGGGCGGCTTCGACCGCGGCCTGCTCGGCCATGAACTTGGAGCGCTTGTAGTGGCCGACCATGTCGGCGAGGGCTACGGGAGTGGATTCGTCCACGATGGTGCCGTCGGAGTGAAAGCCCATGGTGGCGACGCTGGAGGTATAAACGCAGCGCGGCACGCTCTCTTCGCGGGCGATGCGCAGCAGGGCGCGGGTGCCTTCAACATTGGTGCGGTACATGGTTTCGGGATCGCGCACCCACAGGCGGTAATCGGCGGCCACGTGCATGACGGCGCCGCAGCTGCGGATGGCCGTACGGAGAGACTCCGGCTCGAGCAGGTCACCGTTGACGGTTTCTGCGCTCAGGCCTTCGAGGTTGGCCAGGTTGCTGGTGCGGCGGGTGAGGAGGCGCAGGGCCGCGCCACGGCCGGCCAGCTCGCGGGCGACGTGGCTGCCCACGAATCCTGTGGCACCCGTGACGAAGATTCTCATAAAACAGCCGGCAGCAAGGAGCCTTTGACCCAGGGCTCATCGCCCATGGCTCGGAGCCAGGAGCCAGGAGCCGGGAGCGCGCGGATCACCGCTGCTCCACAGACAGCCAGGAGCCGAGCTCGGCAACCGGCAGGCGCACGCCGACGTAAAAGGCTCCAAAAAGGCCGTACAGCGCGGAGGCTTCGTCGAAGCGCATTTCGTAGATCAGCTGCTTAAAAACGCCGGGGTTGTCGGCGTAGAGATCGACGCCCCACTCCCAGTCGTCGAGCCCGATAGAGCCGGAGATGACCTGTTTCACCGTTCCAGCGAAGCGGCGGCCGATGAGGCCGTGATCCTGCATCATACGGGCGCGGTCGGGCATGGGCGTGGAATACCAGTTCACCTGCTCGCCGCGTTTCTTGTCCATGGGATAGAAGCACAGATATTTCGCTTCAGGGATCGATGGGTAAAGACGGGCGGACATGGCGGCCGCCTGACGGGACATCGTGTCACGGACGCGGGCGTCCCACGCTTCTGAATGCGGCTCGATGGTTTCGGCGGCGAGCTGGGCATAGAGCTTCGAAGAGGATTCGTACAGGCCCAGCTCCACGATGGAGAGATAGGAATGCGTCGGCTGCAGGAAGCTGTTCAATTCCGTGCGGGCAAGGTCGCGCTCGATTTGTGCCAGCTGCTCGATGGTGTCGCGATAGTGAACGAAGAGGAGATCGCCTTTATGGCCCAGCTGAGCGAAAAGGGCAGACTGGTTGGGATGGCCTTCTGACGAGCTCTTTTGGAGAGGTGCGAGCAGAGAGGAGACTTCACTGATGACGCGGTCGCGGGTCGCAGCATCAACGCGGCGCCACGCCGGCCAGTCGAAGCGGAACATCTGGTGGAGCAGGCTGGAACCGTCGAGCGTGAGCGGATAGGGAGGTAGTTCGGGCAAAGGAGCCTCCGAGGAACAGGGTACCGCGTTCAGGGTACAGGGTGCAGGGCGTTGCGCTCAGCGCGTGGACGTGGATTCGTCGGCGTAGAACTCGGCGATTTCGCGGGCGTATTTTTGCGCGACGACGCGCCGGCGAAGCTTGAGGCTGGGTGTGAGCTCGCCGGAATCGAGAGCCCACTCGTCGGGAACGAGACGGAAGCGCTTGATGGTTTCGAAGTTGGCGAGGGTCGCGTTGACGCGGTCGATGAGCGCCTGGTACTCGGCGCGGACCTGATCGTCGCAGACCAGCTGCGAGCGATCGGCGACGGCGATGCCACGCTCTTTGGCCCACGGTTCAAGGGCGGCAAAATTGGGAGCGATCAGCGCCGAGGCAAACTTGTGGCGATCGCCGACCAGCGCGCAGTTGCCGACGAGGACGCTGGCCTTGAGCTTGTTCTCAATCGGCTGCGGGGCGATCATCTTGCCGCCAGAGGTCTTGAGGAGTTCCTTTTTGCGGTCGGTGATGAACAGAAAGCCGTCGGCGTCGATGTGGCCGATGTCGCCGGTGTGGAACCAGCCTTCTATATCAATGGCCTCGGTGTCGCTCCGTCCTTTCCAGTAGCCCTGGAAGATGCTGGGTCCGCGCACGAGGAGCTCGCCGTCGGCGGCCATGCGGCATTCGATGTTCGGCATGGGCCGCCCGACGGAGCCCATGCGGTTCGCCGGCGGCGTGTTGATGGCAATGACGGGCGATGTTTCAGTGAGCCCGTAGCCCTCGAGAATCCGCATGCCCATGGAGGCAAACCAGTGGGCGGTATCGAGGCCGAGGGGTGCGCCCCCGGCGATCGCATAGCGAACGCGTCCGCCGAAGCCGGCGCGCAGTTTCTTGTAGACGATCGCGTCCGCGATTTTCCAGGAGAGAGAAGACGGCGTACGACCGGCGGCAATCGCTTCGCGGTGCGGCTGGCCCGTTGCCTGAGCCCAGGCGAAGAGTCGGCGCTTGATGCCGGACTCCCCTGCGCGCTGCTCGGCGACCTGGCGGACTTTCTCGAAGACGCGCGGGACGGCAACGAGGACCGTGGGGTGGATCGCCTGCATCGCCTCGGGGAGCTTGTCGAAAGAGGGGCAGTAGGCGACCAGGACATTCTTCGCGTAGAGAGCGTAATCGAGATGGCGCGCGGTGATGTGAGAGAGAGGCAGAAAGGAGATACAGGCGTCCGTGGGCAGGAGACCAAAGGCATCCAGCGAGTAATTCAGGTTGCTCGCGATGTTGCCGTGGGTAAGAAGGACGCCTTTGGGCTCGCCAGTGGTCCCGGAGGTGTAGATCAGGGTGGCGAGATCGCCGGGCTCGACGGCCCGGGCTGTGCGTTCGAAATCAGAATCCGAATGGCCGCCGCCAAGCAGGGAAGAGAAGGTCTCGGTGCCGGGGAGCGATTCTTCGTCCATGATCACGACATGTTCGAGCGGCCTGGCGGCTCGGATTGAGGCGATCTTGTCGTACTGCGCGCGAGTGGAAAGGAAGAGGACGCGGGAGCCGGAGTCGGCGAGCAGCGGAGCGATCTGGTCCGCCAGCAACGTGGGATAGATGGGCACATCGACGACGCCAAGCGCCAGACAGGCGAAATCGGCGATGGCCCACTCCCAGCGATTTTCGGAAAGGATGGCGACTCGATCGCCCTTGCGGATGCCCCAGGCGGTGAGCGCCCGGGCGACGGCGCGGACCCGCTCGACGAATTGCTCCGAGGAGATCGCCTGCCAGGAGCCGGCGGTGTCCTGCCAGAGCGTGGCGCGATCACGGCGACTCTCCGCAATCGTGAAGAGGATGTCGTTAAGCGTTTGTAGCTGAAGCACGCGCGACTACTCTATCGGAGCCGGCACCCAGGCGCAAGATGACGGGTGAGATTCAGACTTTTTCCGCGCTCACGTCCTGCGGGGCGATTCCCTGGAGGCCGAGGGTCTCTGCATTGGCACGCATGGCTGCGATGCAGTTGGCGATGTGGTCTTCGAGGGGAATCTCCAGTTCAGCCGCGCCCTTCACGATATCGTCGCGGTTCACGCCCCGGGCGAAGGCTTTGTCTTTCATCTTCCTTTTCACGCCGGCCACATCCACGTCATGGATCGACCTGGTCGGCTTCACCAGCGAGCAGGCGGTGAGAAAGCCGGCCAGCTCGTCGCAGGCGAAGAGAGCTTTGGCGAGTTGCGTCTCGCGGGGCACGCCGGAATATTCAGCATGCCCCAGAATGGCGGTGCGGACTTCTTCCGGCCAGCCCTGTTCCGTGAGGATCGCATGGCCGACAAAGGGATGTTCTTCCGCGGAAGGATGCTTCTCGTAATCGAAATCGTGGAGCAGTGCGGTGACCGACCAGGTATCGAGCAGCGCGGCGCGGTCTTCACCGGTGAGGCCGCCGGCATTGGCACTGCGCTCGGCATAGGCGCGGACGCAGCTCTCCACGGACAGCGCATGTTTGATGAGACTCGCGGACTGGGTGTGCTCGTTCAGGAGCGTCCAGGCATGTTCGCGCGTAAAGGGGTTGTCAGACATGGGGGCCATCTCCATTTTTGGTTTTCCCTGGCTTTTGCACGGAAACTTTGGGGAGTCTCGCAGTTTTCACTTGACAAGGAGGATACCCTCCCGGCAATGTATTTCAAAGGCTGAGATTGGCGTTGACCGAATCAGCCCGGATCGCACGCTCTGGCGTTCCGCACAATCTATGGCAACTTCGTTAGCAACTGTTGAGACCCGTGAGGTACTTCGTTGCGACTCCTGTAGCCTGGTGCAATTCCGCACGTCGAATTCCCTGTGCAGGCGTTGCCACAAACCCCTCGAAATAGAAGAGCCCGAACCGCTGTCTCCGCAACTGGTATCTTCCAGTCCGCAGAGCGCAGAGGAGGACGAGCGCATCGACGTGGCGCGCGCTGTTCGCGAAGTGCGCCACGGCCGCAGCCTCAGCCAGCGGCAGCTGGCGGGGCGCATGCAGGTTCCGCGCACCTATATTTCGAAGATCGAAAATGGGAAAGCGGTGCCGACGCTCTCGTCGCTGCAGCGGCTGGCCACTGCGCTCCAGGTGAACATCTGCGATCTGCTGCGGGATGGGCAGAGCCGGCGGGCGCGGGAAACCGCGGCGGTGCTGGCCGATCCATTCCTCGCGGAGATCGCTCCGCTGATTGCGCAGCTTGACCCGTTCCAGCGCTCGATGTTCCTGAATCAGGTGCGGGAACTGGCCGTGGGGCGGCGTCGTCCGGCGTAGATCTGTCTGGATGAAAATCCTGTCATTTGGGACGCGGCGGGGTCGCGTCCCCGGGCGATTCAGGTCTGTATAATTTGGCAGAGAGGAACTGCTCCCGGGGTTCCGCGGCAGCGCGCGCGTACGAACGAATGGTCACCCGATTTGGCCAGGTGCGCGCCCGTCTCACGTCTGCCAGGGAGCCGCCTGAAGGGGACCGTTGCTACTGAATTCCAGTCGTGTTCACGAACTGCCAAAGGACGAGGCAGCGGTCTACCGCCGCCTGGATCCTGAACGCCTGCCCCAGCACATCGCCATCATCATGGACGGCAACGGCCGCTGGGCGGGCAAGCGCAGCCTGAAGCGCTTCCTGGGCCACCAGCAGGGTGCCGAGGCGGTGCAGTACGTGGTGGAAACGGCCTCGCGCATTGGCTTGCCGTGGCTGACGCTCTATGCCTTTTCGCTGGAGAACAATCTTAAGCGCCCGAAATCGGAAGTGAATTTTCTGATGCGGCTGCTCAAGAGCTATCTCACCAGCAATGTGCAGCGCATGAACGACAACAATGTGCGCATCCAGTACATCGGCCGGACCGAGGAGTTGCCAACCGAAGTGCGCGAGCGCATGCTGTGGGCGGCGGAAGCGACCCGGCAGAACACCGGCACCGTCCTCACTCTTGCACTGAATTACGGCGGACGATCGGAGCTGGTGGATGCCTTCCGGCGCCTGGCAGCCGAGATGCAGAGGCAGGGGCTGCGGCCGGATCAGCTTGGCGAAGTGGATATTCATCGCCATCTCTACACCGCGCACATGCCGGATCCGGATCTGCTGATCCGAACCTCGGGCGAGATGCGGATTTCGAACTTCCTGCTGTGGCAGATCGCGTATACCGAGATCTTCGTGACAGGTCGCCTGTGGCCCGATTTTCGTGGCATTCACATGCTGGAAGCCATTGAGGACTACCAGCGCCGGGAACGGCGTTACGGCGGGCTGGCCGACGGAACGGAGTCGGATGACGTGGAAAGTCTGCCTGTGAATCAGCTGGTCGTCTGAAACAGGGCCGAATCGGAAGGGCGCACCGCGATAGTCGGTGCGCCTTTTCCATGAGCGCCGGAAGCTACTGCTGCGGCGGGGCGCCGGCGGGAGCAACCCATACCTGCTGGGGTGCCGTAACGCTGCTGTCCGGGGCTTTGACCTTCACTTTGAGCGTCTCCTCCTGCGCTTTGCCGTGCAGTGGAACCGCGAATCCGAGCTCGTACTGGTTCTGCAGGCGCCGGCTGAAATCCTCGAAATAGGGCTGCAGCGAAACAGGATTGCCCATGCCGATGCAGTAAGAGTTGCCGCCCGTGCTTTGCGTGACCTGGGCCAGCAGATTCTGGCCGCTGGTGCTGGCGTACTCGGTGCGGTCGGCCCGTCCTGCATTGCGCCAGTAAATGGAATAGACGACCAGGCGGGCGCGGACCGAGTCCTCGATCGCCGCCAGCATGTAGGGATCCTGCGGATCGTAGCGGCGATCGTAATAGTCCACACCATCGGTGATCATGATGACCTCCCGGCGTGCGTCGCGATCGCTGGACGGCCAACGTTTGGCCAGATCGGAAAGGCAGAAGTAAGGGCTGGCGTTTTCTCCGGGCTGCCCCATCGGCAGACGCAGGCCCTTGAGAGCCTGCGCGTGATCGGCGGTCAGAGGCCCGGCCAGGGCGGCACGACCATTCTGCATATACGCGATCCCGATTTTCACGTTGGGCGGAAGACTCTGGATGAAGTGGGTGATGTCATCCATCTCGCGTCCCAGGCTGGTGCGCGCCCCTTCATCGATGAGGAGAACCAGTTCCACGCCGGCGTGATCGCCGCGCAGAGGCTGCCAGGTCGAGACAGCGGTCTTTTTGCCGTTGACGGATACTTCAACGGACTGTTGCGATACGTTGCTGGGGGGCGCCGAGCTTTTCTTCGGCAGGACCGTCACAGTCGCCTGCCCTTGTCCCTGGTTTTCGCTTTGCGCGAAGGCCATGGGCGCGGCGACGAGCAGGCTCGCGAGCACAAGGGGGAGCAATCCCGGCTGGCATCTTCTCATCAACTCATCCGATCCGGACAGAAAGGGGTGCATTCCACCGCAGAAATTCTCGTCTGTCCAGTTGTTTAGATGGGCCAGGAGCGCGAATTGTCACACGCGGGCGCGAAGGGGCGCTATTTTGCACGATGGAAGTCGACGCAGCTCCGGCCGAAGCAGAGCCGGTAGACCCCCGGCGAGGATCCCTGAAGGATCTGCAGAGGCCTGGGCCGGGTCATGGCGGCGTCGTGGGTAGCGGCGGTCTGCAGCAAATCATGACTGCCGATGTCCATAACGCCGAAGTGGTCCCCGACAAAGCCGACTCCGTAGGCCCCGGCCGGCAGACGATGGGCTCCGAAGTCGAGCGCGACTTCGGTGAGCAGGTAGCCCTGGTATTTCTCCTGAACCGAAGTGGAATAGCCGGAGGTGTCGACCAGAACAGCCAGCACATTCGCCCCGTCGGAATAGCGGAGTCCGGCGGAATTGCGCGCCTGGGTGCCGGCCGATTTTCCGGCAAAGTAGACTGCGTCGGGAAGCAGCCGGGTCGCATCGGCGGCATGGAGGATGGTCGCGCTGGCCGGTACCTGGGCCGACACGCAAAGAGGCATAACGAGGAGAGCGGCGGCCAGTACAGCAGCAGAAGGGACGCTGCGAAGGACGTGCATGGGTGAGCCTCCCAAAGTTGCGGATTGAGTATAACCCCGGGTTCGCGCCGGAAGGAGATGCTTCAGTTGGGGTTTCGCGGGAAGGCCTGATTCTTTACTATCAATCGTGATGCGGACAGTCAGAGAGTTCAATTCCCGGCGCTGGCGGGAGCTGCGGCGGGAGATGCAGCAAAAGTCCATGGAGGCTTTGCTGATCACCCATCTGCCTGACGTGCGATGGCTGTGCGGATTTACGGGCTCCAACGCGGCTCTGGCCGTGACGGGCGGTAAAGCGGTGCTCTTCACGGATGGACGCTATACAGCCCAGGCGCGGGAAGAAACGCGGGGCGCGCGGGTCACGATCGCCCCGAAATCCGCCCTGAAGGAGGCCTGCGCCTGGCTGGAAGAGCAGGCCACCCAGGTCTGGTTTGATGCTGAACATACTTCGGTAGCCGCGCTTGACCTGATGCGCTCGGCCCTGCCGGTTAAGCGTCGGCGTAGATTCTTCGTCCCGCTGGCCAGCGCCGTGGTGGCTGCCTTGCGCATGGTGAAGGATCCCGGCGAGCTGCAGCAGATGGAAGAGGCCGCCGCACTGGGATGCTCTCTGTTTGAGAGCATGCTGCCGCGGATCGAGCCGGGCACTACGGAAGTTGCGCTGGCCGCGGAACTGGAGTTCCTGGCGCGAGGCCTGGGAGCGGAAGGGATGTCCTTCGAGACCATCCTTGCCTCGGGTGCGCGATCGGCCATGCCGCACGGGCGCGCCACCCAGGCCAGGCTGCCCCGCAAGGGATTCGTGACACTGGACTTCGGTGTTATCCTCAAAGGTTATTGCTCGGATATGACGCGGACTGTGCACGTGGGACGCGCGAGCGATGAGGAACGGGCGGCCTACGACGCCGTCCTGGAAGCGCAGGAAACCGCAGTCGCCGCCGTACGGCCAGGCGTGACCTGCGGTGCCGTCGATGAAGGCGCGCGCAGCGTTCTGCGCAGAGCCGGATTGGCGAAATACTTCACCCATTCGACCGGGCATGGCGTGGGGTTGGAGATTCACGAACAGCCCCGCATTGCGGCGGGGCAGGAGACGCAGTTGATGTCGGGGATGGTGATCACGATCGAACCCGGTATTTATCTGGCGGGGAAGTTCGGAATTCGCATTGAAGATATGGTGGCGGTGACACAGAGCGGCGGGCGGGTTCTGACGCCGGTGACCAAAGGCTGGATTGAGCTTTAAACGGATGAGGCGGCCGAGAGCGAAACGATGAATGCGGAAGACATGAACGAGCTGAAGGAACTGATCGAGTTCCTCAAAGAAAACAAGATTGGCGAATTCGACCTGGAGCGCGGCGATCTGAAGGTCCGCATCAAGTTCGCGCAGGAAGGTGGCGCGGACCTGGCGGGTCTGACGCGGCTGCTGCAGGCACAGGCTGCCGCCGCTCCCGCCGCGAACCTGGTTCCGGCATCGGGAACGGCTCCGGCGGTGCACGCGAGCGCCTCTGCCGCCGAAGCTCCGGCTGCGGAGGACACAGACGCCGGACTGCACATCGTGAAGTCTCCCATTGTCGGGACCTTCTATGAGTCGCCATCGCCCGGCTCACCGGCGTTTGTGAAGATCGGCGATCAGGTGGAAGTCGGCCAGGTGTTGTGTATTGTCGAAGCCATGAAGCTGATGAACGAGATTGAGAGCGACGGCGCTGGCGAGATCGTCAAACGCTTTGTGCAGAGTGGTCAGCCCGTGGAATACGGCCAGCAGCTCTTCGCGGTGCGTCCCCGATAACTATGCGTAAAGTTCTGATCGCCAATCGCGGCGAAATCGCGCTGCGCGTGATTTGTGCCTGCAGGGAGATGGGTCTCCGTACGGTGGCCATCTACAGCGAAGCGGACAGCCATGCGCTGCACGTTCGGTTTGCGGACGAAGCGATCTGCATCGGCCCCCCACGGTCGGCGGAGAGCTATCTGAACGTTCCGGCGGTGATCAGCGCCGCGGAGATCGCCGATGTGGACGCTATCCACCCCGGCTATGGCCTGCTGAGTGAGAACGCTAACTTCGCCGAGGTGTGCCGGGCGTCGAACATCAAGTTCATCGGGCCGCCACCGGAGGTGACCCGCCTCATGGGCGAGAAGGAGAAGGCGCGCCAGGCGATGAAGAGGGCGCGGGTACCGATTCTCCCCGGATCCGACGGCGTCATCCAGAGCGAAGGGGAAGCCCTGGAGTGGGCGCAGACGGTCGGCTATCCGGTGATCCTGAAGGCTTCAGCCGGCGGCGGCGGGCGCGGCATGCGCGTGGTGCGTTCGCCCGAGGAGTTGCCCAAACTCTTCCAGGCCGCACAGAGCGAAGCAGCGAATGCCTTCGGCAACGGCGACCTGTACATGGAGAAGTTCATCGAGCGGCCGCGCCATATCGAATTTCAGGTGCTGGCCGATGAGCACGGGACCGCCTTGTCGCTGGGCGAGCGTGAATGCTCGATCCAGCGCCGCCACCAGAAGCTGATCGAGGAGGCGCCCTCGCTGCAGGTCACGCCGAAACTGCGCGAAGAGATGGGCAGAACGCTGAAGCGGTGCCTCGAGGAAGTGGGCTATCAGAACGCGGGGACGGTCGAGTTCCTCATGGATGAGGACGGCAAGCTCTACTTCATTGAAATGAACACGCGCATTCAGGTCGAGCATCCTGTGACGGAGATGGTGACCGGCATCGATCTGGTCAAAGCGCAGTTGCGCCTGGCCATGGGAGAGACGCTGGCCAGTGTGCTGCCGGAAGCGGTGACCATCCGCGGACACGCGATTGAGTGCCGCATCAATGCGGAACACCCGGAGAAGTTCACGCCCTCGGCCGGCAAGATTACCGCCTTCAACGTGCCTGGCGGCAACGGCATCCGCGTGGACACCGCGCAGTATGCGGAAGGCGTGGTGCCGCCCTATTACGATTCGCTGATAGCAAAACTGATCGCGCACGGTAACGACCGCGAAGAGTCAATGGCGCGCATGCGGCGTGCCCTCGGCATGTTCATCGTGCAGGGAATCCACACGACCATCCCGCTGCACCAGCGAATCTTTGAGGACGAGGAGTTTCAGCAAGGGCTCTTCGATACCAGGTTCATGGAGCGCTTCTTCGAGCGGGCCAAGGAGCGGAGGGAAGCGGAAATCCGCCAGGAATAACGCTCCCTCATCCAGAAGGCCGGTTAGTGGGCGGCCAGCTGCACCTTGCTGGCCTGGATGTAGACGCCTTCCTCTTCCAGTTGATCCACATCCTCATCGCTCAGCTTCCATTGCTGCTGCGCCTGCGCGGTCGGCGGCGCTTTCATGATCCTGCCCGTCACGTCGAGGTGCTGGACCCGGGCCGCGCCGGAGGCCGAATCCCCGAGCGCGCCCATATCCGGCGCCGCTGCGTCGGTCAGAGCAGAGGCCAGCGGAGATCCAGGAGGAAGGATCAAAAGCATGGGGAGATAACTGTGCCGGGAGCCGATCCAAACAGCTCCGTTGCCGGACCCGTGATCCACGGAGACGTCGCTGATCTGAAATGACTGCCCAACATAATCCTGCTTATTCGCCACCTCGAGGATGGCGATGCCGGTGCCGTTCACTCCTGAATCGCTGGACACCGGGATGGGAGCATTCCGATGCCCCCAGATCCACCCGCCGGAATCGCCCCAGCCAAATCCCACATACCAGAAGCCGAGAATCAGGAGCAGCAGGATCCACGAATAGCCGAATCGCCAACCGCGCGAGGTTGGCGAGGTCGGAGGCGCCGGAGGGTCTTTGTGGATCTGCGGCTGAGGCGCGGGGGATGGGTCGGTTACGGTCGAAAACTTTCGCTGCGGAGAAGCCATAGCGTGTGCCTCGTCAGTGTGATTCTGGGTTCCAACGGATCCGGCCCGGCATGCGCGGTCCATTTGTCACAGTTGACTGTCCGAATCACTCTTGCACACGCCGAAGTCAATTGCGATGCGAATGCGGCCGGAAGGTTGCTCGATGAACCAATGGCGTCAAATGGCGCCCCGTCCGATGACCCACCTTCCTGTCAAACCGTGCAGATTTCGACAGCCTGGCGAAGGCTGGTGAGGGGGTCGCCGGTTGGCACAAATTCGTGGGCGAGATAACCGTTGAATCCGGTATCCGCAATGGTTCTGGCGACCGCCTGATACTGGATTTCCTGGCTTGCATCGATCTCGTGACGGCCCGGCACGCCGCCGGTATGAAAATGCCCGATCACGCCGATGTTCTGACGAAGGGTGTCGATCAGATCGCCTTCCATAATCTGCATGTGGTAGATGTCGTAGAGCAGCCGGACATGCGCTGAGTTCACCTCGTGCATGACCCGCGCGCCCCAAGCCGTGTGATCGGCCATGTAATCGGGATGATTGACCTTGCTGTTGAGCAATTCGAGACAGATTGTGATCCCGTAGTCTTCGGCAACAGGTTTTAGACGGTTGAGCCCTGCAATGGTGTTGCGAGCGCCCTCGTCGTCGGACATGCCGCGCCGGTTGCCGGAAAAGGTGATGACGTTCGGCACGCCGGTTTTGGCCGCCAACGGGATGTTTTTGCGGAATGCGGCCTCGATGGCCGCATGGTTCTCGGTGCGGTTGAGGGCGTCAGGAATCGTTCCGCCGCCGGCGTAGCCCATCGTGCAGATCAGGCCGTAGCGCCGTGGAACCTCGTATTCCGCCACCTCGAGCAGATCGACGCCGCGGAGCCCCAGCTGGACAGCCCACTGGCATAGCTGGTCGAGCGAGATGCTGTTGTAGCACCAGCGGCAGACCGACTGACGCAGCCGCCCGGAAGCGCGCGCTTCGGGAAGACCCGGCACCGGCACAGCCGCAGTAAGAGAAGCGGCGGCTCCCGACTTCAGAAAGGCACGGCGCGACGCAGGCACCGCTCCAGAGTACAGCGGATGGCGCCTCGTGAGGGGGGGCAATTGCGGTTGCAGGGGCCCCACCTCATTGCAGAATCTCAGGCAGGGTACGGTGGGCCCGGTTTCCGCGGCCCCCGCTCCTGTAAAATCGACCGGTTACTTTTCGCACCCACAGATCTCACTGCGGAGATGGCTCCATCATGCGGAATTGCTGCCTATTGCTCGCCGCGTTGGCCACGGCGCTTCCTCTTACGGCGCAGAACACGCAGCCACAGCCAGAGCCGGTTCCCATGCCGCCGCCCATCGCAACGCCTGCGGACACTCCGTATCCCGGCACCCTGACCCTCGACGTAAATCTGACCAACACGACGGATCGCGTGGTGAAGATCCACGAAGTGGTTCCGGTGCAGCCCGGAGAGTTGACGCTGCTGTACCCAGCGTGGATTCCCGGCAATCATTCCCCCACCGGGCCGATTCAGAAGGTGGCCGGGCTGTTCGTGAAGGCCGACGGCAAGAGCATTCCCTGGGTGCGGGATCGCGTGAACGTCTACGCGTTCCACATCGAGGTGCCCAGCGGCGTGACCTCGCTGGATGTGGACTTCGATTATCTTTCGGCGATTCGCCCGCAGGACGGCCGGGTTGAGATCTCATCGCAGCTGGCGGACCTGGCCTGGAACACCGTGGTGCTGTATCCCGCCGGTCACTTCTCCCGGGACATTCACCTGCAGCCGAATATCGATCTGCCCAGCGGATGGAAATACGCGACGGCGCTGGAGACAGCATCCCAGGACGGCGACACCGTCCACTTCAAAGAGACGACCCTGAACACCCTGGTGGATTCGCCCCTGATCGCCGGGGAGTATTTCAAGCGCGTTGACCTCTCCACCGGCCCCGACAACCCGGTGCATCTGGATATCGTGGCCGACGAGGCAAAAGATCTGGAGATCACGCCAGAGGAGCTGCAGGACCACAAGAACCTGGCGCTCCAGGCACAGAAGCTGTTCGCTTCGCACCATTACAACCACTACGACTTTCTCTTCATGCTGACCGACGTAGTCGGGGGTCAGGGGCTCGAGCACCACCAGTCGAGCGAAGACGGCACGCGGGCCAATTACTTCACCGACTGGGCCGGCGGCGTGCGCGGGCGCGATCTGCTGGCGCATGAATATACCCACTCCTGGAATGGAAAATTCCGCAGGCCCGGCGATCTGTGGACCCCCAACTTCAATGCGCCCATGCGCGACGATCTTCTCTGGGTGTACGAAGGGCTCACGCAATACTGGGGCTACGTGCTCACGGCGCGCTCCGGCATGCGCAGCCCGGAGGACACGCGCGATCTGATGGCGGGCATCGCAGCCAACTTCGAAGTCAGCCCGGGGCGCGAATGGCGGCCGCTCGTGGACACCACCAACCAGCCCAGCATTTCTCAGCGGCGGCCGGTGAGCTGGGTGAGTTGGACGCGCCCTGAGGCCTACTACCAGGAGGGCCTGCTCATCTGGCTGGACACCGACACAAAGATCCGCGAGCTGAGCGGCGGCAGAAAGTCGCTGGACGATTTTGCGAAGCTCTTCTATGGGGTCTACAACGGCAGCTTCATCACCGATCCCTACGACTTCAACGACATCGTGAAGGCGCTGAACAACGTGCAGCCCTATGACTGGGCGAAGTTCCTGCGCGAGCGCGTTTACGAGCTGCATCCGCAGGTGCCCGAAAACGGATTCACCCAGGGCGGCTACAAGCTGGTGTACAACGACACGCCTCCTTCATGGGCAAAGCACGAGTCCAACCCCCGCTTCGGCGCCAGCTTCTCCACTTCTCTGGGCATCAGCGTGATGCAGGACGGGAACCTCAGCAGCGTGGAATGGGACAGTCCGGCTTTCAAGGCAGGCCTGGTCCCGGGCATGGATCTGCTGGCCGTCAACGGCGAGACCTACACGCCGGACAAGCTCAAAGAGGCCATCCTGAAAGCGGACAAAGAAACCACGCCGATCAACCTGCTGATGAAGGACCGTGACCAGATCAAAGCCGTCACCGTGGACTATCACGGCGGCATGCGCTATCCGCATCTGGAACGTGTGGAGGGAACCCCTGATCGGCTGGATGCGATTCTGAAGCCGGTGGAGTAAGAAAAGGCCACGCGTTCAACCCGAAGCCGGAAACGAGGGAAGCAGTTCAGATGCTTCCCTCGTTTCATTTCTGGACCTCACCGTTCGACGACACGCTCCAGCAGATCAAAAAACTCCGGAAAGGAAATGGCAGCCGACTCCGCCCCTCGGATCAGCGTCTCTCCGCTGGCGCGCAGCCCAGCGACCGCGAAGGCCATGGCGATGCGATGATCCCCGCCCGCGTCAATCGTGGCTCCGCGGAGAGCCTGCCCGCCGGGAATGTCGAGGCCATCCTCGAACTGTTCAACCTCGGCGCCCATCGCGCGCAGGTTGGCAGCGACCAGCGCAATGCGGTCCGATTCCTTCACCCGCAGCTCCTTTGCATCTCGAATACGGATGCCGTTCTTTGTGTACGGCCCAATCGCCGCCAGCACCGGCAGCTCGTCGATCAACTGCGCCGCCAGCGAGCCCGAGATGGTGGTGCCGCCCAGTCCCTGCGGCGGCGCGTTCACCTGCACCGTGCCCACCAGCTCGTCGTTTTTTGTCTCAAGATTCAGGACACCGATATGCGCCCCCAGAGAGGTCAGCACGTCCAGCAGCGTCGCCCGCGTCGGGTTGAGTCCGAGATCGTCAAAGAGGAGGTTGGAGCCAGGAAACAGCGCCGCTGCGCAGAGGAAGAAGGCTGCGGAAGAAATGTCGCCAGGAACGGTGGCTTCGATGGCATGCAACCGCTGGCCGCCTGCGATCGAGACGGAATCCTTCGCCCGTTCCACCTGTGCGCCAAACGCCCGAAGTGCCAGCTCGCCGTGATCGCGCGTCCGAATTTCCTCCCGGACCGTGGTGGTGCCCTGCGCCTGCAATCCGGCGAACAGAACCGCTGTCTTCACCTGGGCGCTGGGGATGGGCGTTGCATAGTCAATGGCCTTCAGCGTCCCGCCGTGCAATGTGATCGGCGCATGGCCTTCGGTCAGGTCCACGTGTGCCCCCATCTGCGACAGGGGCTTGCGGATGCGCTCCATGGGGCGGCGGCTCAGCGAGGCATCGCCGACCAGCGTAAACGTCCCCGGCTGCCCGGCCAGCAGCCCCGAGAGCATGCGCATCGTCGAACCGGAATTGCCGCAGTCAAGGGGAGCCTCCGGCGCGCGGAACGCCCCGCCTACCCCGGTGATCTCCACCGAGTGGTCGGCGCGATGCACAACCTCGGCGCCCAGCGCCGCAACGCAGGCCAGCGACGAGGCGCAGTCGGCGCCGGTGGAGAAATTCGCCAAACGCGTCGTCCCTTCGGCCAGCCCTCCCAGCAATGCGTAACGGTGAGAAATACTTTTGTCGCCGGGCAGGCGAAGACTGCCCTGGAGGTTGTGCGCGGGTCGGATGAGACGTTCGCTGGTAACGGCCTGCATGAAGACAGAGTACAAGGAGCCACCCCGGGGGTACAGCGCAGCGACTCTGTCTCGGCGTCTTCAGCGGGCCAGGCCCTTGATTTCCGCAGAGGTGCTGTGCGAGATTCGGAATCGAAGTGAGTGCGACACTGATTGAATTGTTCACGGAAGAGTATCGAGCCCTGCGGCCGCGCGCTCCAATGCCGCCGATCGAGGTCCGTTTCTACCGCTTCACCTCTCTGAACACCACGATTCGTCTGCGCGAGGGCCAGATTCGCGTCAACCTCTCCGATCTGCTGGAGGGGGCGGCGCAGCCGGTCCTGCGGGCCATCGCACACATTCTGCTGGCCAAGCTCTACCGCAAGCCCATCGATCGAAATCAGGCGCTGCGCTATCGCCGGTATACCAACAGTGAAGCGGTGGTGCGCCAGAGCGAGCGCATCCGGCAAACGCGCGGCCGCAAGCGCATCGGCTCAGCCCAGGGCCAGCATTACGATCTGGAAGAAGTCTTCGAGTCCCTGAATCGCCGCTTCTTTCACGGGCTCATGGGCCGTCCGCTGCTCACCTGGAGTGAGATCACGGCGCGCCGCCTCCTCGGCCACTACGATCCCGCGCATAACACCATCATGGTCAGTCGCGTCTTCGATCGGAAAGGCACGCCCCGCTACGCGATCGAATACCTGATGTACCACGAGATGCTGCACCTGAAGCATCCCGTGAAGCAACGAAACGGGCGCCGCTGCGTGCATCCCCCGGCGTTCCAGGAGGAAGAAAAACTCTTCCCCGATCTGGAGCGGGCCAAAACGTATCTCAAAACCCTCTAGCCGTGATCGGTGTCAGTGCGGCGTTTGCCGGTAATACCGGGCAAGGTTGTACTCGTTGAAGGCCACCGTACCTCCCAGCGCCCCCAGATTGATGAGCTGTCCAGCACGGGCCAGACGGCGATGTCCGTGGCGTACCAGCATGCGATAGATCCAGTAGTTGGCCGCAACGGTGCCGGCCTCGAAGGCGCCGAATGCCGGGTGATTGTCCACCAGCGGCTGGGGCAGCTCCACTTCATGAAAATTGGCAGGATCGGAGAGAGCCTTCACCGTAGTCTGGTAGTCAAGGTAGCGCAGGCCGGTGGCGGCGCCGAGCAGCGTCCAGTCGCAGAAACCCAGGCTTGGAACGGAGCTTCGACCCGCGGGCACGGCCACGGGAACCACGGCCGCCGGTTCCGCGCCCAGGCTGACGGCCACGCTCACCACATTCTGGGCATGCAGGCCCGGGGCCAGAAGCAACGCCAGGCACAGCCCCTCGAGCACCAGGTTGGATTTTCCGATTCGCATTCAAACAAGAAATCGGAAGCACCGTCCCCGAAGATTAAAATGCCCTAATTTTGGGCAGCGGAACCTGAGGACACGGCGTCTGGCGGACCGTGCCAGTTGAGTCACTTTTCCGTGGCCCTCCCCGGGCGGCAGAAAGCCGCAAGCTCGACTAAAATGAGGATGGAACCCTTATTTTTCTTCATGGGAGAGGCGGTTTCCCACACTGGTACGCAATAGAAGGACGCGAGGCCAGAGGGACCGCCCAAGGACTTAAATTTGATCGGAACCAACGTTCTTACCAAAGTATTTGGCACCAGCAACGAACGGGTAGTGAAGCGGATGCTGCCCCAGGTGCAGGCGATCGGCGCGCTCGAGCCGCAGATTAAGGCTCTGAGCGACGAGCAGCTGCGCGCGAAAACAACCGAGTTTCGGGCGCGCATCGCCGCGGCGCTGGAAGGAATTACGGAAGAGGATGCCCGGCGCGATGCCGAGAAGCAGGCCCTGAACGACATTCTGCCGGAGGCGTTCGCGGTGGTGCGCGAGGCCGGCTGGCGCGCCGTGAACATGCGCCACTTCGACGTCCAGCTGGTCGGTGGCATGGTGCTCCACCAGGGCAAGATCGCGGAAATGAAAACCGGCGAAGGCAAGACGCTCGTAGCCACCCTGCCGTGCTATCTGAATGCCCTGGCCGGGCACGGCGTCCACGTCGTCACCGTCAACGATTACCTCGCCAAGCGCGACGCCGAATGGATGGGCAAGATCTACGAGTTCCTCGGACTCACCGTCGGCGTCATCGTTCACGACCTCGACGATAACCAGCGGCGCAAGGCCTACGCCGCGGACATCACCTACGGCACCAATAACGAATTCGGTTTCGACTATCTGCGCGACAACATGAAGTTCGAGCTGACCGACTGCGTGCAGCGCAGCCATTACTTCGGGATCGTGGACGAGGTGGACTCCATCCTGATTGACGAGGCGCGCACCCCGCTGATCATCTCCGGTCCCACCGATCAGACGACGGACAAGTATGCGCGCGTCAATCGCATCATCCCGGCGCTGGAGCAAGGCGAGGAGATCGAGAAGAGCGCGGAAGAGAAGATCCTCACCGGTGATTACGTCGTGGACGAGAAGCTCAAGACCATCTCTGTCACCGACGAGGGGTGGGAGAAGATCGAAGGCCTGTTGGGCATTGGCAATATCGCCGACCCGGAAAACTGGGATCTGAAGCACCACGTCGAGACGGCCATCAAGGCGCACACGCTGTACAAGCGCGATGTGCAGTATGTCGTCAAAGACGGCGAAGTCATCATCGTCGACGAGTTTACCGGCCGCATGATGCCGGGGCGGCGCTGGTCCGACGGCCTGCACCAGGCGGTCGAGGCCAAGGAAGGCGTGAATATCCGCCGCGAAGATCAGACCCTGGCGACCATCACCTTCCAGAATTACTTCCGCCTGTACAAGAAGCTGTCCGGCATGACCGGCACGGCCGAGACCGAAGCCTCGGAGTTCGGCGAGATCTACAAGCTGGACATTGTCGTCATTCCCACCAACCGCCCGCTCCTGCGCGTTGAGAATGCGGACGTGGTCTTCCGGACGGCGAAGGAAAAGTACTTTGCCGTGGCGGATGAAATCGCCCAGCTGCACGAGAAGCAGCAGCCGGTTCTGGTGGGCACCACCTCCATCGAGAAATCGGAGTTGCTCTCGCAGATCCTGGCGCGCAAGGGCGTGCGCCACGTGGTTTTGAACGCCAAGTACCACGAGCGGGAGGCGGAAATCGTGGCGCAGGCAGGCCGTATCGGTATGGTCACCATCGCCACCAACATGGCCGGTCGTGGCACCGATATCCTGCTCGGCGGCAACCCCGATTTCGTCGCTCGCCAGGAACTGGTGAAGAAATCGATGGCGCGCTCCATTTCGGCGGCTGAAGGCGCCATCAACCCCATGGCCGCGCCGGGCATGTTGCGCTTCTACTACGCGGGCCAGGAATACGAGACCAATCAGGAAAACTGGGACCGTGTCTACAAGGGCCACGCGGTCACCGCGGCGGAAGAGCACGACGCTGTCGTCGAAGCCGGCGGCCTCTTCATCCTCGGGACCGAGCGGCACGAGTCCCGGCGTATCGACAACCAGCTGCGCGGGCGCGCGGGCCGTCAGGGCGATCCGGGCGCTTCTCGCTTCTATCTGTCCCTCGAAGACGACCTGATGCGCATCTTTGCGCGCGAGTGGGTTTCCACTCTGCTGCAGAAAATGGGTATGGAAGAGGGCATGCCGATTGAGTCGCGCATGATCTCCAACCGCATCGAGGCGGCGCAGAAGGCAGTCGAAGGGCAGAACTTCGAGGCCCGCAAACACCTGCTTGAATACGACGACGTGATGAACAAGCAGCGCGAGGCCGTCTACGGCCTGCGGCGGCAACTGCTGGAAGGTCTGGATCAGAAAGAGCTCATCGTCGAAGATTACGTGCCGAACCTCATGAGCGAGCTGCTGGATGAGTTCGCCGGCGAGCGCGTGCACCCCGACCAGTGGGACCTCAAGGGCCTCAATGAAAAGCTGGCCTCTCAGTTCGGTTTCGATCTGAATGCCGAAGGTGTGGACACCACGCAGATGACTCGCCACGAGCTGGGCGAAGCCATCTTCGATCGCCTGAAAGGGAAGTACGAGGCGAAGCAGCAGCTCATCGGCGACCAGGCCATGCGCTTCCACGAGCGCATGATCATGCTGAGCGTCATCGACGGGCTCTGGAAAGATCACCTGCTGAACATGGACCACCTGAAGGAGGGGATTGGGCTGCGCGGCTATGGGCAGCAGGATCCGCTGGTGGCCTACAAGAAGGAATCCTTCGAGATGTTCGAGGCGATGATGGAGCGCTTCCAGGAAGATACGGTGCGCTTCCTCTTCCTGATGAAGATCGTCGGACCTGACGGGCAGCCGGTTGAGATTCCGGCGCGGCCGCGGGCGTTGATTCCTGCGGCTCCCGACGTGGCTTCGGCCGATGGCGCCAACGGCAACGGGCACCACCTTCCATCGGCTCCGCCCATCCCGCTGCCTCCCTCGCGCACGCCTTCGACGACCATCGACGAGCTCGAGAAGGAATTCGAGCGCAAGAAAAAGCGGGAGCTGGAAAACGCCCGCATGGCTGGTGGCGGCGACGATTCCGGGCCGCAGCAGCGGCGCGTGGGCGAAAAGGTCGGACGCAACGATCCCTGCCCCTGCGGATCCGGCAAGAAATACAAGAAGTGCCACGGCGCCACCGAGGGCTAGCCGCGGCTTCTCATCCGTCGCAAAGAAAAAGGTGCAGCCGGCGCTGCACCTTTTTCTTTGCCGGCAGGACTACGCGCTGGAGCGCCGATTCTTGTTCACGATGCCGGCCAGAATGATCAGGAAAGCAAAAGCACGAACCAGGAAAACCCAGGGGCTGGCCTCGCTGGGGTGGGCGAAGAAGATGCGGAAACCGCGATTGAACCCTTCGATCAGGAACGCCAGGGCGAACGCCAGGAAGAGCGAGTCGCGCGTGTCTCTCCAGAAGCGGAGGAAGAAAATGCCGGCGATCACCGAACTCGTCGCGATCACGCCGAGCAGGAAGCCTTCCAGCAGAGGGGTGTAGTTCATTGCTCTCCCTCCCAGATCAGCCCGTAGAGAAGCAGGAGCATCGCGATGGCGGCCGTGATGAGACGAAGCAGGTACAGGTCGACATGGGGCAAAAGAACCAGATCGACGAACACCAGCAGGTTGGAGAGCGCGAGCCCGCAGAAGCAGATGGCGCTCCACAGCAGGAGGCGTTTGCGGACGGCGGCGTAGGCGCGGAAGAGAAGAACGCCGCAGGCGAGGGTGACCAGGAAACCGAGGATGTAAACGGCCGGGGCGATCGCTTTCATGGCTTGTCTTTCTTGAGCCTGAAGGCGCGGGCGAATTCCCGCACCGCGGGCGAGGCTTTCGAATGGATCGTGTTCGAGACGCGGACCAGCTCGCGTCGATAGGTGCGGTCCAGCTCCTCCATCAGGTTGTCCCGCCCGAAATTGGGGTTATAGAAGCAGCCGGAGAACGTCATCACCGCCAGCTCCCTCTGCTGCAGGTCCTGAAGGATTTCGCGGGTCCGATCGACAGGGATATAGAGAAAGCTGGCCAACTCCTCGACCGGCCACTGTTTGGGGCGGCTGTTCCACAGGAGCAGGAGCGCTTCCAGATGGGGAACACTGTCGATCTCGCTCAGAATGAAGCGATCGACTTCAGCCCGCTGCGGATTGGGATCTCCAGTCGCCGGAGGCATAATTCGAACAGGGGGGACCCGGGGATAGCGGTGGAATGACCTGTGATGCCGGAGGTCGCGCTGGAAGTTGCCCCCGCGGTTATCCCGCGCCCAACGACGACTCCCGTTCCCGCACCGACTGCAGCAGCCAGTCTACATATTCTTCCAGCCCCGATTCGGGGTTGAAGACAAGTACCTCAGGAATTTCGTAGGAGTGAATCGCGCGCAGGACGGCCTCGACTCGCTCCACCCGGCTGGCGCTCGTCTTGATCAGCAGCAGCACCTCGTTCGCCGTCTCAATTCTGCCTTCCCAGCGATAGATCGAAGTGAGCTTAGGGACGATGTTCACGCAGGCGGCCAGCCCCTGTTCGACCAGAGCGTGAGCGATCCGCTCGGCCTCTTCCGGCGAGCCGGCGGTGGAGAGAATCACACGAACGTCAGACACGGGTACTATCATCGATGCGGACCGGATGTGACTGCGACTCAGGCTGCCAGCATCATACGGCCAATAACGACAAGGACAGAAACATGACCGCCGAGATCAAGTTTGGAACTTCCGGGTGGCGCGCGATTGTCGCGGAAGACTTCACCCTGGGCAACATTCGGCGCGCGGTGACGGGCATTGCGCAATACGTGGCCTCGCAGCCTGCATCTTCCCCGTCCGGCGCGAAGACCGTGCTGGTGGGCCGCGATCCCCGCTTTTTGGGCGAAATGTTTGTGGCGGAGGCGGCCCGGGTCCTGGCCGCTCACGGCGTCCAGCCCATTCTGATTCCCGAACCGGCGCCCACGCCGGCCATCGCCTATGCGGTGCGGCAGCTCAAAACGGGCGGCTCCATCAACTTCACCGCCTCGCACAATCCGCCGGAGTACAACGGGATCAAGTACTCCACGCCGGATGGCGCGCCCGCGCTGCCGGAGGTGACCCAGCAGATCGAGGCGAAGGTCCGGGCGCTGGGTGACGACGTTCCGGCCCCTGCCGACTCCGGTGCGAAGTTCGAAGAAGCGGACGTCAAGCCCGGCTACCTGAACCGGCTGGCTGAACTGGTGGATCTGAAGGCCATCAAAAAAGCAGGGCTGAAGGTGGTCTTCGATCCGTTCTGGGGAGCCGGGCGCGGCTACAGTTGCCACGTCCTCCGCGAGCATGGGGTAGAGACCGCCACCGTCCACGACTATCGGGACGTTCTGTTCGGCGGGCATGCGCCGGAGCCGGACGATCCCCTGCTGGGCGAGTGCAGGAAGAAGATGCAGGAGACCGGCGCGGCCATCGGCATTGCCACGGACGGGGATGCAGACCGCTTCGGCATTGTGGATGGCGACGGCACGTTCGTACAGCCGAACTACATCATCGCCCTGCTCTTCGATTATCTGGTGGAGACGCGCGGCTGGAAGAACGGCGTAGCCAAGTCAGTGGCCACGACGAACCTCGTGAACGCGCTGGCGGAGGAGAAGGGCATCCCGCTGTATGAGACGCCGGTGGGGTTCAAGTACATCGGCGAGCTGATTAACGAGGACAAGATCGTGATTGGCGGGGAAGAGAGCGCGGGTCTGACCATTCGCGGGCACGTTCCGGAGAAGGACGGCATTATCGCCGGCCTGCTGGCGACGGAGATGGTGGCGGTGCGCGGGAAGAGTCTGGGAGAGCAGCTGCGCGAGCTTTTTGCCAGGGTTGGCTCCTTTTATCCCCACCGGGAGAATTTCCGCTTGACGCCGGAGGTGAAGGGTCATTTCACTGAGAAGATAAGGACGGATCCGGCCGAACTGGGCGGGCGCAAAGTAACCCAGGTGGTGCGGACCGACGGTCTGAAGCTGATTCTCGAGGACGGTTCGTGGGTCTGCTACCGGCTGAGCGGTACCGAGCCGGTGGTGCGGGTTTATTCTGAGGCGCGGCGGGACGCAGACCGGGAACCGCTGGCCGAGGCAGCCAAAGACTGGGTACTGCGGTGATCGAGGCATAAGGGCGGAGCCGTTGGCGAGTGAGCAGCAACAACCCGGAATTCCGATGAGAGCGGGGCGGGTCCTCTTTCGCATGAGGCGGAGGATCGCGACCGCGGCGGTGATTGTGGCCGCCCTGTTCTTCGGCTACCACGCCATCTTTGGCGAGAACGGCGTGAATGTTTACGAGCAGCGGCGCAACGAAGATGTTGCGATCGGGAAGCACATTAACGATCTGCAGCAGGAGAACGCCAAACTGCAGCAGCAGGTGAAAGCCCTCAAGACCGATCCGGACGCCATTGAGCACGAGGCGCGGGAACGGCTGCATTACGCGCGGCCGGGTGAGGTGATCTGGACCGAGGACGGTCCGCCTGCGTCGTCCACGCCGTCCGATCCGCCCACGCCCAGGAAATAAATCAGACCCGGGGCTGAAGCCCCTTTCTTTTCTGGAGACGTTTTCGCCGGGTTAAAACCCGGCGCTTTCTCCGTCATCTCGCTGCGCGAGATCGCTTCGCGCTACCCTCATTCGACTCGTTGGCTCCTTAGTCCTTCCAGGCGCCGAGTTCGCGGCGGAGCACGACCAGTTGTCCCAGGTGGTAGCTGGTATGCTGGCCGGCCAGCAGGACTTCGCGCAGGAGCGTTTGGCCTTCGCCCCAGGGAATCCCCGCGTAGAGATTGGATTCCGGATCGCCGACCAGCTTCTCGAAGTCGGCCAGGTCTTTCTTCAGCGCGCGAACCGACTTGTCCCACGCGGCGTTGTCCGGCGGAGCGGCTTCTTTCGGCCAGTAGTCGTCCGGCCATTTCAGCGGGGCGTAGTGGGAGTTCGTCGAGAAGTCCAGCAGGTCGTGCAGAGCGAGGCGGATGTGCTCCAGCAGTTGCCAGGCCGAGTGCGGCATCGCTTTCAGCTTTTTCCCGCGCAGGTCGGCGGGGAAATCATCGACAACGGTTTTCAGCTCGGCGTGGGCGCTGCCGCCCCGCAGAAATTCCACCAGCTGTTTGCGCAGCGCGCGATCCTCGGCATTGGCCATCGAACACTCCTTTTTTGGCTAGGATGCCGGGCGGTCGAGGACTGATTCTTTAACTGTGGTGCGGAAACAGCCCTCAGGGGCTGAAGCCCCGGTTCTTTATGCGGCACGGTTCCCCGGGCTGAAGCCCGGGGCCTTCTCCGTAATGCCGATCCGCGGCATCGCTGCGCGCAGGGGCTAAAGCCCTTTGATTTTGGCGTCTTTACGGCACGACCGAGGTCGTGCCCTGATAGGAAACCAGAAACAGTTGGGCGATTCAACTTCACGGGTAACCACCGGCACCGGCGCCTACGGCGTGGCCATTTCCTGTTCGCGTTTTTCGGCGAAGACGTTGCCCATGCGGCGAATCTGGGCGCCGACGCCGCGCAGCTTTTCTTCGATGTGCTCATAGCCGCGGTCGATGTTGTAGACGCGATCGAGAATCGACTCGCCATCCGCTACCAGGGCGGCCAGGACGAGAGAAGCCGACGCACGGAGATCGGAACACATCACCGCCGCCGCCGACAGGGGCGTCCGGCCGCGGACCGTCGCCGCGCGCCCATCGACGCGGATATTCGCGCCCATGCGGACCAGTTCCTGCACGTGCATGAAGCGGTTCTCGAAGATGTTCTCCTTCACGACGGAGGTGCCTTCGGCCTGGGTGGCCAGAGCCATGAACTGCGCCTGCATGTCAGTAGGGAAGCCTGGGTACTCCTCGGTGGAGACGTCGGCCGCCTGCAGGCCGCCGGCACTGCGGACGCGAACGCCTTCGGCTCCGGCGACCTCAAGATCGGAGGCGCGGCGCAGGCGCACGGGCGCTTCGGTGCGGACGCGGATCTGATCCGGCCCCTCCACGTCGATGCTCACGCCCATCTCCTGCAGCTTGCCGATGAGGGCTGTGAGGTGGGCGGGGTTGCAGTGCGCGACGCGGAGGTCGCCGCCGGTGATGGCTCCCGCGATGAGGAAGGTGCCGGCCTCGATGCGATCGGGGTTGATGCGGTGCTTCGTGCCGTGGAGCTTCGAGACCCCTTCGACGCGGATGGTGGAGGTACCGGCGCCGTGAATCTTCGCGCCCATGGCGGTGAGCATGGCGGCCAGGTCGGTGACCTCGGGCTCGCGCGCGCAGTTCTCCATCACGGTTTCGCCTTCGGCGAGCACCGCGGCCATGAGCACATCTTCAGTACCGGTGACGGTGATCTTGTCGAAGAGGATGTGCGCTCCGCGGAGACGATCGGCACGGGCTTCGATGTAGCCGTGCTCGTAGGTGATCTTTGCGCCCAGCATCTCGAGGCTTTTGGTGTGGAGGTCGATGGGGCGGGCGCCGATGGCGCATCCGCCGGGCATGGAGACACGGGCGACGCCGCAGCGAGCGACAAGGGGACCGAGCACCAGGGAGGAGGCGCGCATAGTTTTGACAATTTCGTAGGGCGCTTCGGGATTGGACAACGCGCGGCAATTGATGGTGGTGCGATGCTGCGCGCGGCCATAGCCGAGCTCGACTTCCGCGCCCATGGAGGTGAGCAGCTTGCGCTCGGTCTCGATGTCGCGCACCTGGGGAATGTTCTCGAGAACCACCTCATCCTCGGTGAGGATGGCGGCAGCCATGCAGGGCAGGGCCGAGTTCTTGGAGCCGCTGACGCGAATGGTGCCGAGGAGCGGATTGCCACCACGAATGACGAATTTATCCATAGCCGTTGTGTTCCAGTGTAAACGCCGGAGAGAGGCGCCGGGAGCCGGGTGCCGGGAGCCCGGCACCGGGAGATTTTGTTCGCTGCGCTTGCTATGTGTGCGAAACCGGGTATTTCGACAGGGCCTTGCAAAGACTATGCCGCAGGCACCGGGGCTGTTGAGATGGATGACGGCGCAGGCCGATTCAGACGTAGTGGAAGACGCAAATCGCCACGACGCAGACCGCGGTGAAAGCGGCCAGGGTCAATCTGAAGAACCGCCACTCGCGGGTTGTTTTGGGCCACCATCCGGAGGCGACCACGGCTGTGAACCACGCGAGCGCGGCCACTGCGGCCACCGCAGCGGCTCGAATCCACACAGGCGAGGTTGAGAGCGGTAAAAGCATCGACAATAGTGTAGGCCTCGGCGGGTTCCGCTTTCGCCGAGAGCGTCCTCCTTGATCACAAAAAAATTGTTCGCTGAAAAGTGTTATGTGTGAGAAACAAGGTACTTCGAGGGGGCCTCTGCGCGATGTGCGGCATTGATTGGAGTTGCGGGTAAGTAATAGGAACCATTGGCGATGGACAGGGCGCAGAGTGCAGGTTACAGGTTGGAGGTTACAAGTTACAGGTTGCGGGTTACGGATCTCAGGCCAGGGCACAGGGTACGGGCGCAGAGGGGAACGCGAGGTCCCTGGCTGCGCTCAGGATAAGCAGGGGCAACAAAAAAGCTGCCGAAGATCGGCAGCTTTTTGCTTTTTTACTCTATAAGTTCAGAATACCAGGTTTGGATGGATTTAGTGCCAGGTTTTGGCGGGAATTTTGGCGTGGAAGTGCTTGTGTATCAGTGGCTGTTACTTTAGTAAGGGCGCGAGGGGGCTTGACAGGATTTCCACAGAGCGACCCTTTTTGCCATATTCGGGGAAGTGGAGGAGGCAGGAATGAAGCTGACCAGACGGACATTTGCCAGGGTTTGCGCACTCACGGCCAGCGGACGGGCTGTGGCGGGCGCGCTGCCGGGACTGGCGCAGGTGCAGGGAGAACACTTCAGCCGCGCGACGACGCATCCCGTGCCGTCTATTCAGGACATTGAAACACCGGAGCAGAAGAACGCCCGCATGCAGTGGTTTCGCGAGGCGCGCTTCGGCATGTTCATTCACTGGGGGCTGTATTCCATCCTCGCCGGGCGCTGGGATGGCAGGGAAGTGCCAGGAATCGGCGAGTGGATCATGAACCGCGCCTCCATTCCCGTGGCGCAGTACAAGGCTCTGGCCGCTCGGTTCAATCCCACGCAGTTCAGCGCGGCGGGCATTGTGGGCCTGGCCAAAGCTGCGGGCCAGAAATACATCGTGATCACGTCAAAGCACCACGATGGCTTTGCCATGTTCGATTCGAAGGCCAACCCATTCAATATCGTCCAGGCGACGCCGTTCCGGCGCGATCCGCTGAAGGAACTGGCGGCCGAGTGCCGCAGGCAGGGAATCAAACTGGGCTTCTACTACTCGCAGGATCAGGACTGGACGGCCCCCGGCGGAGCTGCATACAAAACCGGCGATCACCAGCCGCCGACCTATCACTGGGACCCGGCGCAGAATGGGAGCTTTGCGACGTATCTGGAGACCAAGGCGATTCCGCAGATCCGCGAGTTGCTGACGCAGTACGGCGAGTTTCCGGCGATTGTCTGGTTCGACACGCCGACGACGGACATGACGCCGGAGCTGGCGGGGAAGATTGTCACGGTGCTGAATCAGCACCCGAAGCTGATCTGGAATAACCGGCTGGGCGGCGGCTACCAGGGAGATACGGAAACGCCGGAGCAGTATATTCCGGCGCGCGGCTACCCGGGACGCGACTGGGAGTCGTGCATGACGATGAACGATACCTGGGGGTACAAGGTCGACGACACGAACTTCAAGAGCACGGAGACGCTGCTGCGCAACCTGATCGATATTGCCAGCAAGGGCGGGAATTATCTGCTGAACATCGGACCGATGGCGACCGGCGAGGTGCCGGAAGCCGAGGGGGTCCGGCTGCGGGCGATGGGGAAGTGGCTGGAGGTGAATGGGGAGTCGATCTATGCGACGCAGCCCACGCTCTTCGGCGACGAGGCCGGCGCTTTCTCGATGACGGAAAAGGACGAGGATGGGAAGCCGAAGTTCATCGCGAGCTGGAAGTGGCGATCGACGACGAAGGCGGACCGGATTTACATCCACCTCTTTGAGTGGCCGGGGACGACGTTTCATCTCAGCAGGGTCCCTCGGCATGTGACGGGGGCGTGGCTGCTGGCGGATCCGTCGCGGAGGCCGCTGAAGGTGACGCGGACGGCGGATGGGATCGATGTGGCGCTGCCGGCTGAGGCGCCGGATCCGGTGGCTACCGTGGTGGTGTTGAGGACGGCGTGAAGCTGCAGCCGGTAGCCGGTAGCTGGTAGCCGCGGATGCTGGAGTTGTCTGTCAGAAGGGGCCGGAGAAGCGAGCGTCGGGGGCCTGGGCGGGAAAGGCGAGGGTGACGCGGGTTCCGCGGCCGGGGCGGCTGTGGACATCGAAGTGCGCGGCATCGCCGTAGAGGACCTGGAGACGTTCGCGGACGTTTTTCATACCGATGCCGGTGCCCTGGAGCACGCCGCTGGAGTGGGCGCGGCCGGGAGCGATGCCCACGCCATCGTCCTCAACCTCGATGATGAGGCGATCGCGCTCGAGGCGGCTACGGAGGGTGACGGTGCCGCCGGCGATGCGCGGCTCGAGTCCATGCTTGATGCTGTTTTCGACCAGCGGCTGGAGAAGCATGCTGGGCACGGGGACTTCGAGGGTGCGGGGGTCGATGTCTCTGGAGACCTGGAGTTTTTCCGCGCCGAAGCGGACGATTTCAATGCTGAGGTAGTCCTCGGTGGTGGCCAGCTCGTCGCGAAAGGGGATGATGGCGTCGTGATCGCGGAGGCGATTGCGCAGGATGTTGGCCAGCTTGACGATGAGCTCGCGCGCCTGCTCGGGACGAAAGCGGACCAGAGAGGCGATGGAGTTGAGGGTATTGAAGAGGAAATGGGGATTGATCTGGCGCTGCAGCGCGTCGAGGCGCGCCTCCAGAAGGAGACGCTTCTGTTCTTCGAGCGATTGCTCGATGCGGATGGCGTTCCAGATCTTGAGGGGGATGCCGACCACCATGGCGGCAGTGGCCCAGACGGCGAGGCGGATGATCCAGCTGTCGGAGTAGAGGGCGAAGAGGCGGGTGGGGTAGAGGCGATGGATCCACTCGCGCAGGGCCTCCATGGCAACGATGAGGAGGACGAGGAGAATCTGGCGGTCGATGCGTGGGCGCAGGAGGGTGCGGCGGACCCAGCGGTAGAGGCTGAGGTCGACGAAGGGAGAAAAGGACCAGACCTCTTCTTTCTCGACAAAGCGGCCGTAGATGCCGGCGGTGATGGCGACGGCGACGAGGAAGGGCAGCGCGAGATATTCGCGATGCAGGACGGCGGGCAGGGCGAGGATGGAAGCGCCGATGAGAGCCGTACCCGGGCCGACGAGGATGCCGAGGAGGATGGTGGTCTCAAAGGAGATGTCGGCGGCGTAGAAATTGAACACCGTGAGGCGGACCCAGACGCCGAGGCCGAGAGGAATGCAGATGAAGGCGAGCAGGCCGAGGGTTTGCGCCAGAGTGCGGTCGTCGCGAAAGAGCAGCCTCTGGAAGACGCGGGAGCGCGCCAGGGCCGAGGAAACCGCCGCCGCCACACCCAGCTTGATGAGCAAGGTGATGAGGATAATGTGCGGTTCGAGCACGAGATAAGCGTACAGGGTGCAGGAGGCAGGGTACAGGGAAGATGGTAGCCGGTAGCCGGTGGGCTGTAGCCAGCGCCATCGGAATCATCGGGGCAGCTTCTATAATCCGGATATGGCGATTGCCTCAGTGCAAAAGGTTGCGGATGCGGATTTCCCCACGCGCTGGGGACATTTCCGCATACTGGGCTTTGAGGGCGTGTATGCGGAGCCGCAGGTGGGCCCATGCGGGCAGTCGGCGGAGAAGGAAGAGGCAGTGGCGCTGGTGATGGGCGATCTGGAGGCGGCGCCGCCGCTGGTGCGGATCCACTCGCAGTGCCTGACCGGCGACGTGTTTCACTCTCTGCGCTGCGACTGCCGGCTGCAGCTGGAGCTGGCGTTGCGCAAGATTGCCGAAGCAGGGGCAGGCATCCTGGTGTATGAGCAGCAGGAGGGGCGCGGGATCGGGCTGATGGCCAAACTGCGCGCCTACGAGCTGCAGGATCAGGGGCTGGACACGGTCGAGGCCAATCTGCAGCTGGGGTTTCGAGCGGACTGCCGGGAGTTCGAGCTGCCGGCGGAGATTCTGCGGCAGCTGGGTGCGCGATCGGTGCGGTTGATGACCAACAACCCGGACAAAGTGGCGGCTCTGGAAGCGGCCGGAGTGCACGTCGTTGAGCGGGTGTCGGCGGAGGTGCCGGCGCAGGACAGCTTCGAGCACTATCTGCGCGTGAAGCAGGAGAAGATGGGGCACATCTTCGAAGATCTGAGCTGAAAAGCACACCAACGTGGGGGAGGGAGCCTGCGAGTCAGGAGCCGAAGGTCTTGGGGTGGGCCTTGGCGGCGGCCTCGATTCCGGCACCGGCGGCTCCGCCGAGATCCTGCGGGGTCATGGCCGGGCGCACGGTGAGCGTGGCATTAAAGGCGAGAAACCAGGGCTCGGAGATGGCGGGCAGCTGCGAGGCGTCTTTCATGTCGAAGAAGATGTAACCGCTGCGATTGCCGTTGGTTTCGGTGAAGTAGGCGGCTTCCGGTTTCAGGTCTGCGAGGATTTTCTGGATGGTGGGACCCAGCTTGCCTTCCCGGACGGCCCCGTTGCCGGTCTTCACGGGGATGACAACGTGAAGCATCATGCGCATGGTGCAGCCCCCTCCCTGGGGGTGGCGGGATTCTACTCCTGCAATCAGAGGCCGGTCGCCGGTGGCTTTGCATACACTGGAGAGGAATGACGAACCCACGGGCTTTTTGCATGACTTTTTTGGCTGTGGCGGCGCTGGCAAGCGGGCCGGCGACGGCGCAGCTGGCTCCCAAGGCGCCTCCGCCCCCCACGCATCGTCCCGTGCCGGTGGTGCGCTGCGCTCTGGCCCAGGCGGAACTTTCGCCGAAGATTCCGCCGCCACCGGCGGGGCTGGGCTGCCCCAAAGTGGAATACGCGCTGACGTATCTCGATCTCAAGGTGGGGACGGGGGCGCCGGTGGAATCGCGGAAGTGGACGACGGTGCAGTACACCGGTTATCTGACCGACGGAGCGAAGTTCGACTCGTCCTACGATCATGGCCAGCCATTTACGTTTCCGTACGGCGCGCATCGGGTGATTCCGGGCTGGGATACGGGCTTCGCAGGGATGCGGATCGGCGGCAAGCGCCGGCTGTTTATCCCGTATCAGCTGGCGTATGGGGAGATGGGGCGGCCGCCGGTGATTCCTCCCAAAGCGGAGTTGATCTTCGATGTCGAGGTGCTGAGCCAGAGCGATACGCCGCCGGAGACTCCGGTAGCCCCGGGCCTGCGTCCGGAGCCGCCGGCTGCGGGCGTGCATCCGCCACCGGGAGCCAATCCGGCAGCGCAGCCGCAGACGCCTGAGGGCACGCCGCAGAAGCCGGCACCTCAGACTCCGCCGGCCTCGAATCCGCAGTGAGGATGCTCCGGATTATGGGGCGAGCCACGCGCGCTCTCTAAGACATCTTTGAGTGGACCCGCGAGCCTTTGGACTGTGGCTGCTGCGCCTGGGTACAGACGTGCCCGTCTTCCCATTTCTCGAGGGTTTCGTCGGCGGCCGAGACAATTTTTGACTCCCCGCACTGGACGCAGATCGACTCCAGGAGCAACCGGCCCTGAACGCGGGCGGGCTTATGGTCGAACTGAGGGTTGGCTGGGGACATGTTTTGGGTTGATGGTGAACTCATTCAATGCAAATCCGCGGCCTTCCCCGATCGATTATCCTCAATGGCGCATTTTGGCGTTGTCCATGAAGCCAGGGACTCGTCGCGGGCAGCCAGCCCAACAAGGCACTCGAAGGTTGCTCCTCGATGGAGAGATTTCACTTTTGATTCCGGGCGAGGGCAACGAGTGGCAGGAAAAGTTGCGTCTAAGTCAATTTTGCGTAAATTGATATTTCTGCCGCTCAAGGAAAGTTGAGTCGAACGTTGCACGCTGTGGCAGCATCGATTGTTCGCAAACCCTTCAGGACCAGACTGATCCCTGGTCTTGCTGTACTTTTGCTGGCGATTGCCGGGTGCGGGTCCCGATCGGGCACCGTGGTACCAGCGGCCCCGGCCGTCAGCATCGCGGCGGCTCCGACCTCGATCACGGCAGGGAGCTCGGCCACCCTGACGGTAGCCGCGAGCAACGCGCAGGGAGTAACCGTTACCGGGAGTGATGGCAGCAACTACACGCTGAACGCGGTGGGGGGAACCCAGACGGTTTCACCGGCCAGCACCACGACCTACACGGTGAAGGCAACGGGCACGGGAGGCAGCGCTACCGGTTCGGCAACGGTGACGGTCACCGCCTCCACTCCGGCGAAGCCGACGGTGACGCTGACGGCGAGCCCGGCGACGATTACCAGCGGGGCCAGCGCGACATTAGCCTGGTCGAGCACGAACGCCACCAGCGTGAGCTTCAGTCCGGCCGTCGGTACGGGAACGCCGGCGTTAAGCGGGTCGGCGACCGTGAGCCCCACGGCCACCACCACCTACACCATCACGGCGACCGGCTCAGGGGGCACGGCGACCGCATCGGCCGCAGTGACGGTGAGCGCGGCCACAAGCGGGAGCGGGACGACGCAGTCGCCGATCACGCACCTGATTGTGCTGATCATGCAGAACCACTCGTTCGACAATCTGTTCGGGACGTTTCCGGGGGCGAACGGGCTGAATCCCAGCCTGCCCAGCTACACGCAGGTGGACGCGGCCGGCAACACAGTGACGCCAGAACTGATGACCCAGCTGGACGCGCCCAATATCAACCACGACATCACGACCTATACCGCAGCGTGGGACGACGGGAAGATGGACAAGTACGCGCTTACGAATGGCGACATCTCCATGGACTATTACGACAACACGGTGTCGGGAACGGCGACCGACGGGACGACGTGGGGAGTCGATACCATCTGGGGATACGCGGACCAGTACGCGCTGGCGGACAACTTCTTCTCCTCGTCGCTCTATAGCGAGCCGGCGCAGATGCTGTACATGACGGCCGCGACGACGCACGATGCGCGCACCGCGGGGAGCCTGCCATACAAAGATAACTGCGACGCGTCCCAACTGGCCGCGGGTGGGGCGACGGTGGCGGTGCCCCTGTCGGAAGCAAACGTGGGCAATCAGATGACGGCGGCCGGGGTGTCGTGGGCGTGGTATCAGGCGAACTATGACACCTCAGTGAACGGAACCTGCCTCAACTATGTGCCGCAGGAAAACCCCTTCCAGTACTTCACCAGCACGAATTACTCGTCGAATTTGCAGGACGTGAGCCTGGCCAGCTTCAACACGATGCTGACCAACGGAACCCTGCCGTCGGTGTCGTTTGTGACGCCGGCCCCGGACGTGAGCGAGCATCCGGGTTCAGGCCACATGGCGGATGGCATTGAGTGGGTCGATGAGTTTGTGCAGGACGTAAAAAGCTCAACGTACTGGCAAAGCACGGCCATCGTGATGCTCTACGACGAGAGCGGAGGCTGGTACGATCACGTGGCGCCGCCGCAGCTGGCCAATGCGTTCGGACTGGGAGCGCGCGTGCCGGTGATCGTGATTTCGCCGTATGCGAAGACCGGATACATCTCGCATCAGCAGATGGATTACGTGTCGATCCTGCGGTTCATCCAGTGGAACTGGAACCTGGGGCTGCTGCCGGCCGCGGACCAGCAGGCGCGGGAACAGCAGTCGGGCGATTTGTGCGATCTGCTGACGACGACGTGCGGAGCGCCCTGAGATCGGGTTACAGGTTGCAGGTTACGGGTGGCAGGGGCAGCCGGCAGCCAAGCAGCGGTCCGCTCGCGTCGCGATTCGTCGGGAACCGCTACGCGCCTTGCAGGACCATCCACCACAGAGCGCGCAGGGCCTGCGTTTGCGGGCCTTGACATCTTGTGCCGGCGAGCGATAGTCTCGCGACCACTTCCCCCGGAAATTCCCAGGACTCAAAGCGTTAACCGAGAACTTTATCCAAGGAGAGATGCGTATGCGCAGGAATCTGTGTATGGCGGTGGGGCTTGCCCTACTGTGTCTGGCAGCGGCGGTTCCGGCTGGAGCTCAGGGAGGCGGCGGAGATAAGGCCGCCATTGAAGCGGTGTATCAGCGCTTCGACGCGGCGTTCAACAAGAAGGACGTGGACGGGATTATGGCGGAGTATGCGCCGGATGTGTTTGTCTTCGATGTGATTCCGCCGCGGCAGTATGTGGGGTGGGACGCGTACAAGAAGGACTGGGTGGATCTGTTCGCGGCCAACCCCGGGCCGGTGGTGAACCACGTGACCCACCTGAGCATCACGGTTGTGGGTCCTGTGGCATACACGCATTACATGACTGAGGGCTCGTTGACCGACAAGGATGGGAAGGCATCACAGATGGCGGTGCGGGCCACGGATGTGCTGCGGAAGGTGAAAGGGAAATGGCTGATCGTGCAGGAGCACAACTCGGTGCCGGTGGACATGACGACGGGGCAGGGGGACATGTTGTCGAAGGAGTAGGGCGGCCGGTCGCCGGTAGCTGGTAGCTGAGGACCGGTTCGCGAAAGAGCGGTTCGCTCAGGAGCGGCTGGCTTTGGGACGTGGCGGGGTGCCCGATTCCAATCGATCCCGCAACTTCTGGTCCGGCGTGGCGTTCGTAGAAGCATCAGCCGGGCTGAGGGGACGCCCCCTTGCCGGCGGGGCGGAGCCTGCGAATGAGCCACCAAGCCTGGGATGAGTCGGCGATACGGGGCCGGGTGACTCCGGTCACGCGGCGCGCGTTTTTGCGGGGTGGGGCACTGGCCGTGGTGGGGACGGCGGCGGTGCCCGCGTTTCTGACCCGGACGGTGCTGGCCCAAACGACCGAGGCTCACGCGCGGGGGAAGAAGCTGGTGGTGATCTTCCAGCGCGGGGCCGTCGATGGGCTGAACGTCGTGGTGCCGTACCGCGAGCCGTCGTATTACCAGTACCGGCCGCAGATCGGGATTCCGCAAACGGCGGTGATCGACCTGGATGGTTTCTTCGGGCTGCATCCCGCGATGGCGCCGCTGAAGCCGCTGTGGGACCAGGGGCATCTGGCGGTGGTGCACGCATCGGGGTCGCCCGACCCGAGCCGGTCGCATTTCGATGCACAGGACTTTATGGAGTCGGGCACGCCGGGGCGGAAGGCCACGCCGGACGGGTGGCTGAACCGGGCGCTGCAGGCCGAGGATGCCGCGTGTCCCGAGTGCCGGCATACACCGTTCCGGGCGGTGGCGCTGGGAGCGGAGATTCCGCGCACGCTGGAGGGGCGGATCGAGGCGGTGGCTCTGGACCGGATCCAGGACTTTGGGGTGCAATCGAGCGCAGCGGCACAGGGCTTTGCGGCGATGTACGACCAGAGCACAGACGCCGTGCTGCACGGGACGGGACAGGAGACCTTTGAGGCGGTGCGGATGCTGCGGGCGGCCGATCCAGCGAAGTACGTACCGGCGCCTGGAGTGGAGTATCCTGGCGGCGCTTTCGGCAACAATATGAAGCAGATCGCGCAGCTTCTGAAAGCAAATGTTGGAGTTGAGGCGGCGTTCGCGGATATCGGCGGATGGGACACGCACCAGAATCAGGGCAACACCGAGGGGCAGCTGGCGGGGCGGCTGCGGGAGCTCAGCGCCGGCCTGGCGGCCTTCTGGGCCGACATGGGGGATCAGGCCGAAGACATTGTGCTGGTGACTATGTCGGAATTTGGGCGAACCTGCCGACAGAACGGGACCGGGGGCACGGATCACGGGCATGCCAACGCGATGTTCGCTTTGGGCGGCCCGGTTCGGGGCGGGCACGTGTATGGGCGGTGGCCCGGGTTAGCGCCGGAGCAGCTTTACCAGGGACGGGACCTGGCCATCACAACGGATTTTCGACAGGTCCTGGGCGAAGCCACCTATAAGACGCTGGGGGCGCAGAATCTGGAGATCGTGTTTCCTCAATCCGGCATGCAGAGGAAAGACTTCCTTAATATCCTTCAAGTATAAGTTGAAGGCATCAAGGTCGTTACCCTTCTGTGGAAAACAGGGTACGCAATCGAGAGCTCGGGAACCCGGCATCGGGGACCGGGCTTTCTTCTTTTGGGACGAAGGGCGGGAGAGAAAGGTCGAATTTCACAGGCTTCGCGAGGCGGGAAATGGTATGTTGGCGGCAAGCCCCCGGTGATTACTCCAGGAACTCTCGCCCGCATGGGGGAGTGTCTTGTCTGTCCTGAATCTGATATGGACATAGCATCGCCCAACGTGTCCGGAAACTTCTCATGAAGCCTGCGTGGTTGATCGCTTTCGCCCTGCCTTTCCTCAGCTTGTCTGTCAGCTACCCACAAGCCATGCCGCCCCCGGACAGCCAGTCGTCGGCGAAAGCGGCAGCTTCGCCTGAGGCGGCGCCCATTACCGAGGCCGAGCTGCGGCAGCGGCTGGCGGGGCGGCAGATCTTTCTGCGGGGCCTGTACCTGGACGACAACCTGCACTTCAATATGAATGGCGACCTGGTGGGGCAGTCGGAAAAGGGATCGTGGACGCTGTGCGACGTGGTTATCGATCACGTGAAGATATCCGGGAAGAAGGTGGAGCTGGAGGGAGCCCGGTTCGGGATTCACTTTGAGGACGAGGGCAACTGGGGCGAGCAGGCGACGTCGTTCGACCGGATCCAGGTGACGCCGAAGAAGAAGCATCTGCTGATCGAAATTGACCGGCAGGTCGTGGTGAAGCGGAAGAAGGAAAAGGGCGAGAAAAAGGCGAAGGCAAAGAAAGAAGCCGCGGGGGACAAAACGGCAGGGGGCGCCACCTCTGAGGCCGAGACGGCGCCGCAAACGCCGCCGCCGGGAACGACCTTTTCCCCTGGGGAGTCGGCGGAGCATCTGCGGGCGGCGCTGAACAAGATCTTCGCGCCGGATCTGGACGCGAAGATGATCGCGGAGATGCCGGACTACTGGCAGTACTTTTACCAGGCGCAGAACAGCCACAAGATGCTGGAGCCGACGGATCCAAAGATCGTGCGGCCGGGGCCAGGGGTGGATGGGCCGCACCTGATGGCGCATGTGACGCCAGCCTCGAACGACTACGCGCAAAAGGCGGAAGTGGCGGGCGTGGCCAGCTATATGGTGATTCTGGGGCCGGATGGAAGGCCGGTGGCCGTGGCGGTGTATCGGCCGATTGGGTTTGGGCTGGATGAGAACGCGGTGACCGCGATTAAGAATGCGAAGTTCACGCCGGCGGTGAAGGATGGTAAGACGGTCACGTCGGTGATCGATCTGGCGGTGAACTTCCGGATCTATTCGAAGCGGACCGCGCAGGGGCCGCTGGTAGAGGGCGCGGAGGCGGCGAGTCCGGCGGCGTCGGTGAAGCCGATGCCGGGGCCCTACTCGTCGCAGGCACACGAGTGATTCAGCTGCCGGTTTTTTCGGTTAACTCGATCCAGCGTTCGTACACGGAGTCATGCTCGGCCTGAGCGGCATCGAGCACGGCGAGGGCTTCGGTGAGGGCCTGAGGGTCGATGACGACTGCGGGAGCTTCGACGCGCTGCTGGGCGGAGCGGAGCCGGGCGTCAACCGCTTCGATGCGGGCTTCGATCGCGTCGTATTCGCGCTGTTCCAGATAAGAGAGCTTTTTGCGGGGAGCGGGCGCAGCCAGGGGCGGCGCGAGAACCGCGGTGTTCGACGTGGGCGGCTCCGGCGTGAGAGGCGTTTGCTGATCGCGCCAGGTTTCCCACTGAAGATAGTCGGCGAAGAGGGCGGACTGGCCCAGACCGTCGAGTCCGAGGACGGCGTTGGTGACGCGATCGAGGAGGTAGCGGTCGTGCGTGACGAGAAGCAGCGCGCCCGGGAATTCGAGGAGGGCCTCTTCGAGAATTTCAAGAGTAGGAATGTCGAGGTCGTTGGTGGGCTCATCGAGGATGAGGAGGTCGGCGGGTTGCAGCATGAGGCGGGCGATGAGGACGCGGGCGCGCTCGCCACCGCTAAGGCGCTCCACGGGCTGATTGAGCTGTTCGCCGGTGAACAGAAAGCGCGAGGCGTAGCTGGCGACGTGGAGGACGCGGTCCTGATAGACGACGGAGTCGGCGTCGGGCGCGAGCGTGCGGCGAAGGGTGAGGGACGGGTCGAGCGTGCGCATCTGCGAGAAGTAGACGATGCGCAGGCCGGGCGCGCGGCGGATGTGGCCGGCGCTGAGGGGCAGATCGCCGGTGATGGCGCGGAGGAGGGTGGTTTTGCCGGAGCCGTTGGAGCCGGTGAGGCCGAGGCGGAGCCCATTGGTGAGGGTCACGCTGAGGTCGTGGAAGATCTCGCGATCGCCGAGAGTGACGGCGGCGTTTTCGACTTCGACCAGGCGTTTGGTCTGACGGCCGGTGGCGTCGAAGGCGATGCCGGCGGTGGCGGTACGGGAGCGAGACTCTGAGTCGGCGAGCTCGGCGATGAGGGCGTTGGCGTTGTCGATGCGCGCCCTGGCTTTGGTGGCGCGGGCTTTGGGGCCGCGGCGCAGCCACTCCATTTCCACACGAACGCGGTTGCGGAGACTTTCCTGGGCGCGCTGCTGCCACTCGACGTAAGCCTCGCGCTCTTCGAGGAATCTGGAGTAGGCGCCTTTCACGCGGAGCAGTCCGTCGGAATAGATGCGGTTGAGCTCCACGACTTCGGAGGCGATGGCTTCGAGGAAGTAGCGGTCGTGGGTGACGACGACATACGCAAAGGGCGCGGCGCGGAGAAGGTTTTCGAGCCACTCGATCCCTTCCAGGTCGAGATGGTTGGTCGGCTCATCGAGGAGGAGAAGGTCCGGGTCGGTGACGATGGCCTCCGCGATGGCGAGCCGCTTGCGCCATCCCCCGCTGAGGCTGGCGGCTTCGCGTTGCATGCCGGGTTGGGCGGGCGAATCGCTTTCGGCAAAGCCGGCGCGGCCGAGGGTTTCGCGGAGGCGCTGCTCGCGAACGGCGGCGGGAACAGCGGCCCGGTCGAGGGCGGCTTCAACGATCTGCCGAACGGTGGGGCCCGGGGCGAAATCGGAAATCTGATGCAGATAGGCGATGCGGGCGCGTCGGCGGAAGGAGACGTCGCCGGAGTCGGGCTGCTGCTCGCCGCCGAGGATGGCGAGGAGAGTGGATTTGCCCGCGCCATTGGGGCCGATGAGGCCGATGCGAGCGCCCTCATGGACGGCGAAGGAGAGGTTATCGAAGAGTGGAGTAGCGCCGAAGCGTTTGGAAATGTTCTGGGCGATGAGAATCGGCGGCATGCTTTCAGTGTATGGGGATGGGGTCTGCGGGCGACCGCTACACTGGGTTGCGGCTTTCGGAAGTGCTTGTGCGCGCTGAGAGGGGTTGTGGATGATGGGTCGCTTCGAGACAGGGATTGCGGCTGCGGTGTGCCTTTCCGCGTTGATGGGCGGAGCGGCGCCGGCGCAGAGCGAGGCAGGGGAGCCGTCCTCCCCGAAGCTGGTCCTGGTGCAGCATGTGGAGACCGCCGGCGATTCCGCCAAAGAGCCCAGCATCGTTGAGGGCCCCGACGGCACGCTGTATGTGAGTGGCTTCGGCAAGCGGGCGGATGGGCAGCCGCAGCAGGTGCCGCGCCTGTGGAAGAGCACCGATCGGGGCGCCACCTGGACCTGTGCCGATATCGGCAGCGCCGGCATCACGGGAAACTCCGATGTGAGCCTGGCGGTGGCTGGAGACGGAACGCTGTACCTTGTCGAGCTGGAGTTCGATCCCAAAGCGGGTGAGGGAGTCCACGTCGCCTGCGGAGCAGACACACGCCTGCCGCCGATCGGGGCGGAGTTCACCGCCGCGGTTCTCAGGGTCTTTCCGGCTCTTCAGCGGCCGGTGCGGTCGGAGACGGTATCCGTCGACGGCTTCAGAGGCGAGCTGGTGGTGTTCGAATTCGAGGGGCTGCGGCCGGTCTTGTCGGTCACAGAGTCACCCTGCGGGTTGGTGGACGGAGTGGGAGTAGGATTCTGGGGAATTGCCATGGAAGCACCCTCCTGCGTATTTACTTCTGGATTTGCCGGGGCGCGTGGGGATCGCGGCGCAAAGCCCGAAAAGCAGGATTCTTTTTAGCATAGTCGGCGGAGAAACCCAACTGGAGAGCTTTAGCGAGATACTGCAGAGCTTCCTGGCGGTGGCCGAGCATTTCGTACGACTCGGCGGCCAGCTCCTGAACGTCGGGGTCGTTGGGTGACAGAGCGAGGGATTTGCGGACCAGGGGCAGCGCCTTCTGCGGCTGATGCAGGGCGGCAAAGTAGTTGCCCAGCAGGGAAAGCAGGTAGGGATCGTCGGGAGTGGTGCGGAGCTGGACTTCTCCCAGAGCGATGGCTTTTTCGTAAGTGCGGAGAGACTGCGGGGACGCACTCTGCCAGGAGAGAGCGGCGGCGAGATTGCCCCAGGCGTTCCAGTTATCCGGATCGAGGCTGACGGCACGCCGATACTGGCGAACGGCGTCGGCCGAGTCGCCCTGCAGCAGCATCACGGCGCCCAGGGCCATGAGGGTATCGCCGCGTGGGTCGAGGGCAATGGCATTTTCATAGGCAGACCGCGCATCGGCATAGCGGCCCTGCTTGCGGTAGGCGAGGCCGAGGTCATAGAGCACGCGGGCGTTGTCGGGAGTGTTTTGCAGAGCGGACTGAAGGCTGGCTTCAGCTCCGGAATAATCACCGGAGTCGATCTGCATGGCGCCCAGCAGATAAGGCCAGCGCCAGGCGTCGGGGGAGAGGTCCATGGCGGTCTGGTACTCGTTTTTGGCATCGGCGAGGCGCCCCTGCTGGCGGTAGGCCTCAGCCAGCGCGGCATGCACGTCGGCGCTGTGCGGATCGAGGGACAGGGCTTTCTGCAGTTCCTGCATTCCGAGGCCGAACTGTCCCTGGTCCACGTGGATGTTGCCGAGGGTCATCTGGACGGGCGCGAGGGAGGGGTTGATCTGGTCGGCTTTGGCAGCGGCCTGGGTGGCCTGCTTTGCCCAGTTTGAGTCAGAGGTATCGATATACATGCGCCAATCGGCGCGAGCCAGGCCGGCCTGGGCGAGGGCGAAATCAGGCGCGCGCCCCAGCGTCGTCTTAAACAGAGCAATCGCTTTCTGGGTGTTGCCGGGTTTGTCGTAGCGATCGAGGGCCGCTTCGGCAGAGAGGTAATCCTGATAGGCAGGGCTGCCCGCGGTGGGCTCGCCGACGACTTTGGGTCGAATACGAGGCAGAAGAAAGACCAGAGCCAGTCCCACGAGCACGAGCACGCCGAGGCCGCCGCCGAGCCATGCGGCGAGGCGACGACGAGGCGGGGGAAGTGCGGGTCCGGCGGCGGCCGGTTTGGCTTCCAGCGCGGCGGTGAGCGCCTGACCCATGGCGGCGGCGCCGGCAAAGCGTTGCTGCGGATCAGAGTGAGTTGCTGTGGCAATGACGGTGCGCAGCGAGGCAACGGAGGGATCGTCGCCGGTCAGTTTCCAGGCGACCGGGTCGCTGGCTTCTCGATCGGCGCTGAGCGGATAGAGGCCCGTGGCCAGGAATAGCAGCAGGACTCCCAGCGCATACACATCGCTTTGGACGGTCTGCGGCTGCCCGGCACGCACTTCGGGCGCCATGTAATTGGGAGTGCCGGCGATGTCGCCTGCGATTTGCAGGTCCTGGCTGAGGCCAAAATCCATCAGCAGGACGCGGCCGTCTTCGTCGAGCATGGCGTTGCTGGCCTTGATGTCGCGGTGCAGCAGGCCGGCATGATGGACGGCGGCGAGCGCCTGGCAGAGCTCGGACCCTGTCGACAGGGTTTCGCGGGCGGTGAGAACGCCGTCACCGCGCACTCGCTGGCTGAGGGTACAGCCGCGCACGAAGTCGCTCCAGAAACCGACGCGTCCTTCGCGCCGGTCGACGCCATAGACCGGGACAATATTCGGGTGGCGCACGCGGGCCATGGCGCGGGCCTCGGCCACCACCGTCGCCAGTTCCTGCTCGGGATGCTGGCCGCGAGGCAGTAGCAGCTTGAGAGCGACCTCGCGTTCGAGCACCGGATCCCAGGCGCGCCAGACTTCGCCGAAGGCTCCCTGACCGAGGCGCTGCAGCAACTGAAAGTCGCCCCACTGGCGCGGCTCCGCAGGCGCAGGGCCGAGAGGAGGAAGCGCGGAGGTTTGTTCCGGGTCGGGAGGAATCTGGAGCGCATCGAACACGGCAGCGATGGAGGTGAAGCGATGGCCGGGTTCCGGTTCCAGACAGCGCCGCACGGCTTCCTGCCAGCGCGTTCCGAGTCCGGGTGCGGAAACGGCGGCGGCGAGGTCAGCGAGGATGACACCGAAGCCATAGACGTCGGCGGCCACGGTGGCCGGGCGGCCGAGGCGGAGCTCCGGAGCCATCTGGCTCACGCTGTCGGAGGTGGGGGATTCCGCGCCAAAGCCCGCGATGCGCGCGCGCAGGCCTCCCGATTCGGTGGAAAGCTGCACGCAGGCGCTGGTGAGATAGCCATGAATGGAACCGGCTTCGTGGGCCGCGGAGAGTTCCCGGCCGACCTGGGCGGCAATCGAGAATGCCTGGTTGGATTGCAGCGGCCCGACCCGCAGCAGTTCAGGCAGCGTTCTGCGAGAGGAGACGAACTGAGTCATTGGTGCGATGCCGCGACAGGTGCGCGGCGCGTGCAGCCATGATAGGGCACAGGCGCTTCGTCCTGCGCGAAAAGAAGCCGCCCGCCCGCCCACTGTGCACATCCGGGTATACTTTCTCGGCATCTCCGCAAATCTTCAGGAGGCGATGAAAAGGAATGATTCGGCAACTTGGCTGTTGCACCCTTGCTGCGCTGCTGGCTGTGCCGGTGGCATTCGCGCAGAACTCCGATCGCGACAAGACAGATAGGAAGGCGGCGGATGAAGCCGCTGCGAAGGCGCCGGGCGCGATGCCGCCGGACTCGACCACCGACGGCTCGGTGACGGTGGACGGGCAGGCGATCCAGTACAAGGCCGTGGCCGGCATGCTGACGGTCGGGTCAAGCGATGCGCAGGACGCGATGATCGGGATGGACGGGAAGTATCTGCCCGGATCGGAGATCGACCTGCCGGCGAAGATCCAGGATGAGCCGGCGATTGCGCGCATGTACTACGTGGCGTACTTCAAGCAGGACGCGCCGAAGGGCACGCGGCCGATCACGTTCATCTACAACGGCGGCCCGGGCAGCTCGACGATGTATCTGCACATGGGGGCGTTCGGACCCATGCGGGTGGTGCTGCCGAATGTGGAGCATCAGGAGGCGGCGCCTTACTCGATTGTGTCGAACCAATACAGCCTGCTCGATGTGAGCGACCTGGTGTTCATTGACGCGCCGGGAACGGGCTTTTCGCGGGTGCTGGGCAAGGACGCCGGCAAGGCGTTCTTCGGTACGGATCAGGATGGGCATGCGTTCACGCGCTTCATTCATCGCTTCCTGACGAAGTATGACCTGTGGAACAATCCGAAGTTTCTCTTTGGCGAAAGCTATGGGACGACGCGCACGGCGGTACTGACGTTCGACCTGCAGCGGAGCGGAATCGATGTAAACGGGTCGGTGTTCCTGTCGCAGATTCTGAATTTCGACGACAGCTCAGACGGGCCCCAGGGCGATCCCGGCACGGACAACGGTTATTTCCTCGGCTTGCCGTCGATGGCGGCAACGGCGTGGTACCACCATCATGTGCCCAACCAGCCGGCCGAGCTGGAGCCGTTCCTGAAGGAAGTGGAGCAGTTCAGCCTGGGCGGGTACGCCTCGGCGCTGCTGCAGGGGGCGGATTTGCCGGACGCTCAGAAACACGACATTGCGGCCAAACTGGAGAGCTATACGGGCGTGCCGGCGGCGTACTGGTACAAGGCGGACCTGCGCGTGAGCGGCGGCGAATTCTCGAAAGAGCTGCAGACCGAGCTGGGCATCACGACGGGGCGGCTGGACACACGGTATGAGGGTCCGGCGCTCGATCCGCTGAGCGCGGATGCGGACTACGATCCGTTCGGCAGCGCGACGTCAGCGCCCTACGATGCCGCCGTGAACTACTACACCCGCAACGTGCTGCACTACGGCGAGAATATGACCTACAAGCCCAGCGCCTACGGCCCGGATTTCCACTGGGACCTGAAGCACACGCCTCCGGGGGGACGCGGCTGGGACGCGAGCGTGAACGTGATGCCGGACCTGTCGGTGGCGATGAAGCAGAATCCGAAGCTGAAGATCCTGCTGATGGGCGGCTACTTCGATCTGGGAACAACGTTCTTCGGAGCGACCTACGAGGACAAGCATCTGCAGATTCCTGAGAAGCTGCAGGCCAATATCAGCTACCACTTCTTCCAGACCGGGCACATGGTGTACGTGACGGTGCCGGCGCTGAAGGAGCTGCATCAGGTGACGGCGGACTTCATCCGCGCCAACGAGCATCCGGCGCAGTAGAAGACTGAAGGAGCCCAGGCCTGGCCATCCTGAACAGGGTGGCGAGGCTTTTTGTTCAGCGCGATCAGGCGCAGGGCAATTCGACGCGGAAGGCGGTGCGGAAGCCATTGGGCAGGCCTCGCGTCAGCAGAACGATGTGGCCGCCGTTCTTTTCGACCAGGTCTTTGGTGACCCAGAGGCCGATGCCCGTGCCCACGTCTTCCTTGGTGGTGAAGAAAGGGTCGAAGACCCGCGAAACGTTTTCTTCCGAGATGCCGGCTCCGTTATCGAGGACCGAGAGGAAGGCGACGTCGCCGGCGCGTGCGACTTCGATCTCGATCGAGCCGCCCGATCCAGGCAGGGCGTCGCAGGCGTTAGAGACGAGATTGGTAAGGATCTGGCGCAGATCGTCGCCGGGAATGGCGAGATGAACGTCGCCATTGTGGCGGACGTGAATGGCGGCGCCGCGAGCACTGCAGCGGGGCTGGAACATAGCGACCACCGATTCAATAATCTCGAGCCCATGCACCGGACCCGCCGAAGATCTGGGGCGGACAAAGGCGAGAGTCCGGCGGGCGATGGCGCCCAGGCGAGCGAGCTCCTGGTCGGCGTGCTGGAGATAGCCGCGGGCGGCAGGGGGCAGGTCGGGCTCGCTTTGCGCCAGGTAGAGAAGGTTGATCACCGCCTCCAGCGGATTGTTGACTTCGTGCGCGACGGTGGCGGAGAGGCGGCCGATGGCGGCAAGTTTCTCCGAGCGGACGAGGGCGAGTTCGGCGTTCTTACGGTCGGTAATGTCGATGGTGACGCCATGCCAGATTCTGGGATTCATCGCCGAGGGCGTGCCGCGGCTTTCCAGCCAGTGAATCTCGCCGTTGGGCCAGCGGACGCGGAATTCCGAAAGATAGGCGCGCCCTGTGGCCATCGCCCGATCGAATTCATCGAGGACGCGGGAGCGGTCTTCCTCGACGATGAAATCCACGGTGCTCTGCGGAGGCGCATCCGCGGTCACCGGCTGGCCAAACACCTGGGCGCCGCCCTCGGCCCAGTGGAGAAGGCCATCGTCGAGGCTGAACATCCACGCGGCGGCGTTGCTGGCCTGCTGCGCTTCCATCAGAGCGGCGCTGCGGACCTGCAGTGACGTGAGCGCGGCGCGCAGGCGGCCGCGCGTGACCCGTTGCTGGTCGCAGAGGAAGGCAATGAGCAGGCCGATGGCAAAGATGACGGCGGTATAAGCGAGCGACTGCACATCCAGGGCGACGAATCCGCTGGGCGGCAGCACGAGATAGTTGAAGAAGGCGGCGGTACACACGACGGATAGAAGCCCCGGACCCAGGCCGGCCGAGACGGTAATGCCGGCCACGAAGATGTAGCTGAGGGCGACGGGTGTGCCGTGCAGAGCGGGGGTGCGAAGGGTCAGCATCACGCCGATCCACGGGAGCAGGATGGCAGACACATATCCGCTGAGGAGTACAGGAAGACGGGACGAGCGCGGCGTACCAGGTCGAGCGGGTGTGGTCAAAATGGGCCTCGTGCACACCGCGAAGCCTGCTGCCTGGGGAGCGGTCGGCGCGATGTGAGCCAAGAATACACGCTTGCGTTGCCAGGGTCTGTCACTCGATCGCCAAACGCGGTCGCGGCGCGGAGGGTCATGCTCCGTCCGCATGCAGCGGCTCTGCCGATTCCATGAAGAAGACGGCCGGCTACTCCAGTAATCCGTGAAGGATTTTGTAATGGAGTTGTGTGAGGGTGACGGGAGCATGCACGGAGTTTTTCCTGAGGGGTGTCGCGGAGGATCGTCGTCCGCGCGGCTATTTTCCCGCTTTGATGCGGACGGCGAGCTGGTTGACGCGCTGCGTGGCCGCGCTGAGGTCCAGGTGGTCGGCGGTTTGCAGCAGGCGGATGGCCTCAACTCTGCGTCCACGGAGGAGTAGCGAACGCAGGGAGGCGTCGAGGTCAGAGCCAGGCGCCGGCAAGGATGTGCCGGGGATGGTGCGGAGGAAACGCTGCGCCGTATCGCGGATGTGCGTCCAGCGATCGCGGCCGGCGCCGAAGGTATCGGTAAAGGGGATGGGCTGTTGCCCGGTGAGAATCGTGAGCCGGTACAGCGTGGAGCCGCCGCTGCCGGAGGTGGTCTCGGTGCCGATGCCGGCGATCTCTGAGAAAGGCACGGTGCCGGAGGCGGAGCGGAAGAAGCGCATGCGGCGCCAGCGCACAGCCCTCTGCGCGGCGTCGAAGATGACCGTGGCTTTGCGGAGCCAGACCAGCGCGCCGATGGCGAAGAAGACGGCGAGGATCAGATCGCCGCGGTTGCCGGGCAGCGTGGAGGCATAGAAGAGAGGCAGCGCTGCCAGGGCCAGCAGGATCGAGATCCACAGCGTGCTTTCTCTCAGGACCAGCTCGGAGTCGGATTGGCGAACGATCTTCATGACGATGCTGGATTCCGGACCGTCTGCCACCGTTCGGTCCCTGCCGACCGGAAGATCGCTTCGATCACGGCCATGTTGGCGATGCCTTCCTCGAGAGGAACGGGAATCGGCGCGCCTTGGAGAACCGCGCGCGAGAAGGCGTCCCCCTGCAGGGTGTACTGGTCGGTGACAGGAAAGGTTTCGGTGGTGATGCCACCGCCGAAGATATCGCGGCCGTCATCCACAAAAATGCGTGTGGGGCGGTCGGGCGGCGCGTTGAAGGGGATCTCCATTTCGATGCGCCCTTGCGTGCCGAGGAATTGCACGCGCTGCCAGGGAACGAACTGGGTGCTCACGGTAAAGATCGCGTGGCCGCCGGGGAAGTCGAGCAGCGCAGAGGTCAGGCGGTCGGTGCCGCAGGCGGGATCGCGCTCGATGAGGCCGCAAACACGGGTCGGCTCCTGGTGGAAGGCGTAGCGCGCCGCGTGGATGCAGTAGCAGCCGATGTCGTAGAGTGCGCCGCCGCCGGATTCCACCTGATTGCGGATGTTGGCGGGATCGTCGTTGAAATAGCTGAAGACCGCGTTGACCGCACGCAGCGCGCCGATGCGCCCTTCCTCAATGAGCGCGCGAATACGCAGCCATTGCGGGTGGGTGCGGATCATGAAGGCTTCGCCGATCGCGACGCCGGTGCGTTCCCTGACAGCGAGCAGCGATTCCGCTTCGGCCACCGTCATGCTGAGAGGCTTCTCGCACAGAACGTGCTTGCCGGCTTCGGCAGCGCGCAGAGTCCACGGAACATGGAGCTGGTTGGGCAGGGGATTGTAGATGGCGTCGATGGCGGGATCGGCGAGCAGATCTTCGTAAGAGCCGTAGGCGGTGGCGATTCCCAGCTGCACGGCAACGGCCTGCGCTCTCGGCAGGCTGCGCGAAGCAATGGCGGTCACGGTGGAGAACTGGCCGCGCTGCATGGCGGGGATGACTTTTTTAACGCCGATGTTCGCAGTGGAGAGAACACCCCAGCGCAGCTTTTGGCTCATGCGCCGATGATAACTCCGCGACGCGGCCGGAATCGCAGTAGAGGGACGAGGAGCGAATTTGGATGGGGGGCCGGGGCGATCCGAGACCGCCGCCGACAAAGTGGACAATTTCAAAGCGGTCGCCGTCGGCGATGGCGGTGGCGGGCCACGCGGGCCGGGAGACGATCGAGCCGTTGTGCTCGAGGGCAATGCGGTCCGCCTTCAGCGCAAGGGCGTTCAGGAGGTCGAGAAGGGTAGCGTCGGCGAGGAGAGCGGGGAAGCTGCGCGGCTGTCCGTTGATGACCAGATCCATAGAGCGAGAGTAGCAGGGGGAATTGAGGAGGGATCGGTCATGGAGATGGCGCCGGGCGTCAGGGCCGGGCGGATGGGTCGTCCGGTTAGGCAGGGGTCAGCGGAGGAAGCGCCAGATCTGCCAGCCGAGGCCCACCAGCAGGAGAAAGCCGACCTGAATCATGGCGGCGGCCACCAGTCCATGGAAGACCCCGAGCGGTTCCTCGTCGGCCGGAGGGAAGTCCAGAGTGCTGGAGGCAATTTCGTACTCGTCCAGCGCGCGTCGGGCGAGGTCCGGAAAAGCGAGAGGGGTATTGAGCGGATGGGCGTCCATGGCATTTGCTCCCGTGAGCACCTTATCGACGCATCGGGATGGGTGGGTCAGCAGAAGCGGAAAATGGGACCCGGTGTCTCAGAACAGGACATCCACGCCCCCCGCGTCCCAGAAAGGGAAGCCCGGACCGGTGAGGTCCGGGCTCTCTGGGAAGCGGGACGTGAAGCTTAGCGGAGCACGTCCAGAGTCACCGTCGTCGTGTGGACGGTGCTGCCGCTTTTGGCGCTGACCGTTACTGTGTGGTTGCCGAGCGAGGCGTTGCGGCCCACCGTCAGGGTCATGGTGGAACTGCCCGCGCCGGTGATCGAGGAGGGGCTGAAGCTGACCGAGTTACCGGTTCCTTCCCCGGAACCGCTCAGGGTAATGGGCGAGTCAAACCCGCCGGTGGTTGTGGTGGTGATGGTCACATGGCCGGAACTGCTGCGGTCCACACTGACGGAAGTGGGACTGGCGCTGACCGAGAAACCGGCTGTGCTGCTGGTAACGGTGAGGGAGACGGTGGTCGTCTCCACCGTGCTGCCGGAGGTGCCCTGGATGGTGATGGTGTAGTTGCCCGGCGCCGTGGTGGTGGCCACCGCGATCGAGAGGGACGAAGTGCCGGCGCCGGTGATCGAGGCCGGGGTAAAGCCGACGGTTACGCCGGAAGGCTGCCCGCTGGCCGAGAGGGCGATGGCGGAGTTGAAGCCCCCGGTCACCGCGCTGGTGATGGTCGTGGATCCCTGGCCGCCCTGGACGACGGAAACCGAACCGGGGGAAGCGGAGAGGCTGAAGCCGGACTGTGGGGTCGTGGATCCGGCCAGCGCGCTGACCAGGCTCGCGGTGGGGCTGCCCCACCCGGTGACCAGATCGTAGCCCGTGGTGGCCGAGTAGCCATTGCTGCCGCTGGTGATGTCGTGGAAGTCGGTGTCGTAGCTGGAGCCCTCGCCCAGGGAGTAGAGGGTGGGATTGATAAAGCCGACCGGGGTGCCCGACTGCTGGTTGACGAGGGCGAGGAAGCCGGCCCACATCGGCGCAGCAAAGCTGGTGCCGCCGTAATCGTTGGCGGTGCAGGCGGTCTGGTCCGCGCAAACGTAAAACGTGAAGTTGGCATTGGCCGAAACGTCAGGGCCGTTGCGGTAGGTCTTTGAGCAGCTGGAGCAGGAGGCCGCCGTCGCGGTCTGCCAGGAGGGGATGGCGTATTTGTGCGGGGAGATGCCGCCGCCGGAATCGGACCAGCCTGTTTCCGAAGCCCAGGGTCCGGCGGCCGAGGAGGTGCTGAGGTCGGTGCCGCCCACGGAGGTGATGTAAGGATCGTCCGCCGGGTAGGTCTCCGAGGCCGTGCCGGAGGTGGTCCATTTGGAACTGTCGCCGGCGGCCTGGAAGAGGTTCTGTCCCTGCGCTGCGAACTCCTTGAAGTAGGGCTCGTCGGTGGTGGGATCGGCGGGCGTCCATGTCCACGAGGAGCTGAGCTGGGCGTTCAGCGGCTTGTGCGTGGCCATGGCGTTGAAGATGGAGGCATCGCTGGAGCCGATGTAAACAATCAGGCTGGAGAGCCCCGGAGCCATGCCGATGGCCTGGGTGATGTCGAGGGTCTGCTCGGTGTCGTCGCAGTCGCCGCCCGCGCGCGTATCGAGGCAGGAGGTGCTGGTGCCATCCGTTGAGAGCAGCGTAATGGGAACGTTGTTGGTCGTGTGGATGTTGCTGAAGTAGGTGGTGACGTCGGCCAGGTCTGTCCCGTAGTACTCCAGCAGGCCGACGATCTGGCCGGCACCGTTGAGCGGGCCGCTGCCGTAATAGGCGGCGCGCATATCGCTGCCGAGGAAGGATGCCGACGGCCCGGAGCCGACGGTGGCGCCGGATTTCACTGCGCTGCGATCGGGATTATGCGTGAGGCCGGCCGGGTGTGGGATGGAGTAGTTGCTCAGCCCATGGATGTGCCAGAGCTGGAAGGGCAGATCGACGGAGGGTTCCCGATCGGGCGCGAAGAAGGTGCGGCTTTCCGTCGGATGCTGGTAGGTCCGCAGGGTAACGTGAAAGGTTTCCTGGATCAGGGCGACAGTTCCGGTGACGTCCACATTGAGGCGATTCGCGGAGGTGCCGACGACCTTCAGGCCGTGCTCCTGCGCGAAAGCGATGACGGCGTTGTAGTCGTCCTGGGTGGGGCCGAACGCGGCCGTGAACTGCTCGACGGTGAGGAAGCGGTGATACGAAGGGCTGGAGAGGTTGTAAAGATCGGCGAGCAGGTTATCGAGCTGGGTTTCATTGCGCAGCGGAAGCGTCAGCGTGAGGCGAAGGGTCTGCGAGGCAGACATCCGGCCGATGACCTTTGCCTGGCCATTGGTCTGAACCTGGCGCACGTGCCGGGTGAGCAGGAACTGCGTTTGGCCGAAGGCAGTCGCGGCAAGAGCGACCGCAACCACAGAGAGCAGGGACGACCGGAACAGGCGTTTCACAATCTCTCCTTGTTGTGCCCGGAAGGGGATTCCCGCGAGCGAGGGCGGGTCTCAGGGCGTGAGGCATTCTGCGGCAGGGCGAGGCTGTGTGTAAAGAGAAATCAACAGCACGGACGGGGCCCTACGAAGGTAACCAGGAGGGCTGCGAGACCGGTGCGGCTCTCCTCCGGCGAGGGATCGCTGAGGGCGCCAACGGAGAGGGTATGGGGGAAAAGATGGCTGGCGCCGCACAGGGCAGGCGCCAGCCGACAGGATCAGGAGCAGACGATGGCGCCGTTCATCCCGGCCGGATAGAAACCGCCGGAACAGGTGCCCCCGCCATAGACGATCTTGAGCACCTCGCCTGCCGTCCTCGAGATACTCAGCGCGTTCTTGTCCACCGCAAACGGATGGCTGGTGGTGGGAGGGACGTCGTTTGCGTCGACCGCCGGGCTCGTGACTCCCCAGCGAATGCAGGCATCGCGAATGGCGCCGGAGTGCTGCGCTTCCGTGGAGAGAATGGCCCCTGCGGCTCCGAGATAGGTGCTGCTGGAGATGAGCGGCGCCGCGCCCAGATAGGCGCTCACGCCGACATCCTCGAACTGCCGGGCCAGCTTCAGCCAGCTCATAATGCCGGCGAAGCCATAGCCGAGAGCGTTGAGGTTGATCGCCGGTTTCTTCACCGCCTCAGAACCGAGAGCCGCCCGGAGGAACAGCACGTGCGCGATTTCGTCCTCGCGCAGAGCCGTCGCCCACGTCGCTTCGGTGCCGAAGTCCGTGACTTTGGCGCCGCCGGTGGTCGGTCCGGATTCTTCCGACGACTTGATGACGCCGAGTTTGACCAGATTGGCGCCGTAGGTGGACATGGCATAGAACTCCGCCTCGAGATACTCAAGGTTGAGGGCGAAGTTCAGAATCTCCGCGTCGCTGTAAGACGAAGCGGCTTCCACGCGAGGACTGTTCAGTCCCAGCCTGGATCCAAGGACTGCGGCGCCGGCCATGCCCAGGCCAGCCATGCCCGCGCCTTTGAGAAAGGTGCGGCGATTGCCCGCCGAACGGGCGAGTTCTTCCTGTTTCATCAAGGTCTCCTGCAATGCATCGGTTGAGGAATGGGGTGGAGATGCGCAGGCGAGCCAGTTCCGCGCGGCGGCGTCGGACCCCAGGTTCCGTGTGCGGAACCTGGGCCTGAAGAACCAGGACAGTTCAAGGCTGCAAAGCAGGTGGATCGTGGCCCATCGTGCCCGTCAGTGGTCCATCCGCGAAGCATTGGGGGAGAAGTGCACGCAGCCGGTGGACGCCGATTGTCGATTCATCCAGCCGATCTGTGCTGGTTGAAGTACGCCCAGGGTCGCGGGGGCGGATTGCCGGAAGATCAAGGAATTTCTGCGGCGGCGGCGATGGCGTCGATTGACGCGCGCCGCAGGCGGCTCTTAGTGCACGACGCCCATGTTCGAGGCCGGCCAATAGATGAAATCGGCCTTGCCATAGATGAGGTCGCGATCGACCGGGCCAAAGTCGCGGCTGTCGCTGGAAATGGAGCGGTGGTCGCCCATGACGAAGTATTCGCCGGGAGGAATGATCATCTCGGCCATCGATCGCGTGTCGCGATAGCGGCGCGGGACGTACGGCTCATCGAGCGGCTGATTGTTCACCCAGACACGCCCGTGGTCGATGTAGACGGAGTCGCCGGGCAGGCCAATGACGCGCTTGATGTAGCTCTTCTCCGGATCGCGCGGATAGTGGAAGACGACGATGTCGCCGCGGTCGATCTTCTCGAACTTAAAGAAGAATTTGTCGATGAAGAGGCGGTCCTGGTCGCGCAGCTCCGGCTGCATGCTGGTGCCTTCCACGCGCACCGGCTGGTAGAGAAAGGTGACGATGAAGAACGACGCGATAACCGAGATGACAATGTCGCGAAACCAGACGCGCAGGCGGCTGTTCTGAGGGGTCGGCTCACTCATATCCGGTTAGCTGCACCCCAGGCTGCCCGCGGGGCAGAGAATATGCGGCCGCTGATGCAGCACAGGACTGCCGGGGGTTTGCGGCTGTTGGACCGAGGCGGGCGTGATGGTGGCGGGTCCGGTGAGGTTCGATTCCTGGAGTTCAAAGGGCTGCTGGATGACCATCTCCACCTGGCTGCCGGCGGGAAGGTTGATGTCGGCCTTATGTGTGAAGAGGGCGACGATGCCGGCGGCCGCGAGTCCGGCACCGGCGCCTTCGAGGCCGCCGGCCAGCGGGTGACCGCCTTCCAGGCCGCCGATGGAGCCGATGGTGGCCCCGGCAGGCACAGCGATTTTGGCTGCTTCAGCGGCATTGTGCCCTTTGTTGCTGCCGCCCTTTTGCTCGATGGTGCCCTCGTTGCCGGTGATGGCCTGGTTCTGCGCGCCGGGCAGGCTGTGCACGCGGCCCGGGATCTCCACGACCGTCCCGTTGGCAAAGATCATCGAAGTGAAGTGCATATTCAGCTGCGCGTCACCATGGATGCGTCCCGGACGCACCACGCTGTCCACCACCCCCTGCACATACACGCCGGCAGGAATGAGGACGTGGTTGCCAACGACGACCGGAAAGGTAGAGTTCAGATAGACGCCGTCGCCGGGCTGCGCGCTTTTGGTGTTGAGGGCGCTGCGCAGCTCCAGCAGCACGCGAGTGCCGGCAGGGACCTCAAAATCCTTCGCAGCCGCGGCCGCAATGGACGCAGGCGCCGGGCTGGCTGAAGCTAAAGTTGTCGTGGGCGCAGGAGCCGCGGACGGGGAGGATGGAGCCGTCTGTGCCGAGGCAGCGAGGCTTCCGGCCAGCAGCCAAACCGGCCACGCGAGCGGCCAGAATCGGCTCGATGGAGACCCCGGCGCGGATTGGGATCGATGCATCAACAACGGCCTCCCGGAACCATTTTCTATTGTGCCTGAAATCCGTTTGCGCTTTTGGGGCAAGCCCGGGCCACGCGAAACAGATCGCCGGACTGCAGCGCAGACGAGCGGGGCTGTTACCTGATTGGACCGCTGGCTGGGCCGGTGGGTGAGCCGCCCGCGAAAAGGGGGCTCCGGATGGCCCGTTCAGGCGCGGATCAGCTGGGGTCCGGTGGAGGGAACGATCTCGGAGAGGTCGTCAAGAGCGGCCATGCGGCGCAGGTGCTCTTCAATCCGGCTCATCTCCGCGGCGCTGGCGAACTGCACGGCTTTATTCAGGAGCTCGCGGGAGGCCGGACGGCCCATGCGCTTCTCCTGGATGGTGGCCAGATTGATATAGCTGCGCGCCAGGGTGGGATCGTGCTGCAGCGAACGCAGCGCCAGCCGATACGCTTCCTCGTAATTCCTCGCGGCAAAAAGCAGCTGGCTCTGGAGCACAAGAAGATCGGCATCTTCACCCGCCAGCCGGACCGCGGCATCGCAGTGCAGGAGCGCGTCATCGATCTTGCCCTCGCTCTTATAAAGCAGCGCGAGATGCCGACGCAGCGCCAGCATACCCGGACGCGGAAGCGGCAACAGCAGCTGCGCCTCGCAAAACGCCGCCATTTCCGGCTCGCGGGCCAGTTCTGTCATCACGGTGAAGAGAATGTTCCGGATGCCCGGCCCCGCGGCCGTATCGCCCAGCGTCCTCGAGACCAGGTCCTGCAGCAGGCGCAGCGACTCTTCGCGCTCTGAGGCATGCGCTTTGGCGGAGAGCGCCAGAAATTCCGCGCGCGCATTCAGATTCTCGCCGTCTTTGTTCGTGGCCTGGCGGTAGAACTCAATCGCCTTGGTCAGGAATCCCTGCTCCCGGCAGATGTCTCCGGCGGATTCAAGATTTCCGGAGGTGGCTGTCTTCGTATCGATGCGGGCCAGATAACCGGCGGTCTTCGCCCAGTCGTCGGACTGCCTGGCCATGCGCAGCAGCGCTTCCGGGGAGTTCCACTCGGCGCTTTCGTGCGCGGGCTGGCTCTCGCTGCGGACTGGCGGAGCCGCTGCCGAGGGCGGCGCGACCTCCTCCCGGACGGTCGTGATTTTCGTCACGTACTGGCGCACGCCGCGAATTTCGGAAACCACCCGCTGGATCTCTTCTTTGGCTGCGTCGATTTGCTGCTGGAACCGCGCGTTCTCCTCGAGCGCGCCGGCCTTGGCCAGGGAGATGCTGGCCAGCAACTGCCGCGCATCGTCGTTCGTGCGGCGCGTGTCTTCGGTCAGCCTCTCCATCTCGGAGCGGATGCGCGCTTCAACCTGCTCGGCCACTTCCGCTCTGGCCTGGCGGCGATCACGAATCAAATAGAAGATAAGAAACAGGTTAGCCAACGAGAACAGCAGAACGAGGAAGGGTGCCGTGTCCGCCATCAACGAGACAAGTGTCTGCTGGCCCATCGCTGCCTTTCCGGGGGAGAAGCTGATCATAGCACGTTCGCTCTATGGTCGAATCGGCCGTCGGAGACCGGTGTCTGACGGCCGTACCTGGGTCATCAGGCGCCAGGGTGCGGCGCGGCCTCCGCCCCGGCGGCCTCGGCGGCTGGTTCCTGGCTGGCCAGGATCGTTGTGATTTGAGTAAACGGGATGAAGAAGGCTGAGGGTGAGGCGGGTTTCACCCGGAATCGCTCCGCCAGGCGATTGGCGGCTTCTTCGCTTTCGATCCAGATCCCGGCTGGATCGACCCCCACCAGGGTTACCGTTTCGAGCTTGCCCTGGGGGGTGTCGCCGCCGAGCAGACGAGGTCCCAGCACAACAATTTTGCGATTGAGCAGATGGGCCAGATGCATTTCCATGGCTGATCCAGACGCACTCCGCGACGGCCGGGTTGGCCAGGGCTTGTCCGACGCGGCGGGAAGGTCGCGGGCCGTGTCCCGGCAGACACGCTGTGGCGTGTCCGACACGTGTCGGACAACAGGAGCGCTCCCGCAGAAATAGCTAACCCCTTTACCTGCTTATCGCGGAAGAATGGTTGCGGATTTGCACTTTGTCGCGGCGCAGGCAACAAGCGAGGCGAGCGATGAACGGCAAAGCAAGCGCGATGGCAGCGGCGGCAGGGTTTCTGGTTCTCTCCACGACAGCTCTCCTCGGACAGGCAAAAATGTCCGCCGTGTCCGACACCATCGCCCCAATGGCGCAGGCCGTCACTCGGACGATCATCGTGAGCCTTGAGGATAGGCGCCTGGCTCTGCTGGAAGACGGTGTGGTGGTGAAGGTCTATCCGGTGGCTGTGGGCAAGGAAGCGACGCCCAGCCCGACCGGGACCTTCACCATCGTGGCGCGCGTCACCAATCCCACCTACTACCACAGCGGCAAGGTCATTCCCGCGGGGCCGGGAAACCCGGTCGGCACGCGCTGGATGGGGTTGAGCGACAAGGGCTACGGCATTCATGGAACGAATGAGCCGCGCTCCATCGGCAAAGCCGCCTCCCACGGCTGCATCCGGATGGGCCGTCGCGATCTGGAGAATCTCTTCGCGCAGGTACGGGCCGGCGACGCGGTGGAGATCGTGGGTGAGCGCGACGCGGAGACGGCGGCGATCTTCGGAACGCCCGCGGGCCCAGCCACTCCCGCTGTGACGGCGGTGCTGGCGAAGGCGGAGCCGCAGGCGGCAGACGCGGCTGCGAGTGTGGAAGCGCCCGCGGCTCCGGCGGACAAGTAACGGCACTGAGCGACTCAGGGCAGGGAGGATCATGATGGAACTTTTTGCGGAAGCCGTGAGTGTGGTGGGAGCCCTGCTGCTGAGCGTTTCGTGCGGGCTGCTGGTGGAGGAGTTGTTCTTCGGTGGGCTGGTCCGGCTGTTTTTCGCTCCGCAGGCGGTGGCCAGAGTTCGGGAAGAGCGGGGGAAAGAGAGAGAAGAACCATGCTTGCGCTGAAAGAACTTCTCATCGTCGCGGGAGCGCTGTTGCTGGCTTCCGCATTGGGTATCACGCTTTATGACCTGTGGGCGTGGATCGACTACCACCGGAAGCTGCGCTCGACCGCGTCGGACACGCCGTCCCCCATGTCCGACACCGAGCCGCGGAAGCCGGAACCGGTCGTGCCGGAGCCGGTCCGCTGGCGGACATCGGTTACCCTGGCGCTGACTGCCTGTCTGCCATGGCTCATCGCCGACGGCATCATCGTCATCCCGGCGGGGATGGGCGGTGTTCGGGTCAGCCAGATGCGCGGGACCCTGCCGGGAACCCTCTACTCCGGCGCCCATTTCGTCACTCCATTGACGGAGAGCGTGCAGATGTTCGATCTGCGCGACAAGCTCTTCACCGCCGGAGTGGTGGAAGGCGTGGGCCTGAAGAAAGCTGCCCTGGAGATGCAACCGCTCGACGTCCAGTCAAAAGAAGGGCTGGACATCGGCCTGGCCATCACGGTGCGCTACCGCCTGGATCCGAAGCGGCTGGACTGGATCGAGACGCACCTGCCGCAGCCCGTCGATCAGCAGATGGTGCCGGCGGTCGTGGCCAGTGCCTGGCGCGACCTGGCCCCGAGTTACACCGTGCGCGAAATCTTCAGCTCGAAGCGGGAAGAGGTGCGTACGGAGGCCTCCGACGTGATCACGAAGAAGCTGGGGGGCGACGGAATTCTCGTCGAAGAGGTCATGCTGCGCAATATCCAGCTGCCGCCCGAATACGCGAGGGGTCTGCAGGACCTGCTGCTGAAGGAGCAGCAGGACGATCAGATGAACGTCCAGACCGACATCCAGCAGAAGCAGGTGCGGATCGCCGAGTTGCAGGCCGAAGCCGAAGCCGCGCAGAAGGTGAAGGAGGCCGAGGGCGACGCGCGCGCTCGGGTGGTGGAAGCCAAAGGCGAAGCCGACGCCATGCAGTACACGCTGCCGCTGAAGCAGAAGCAGATCGAGCAGTCGAAGCTGGAGGCCGAAGCGCGCAAGGAAGCGACGATCGAGAATGCCGACGCCGAAGGTCAGGCCAAGGTCATCGACAGCAAGGCCGAGCTGCAGCGGCGCGAGCTGCTGGCCCAGGCGGAGGCCAATCGCATTCGCGTCACCGCCGCGGCGGACGCGGAACGAATGGCGAGTGAAGCGAAGCTGCTGAATCAGTCGCCGCTGCTCATCAACAAAATCATCGCGGAGCGCTTGTCGGACAAAATCCAGATGGTCATGGTGCCGTCCGACGGCAAGTACTTCTTCGCCAGCGATGTCTTTCGCGGTCTGGACGGAAATTCCGCGCTGAAACAAAGTGTGACGCAATCGATGGACTCGGGCGATCCCGGCGCTGCGCCCGCTGCGAGTGCGTCCGGACACTGAAGCTGTCGGTCGAGGTGCCGCCTGGCCAGGGTCTCAGGCTTGTCGAAGACAGGCTCAACAGAAGGCTCACCCCGGGCGAGGCCACCCCGGTTGTCGAAACAGGCAGCCGGGGTGGTTCATCCCGCTTTTGTGGAGCAGAGACGATGCCGGACGCGCGATATAATCCGCCCCAGCGAATGATGGACAAGCTGCGGTTGTCGGGGTGGGGTGCGGCGCTGGTGTGTCTGGTCGCGGTGCTTTGGGTTCCGGCGGCGCGCGCGGCAAGCTGGGAACAACCTGCCTCCGACCTGGCCCGCCAGATCGCCTCCCTCACGGGTCCCGGTCCGGCGCGACTCCTCATGCAAAACGTATCCACGCTGCCGGCCGGCGACCTTCCCGTCATCCGGCGTCTGCTGGAGCAGGATCTGCGCCGGCTGGGCGTTCTCCCCGGCGGCAGCGACAGCGCCACGCTTATCCGTGTCACCCTCTCCGAAAATCTGCAGGGCGGCCTGTGGGTGGCCGAAGTGCAGGAAGGAACGGAGACGCGCGTGACCATGCTTGCCGTACCTTTAGCGCCCGCAGCGCCCGGGGGCAGCGGAGGCGCCATCACCATCCGTCGGACGCTGCTCATCACCGAAGATGCGCCCGTGCTCGACGCCAAAATCTTCGTCACCGGCGGCGTGCAGCGGCTGGTCGTACTGGAGCAGGAGCAGATCGTCACCTGGGAGCGCAACGCGGCCGCGCTGGCGACGGATGCCTGGATGCCCGATCAGACCTTCCCCATCGCGCACACGCGGCCCTTTCCTCGCGACCTGCGCGGAGAGCTGGTCGCTGCCGCGGATCACCCCTTCGATGCCTGGCTGCCCGGTGTGGCCTGTCATGGCACGGAGGCGGGCGCGGGAGTTGGCACGGCGCTCTCCGTCACCTGCGTCGACAGCGACGATCCCTGGCCGCTTGCGGGGACCATGCTCCGCCAGACGGCCTTTTATAACGACCTGCGCGACAACTTCACGGGCATTCTCGCTCCCGGCCTCGGCATGGACCTGCCGCCGTTCTACGAAGCGGGTGAAATTCCCCATGAGACCGGCGCCTCGCTGCTGCTGACCCTGGTCGATGGCCGTGTCCTGCTCATGGACGGGGGCGTGGCGAAGCCCGTGACCGGCGCCAATGACTGGGGCAGCGATTTTGCGGTGCTGCGCTCCGGTTGTGGATCGGGGGCGCAGGTGCTGGTGTCGGGCTCTGGCGCCGCGGCCGCCGGTGACAGCCTGCGCGCATGGGAGATTGCCGGAAGGGAAGCGGTTCCGGTAAGCGCGCCGATCTCCGTGGATGGCGCGGTGACGGCCATCTGGGCCTCCACCGACGGCGCCAGCGCCACGGTCATCGTGCGGCGCGAGGCCCCGGTACGCTACGAGGTGTGGAATGGCTCGGCGCTTTGTAATTAGCGTGCTGCTCGTCGCCGTCGCGCTCACCGCGCAGGCGCGCACCCGTCCGCATTACGGCGGCACGCTGCGCATCGAGATCCAGGGCGACCCCTGGCAGATGCCCGACGGGCTGGCGCGGCGGCTCGTCCTCGACACCCTCGCCACGGTGAGCGACACCGGCACCGCCCAGCCCGCGCTGGCCGTACGCTGGACCGCGCAGAACGCCGATCATCGCTGGGAGTTCACGCTGCGGCCGGGTGTGCGCTTCCAGGATGGTGCGCCCCTCACGGCGGAAGCCGTGGTCACCGCCCTGAACGACGTCTGCTCGCGCGGCGCCGCGGCCAATCCTCCCATGGCCTGTCCCTGGCGCATGATCCGCGCTGTGGGTGACTCGGTCATCTTCGTCAGCGACACCGCGGTGCCGGATCTGCCCGCGCTCCTCGCCCAGGAATCCTTCGCCATCGCCCGCCAGGATACGTCCGGAACCATCATCGGTACAGGACCCTTCCGCGTCACCGGCTTTGCCAATGGCGCGCTGCTGCTGGCCGCCAACGATGATTGCTGGGCGGGCCGGCCCTTCGCCGACAGCGTCGAGATTCATCCGCATCGGACCGTTCGCGATCAGTGGCTCGACCTCAGCGTCGGCCGCGCCGACATCGTCGAAGTGCCACCGGAGATGATTCGCCCGGCACAGCAGCAGCACCTGAGTCTGCTGGTCTCGCGCCCGGTTGACCTGTTGGCTCTCACGATTGCGCCGAATGGCCCCTTCTCCGGCCGCGAAATGCGCCAGGCGATCGCGCTGGCCGTCGATCGCGCGGCGCTCTCGAACGTCATCTTCCAGAAGCAGGGAGAGGTGACCGCCAGCCTGCTGCCCCAGGCGCTCAGCGGCTACGCCTTCCTTTTCTCGACCGACCGTAATCTCGACCGCGCCCGCGCGCTGCGCGGCGGAGCGTCGCCAACCGGCGTGATTCTCAGCGCCGAAGACACCAGCGCCACCCTGCATCTGGCGGCGGAGCGCCTGGCGCTCAATCTCCATGAGGCAGGGTTCGCGGTGCGGGTAGCCACCACCCCGGCGCGGCAGCCCACGGCGCTCACCCTGCGCCGAGTGCACCTCGAAGCGGCCAGCCCGGCAGCGGCTCTGGACGAAATGCTGGCGCGTTTCGGGCAGAATGGTACCGTCACCGCGACCGATCCTGTGTCGTTGTGGCAGACGGAGCGAGGCGTGCTGGAGAACGATACGATTGTGCCGTTGCTGTGGTCGCCGCGCGCGTGGGCGGCCGGCGACCGGGTGCGCGATCTGCGGCTCTGGCCTGACGGCGCGCCGCGGGTGGCCGATGCCTCGCTGGAGGGCGCGAAGTGAATCTGCGGCAAAAGCTGCTGCTCATGTTCTCCCTCACCGTCGTCGGCCTGGTCGTCGCGGTGGCCTGGATCGTCTCCGTGCGCGTGCGCCGCGTCTTTGAAGGCATCGACCAGCAGCAGACCGCGGCCCTCGTGAACCAGTTCCAGCGCGAGTTCCACCAGCGCGCCGACGACACGGCATCCGCCCTCGACCGCATGGCGGCCAGCGATGCGGTCAAGCAGATTGCCTTCGTGCTGGGCAATGGCGGCGATGCATCCTCATACCTGCAGGCGGCGCTGCCCCTCGCTCAGGAATACCGGCTGGACTATCTGGAAGTGGTCGCGCACGACGGCAGCATCATCTCATCGTTCCAGTGGACGGCGCGCTTCGGATACAGCGAGCCGGCCATCGCAGGCGCGGGCCAGCCCGCCTTCCTGAAGCAGGAAGACCTGCCCGACGGCACTTCGCAGATCGGGATCTTCGCGGCTCGGCGAGTGGAAGGCTCCGATCCGCCTCTCTACATTGTGGGTGGGCGGCAGATCGATGCCTCGTTCCTCAAGAATTTCCCGGCCCCTGCCGGAACTCAGGTGTATCTCTATCGGAACGTGACCGGCTCATTCGATACGCAGAATTTTGGCGCGGCCGCGAAGAGCGGGGGTGTTGCCCATTTCCGTTCTTTGGTGGATCAGGCGCGGAACACGGGGAAGAGCGCCACCGGCGTCGTGTATCCCACAAAGAAGCGCGCCGACAGCGTGGATGCGTCGGGAATTCCGCTCAAGGGCCTGGATGGCAGCGTGCTGGCCGTTCTGGTGGTCGCTAATTCGCGGCGCGGCATGGTGGAGGTGCAGGCGCACATCCGCGACGTGGCCTTCGGCGTGGCCGGCCTGGGCATCATCTTTGCCGTGCTGGTCAGTCTGTGGATCGCCGTTCGCGTCTCGCGCCCGATCGAAGCGTTGGCGCGGGCAGCGGGCGCAGTAGCAGCCGGCGAGTGGGAGACGCGCGTCGACATCCACTCGCGCGACGAAGTGGGCGAGCTGGCGCGCAGCTTCAACCATATGACTCGACAACTGAGCGAGCAGCGCGATCGCCTGGTGCAGTCGGAGCGCGTCGCCGCCTGGCGCGAGCTGGCGCGGCGCCTGGCCCATGAACTGAAAAACCCTCTCTTCCCCCTGCAGATCACGGTGGAGAATATGGTGCGCGCGCGCCGCTTGCCGGCCAGGGAGTTCGACGAGGTCTTCATCGAGAGCGCCGCCACGTTGCAGACGGAGATTGCCAACCTGAAGACGATCATCGGCCGCTTCAGCGATTTCTCAAAAATGCCCAAACCGCAGGCCATCGAAATGGACGCGCGGGAATCCGTGCGGCGCGTCGTCAAGCTCTACGGGCCGGCGCTGGAAGAAAGACACATCCAGCTGGGGACATCCATTGCTTCCGAGCCTCTGCTCATTCTGGGCGATTCGGAGCTGCTGCACCGCGCCCTCTCCAACCTGGTGCTCAATGCGATGGATGCCATGCCGAAAGGGGGGACGCTCACCATCTCCGTAGCCCGCGCCGGCGACGTGGCGCGCCTGGCCGTTGCCGATACCGGCGAGGGCATGACGCCGGAAGAGTGCGAGCGCCTCTTCACTCCGTATTACACGACCAGGCAGCACGGCACCGGACTCGGCCTGGCGATCGTGCAGTCCGTCATCGCGGACCATCATGGCACCATCGCCGTGGAGAGCGCCGAGGGCGGAGGCACGCGCTTCCTGATCGGACTGCCGCTGATGGGGGATAAGGTGGAGGCATGACGAAGGCCGACATTCTCATCGTGGACGATGAAGCCAGCACCCTGGCCTCGCTGGCCCGCGCCTTCCGCCTGGCCGGCCATGAGGCGACCGTCTGCGACAATGCCGCGAAAGCTCTGGAGCTGGCGAAGTCCCGCCCCTTCGACCTGATTCTGTCCGACGTGGTCATGCCGGGCCGCGACGGGCTCACGCTGCTCGAGGATCTGAAGTCCAGCGGTGTAGCGGCGCCGGTGGTCATGATGTCCGGCCAGGCGCATATTGAGATGGCCGTGAAGGCTACCCGCCTGGGCGCGCTCGACTTTCTGGAGAAGCCGCTCTCCACCGACAAATTACTGCTGACCGTGGAGAATGCGCTGCGGCTGAAGCGCCTGGAGACGGAGAACTCCGACCTGCGCCGGCGAGTGGGCAAACACGAGCTGATCTGGAGCGGCGAGGCCATGCAGCGGGTGATGGCGCAAATCGATCGCGTCGCCGCCAGTGAAACGCGGGTGTGCATCTACGGCGAGACGGGCACCGGCAAAGAACTCGTGGCGCGAACCCTTCACGACAGGAGCGCGCGCGCCGCCGGGCCGTTCATCACCCTGAACTGCGCCGCGATTCCCGCCGAGCTGATCGAGTCGGAGCTTTTCGGACACGAGAAAGGCTCCTTTACCGGGGCGGCGCAGCGCCACATCGGGAAAGTCGAGCAGGCCCACCACGGCACGCTCTTTCTGGACGAGATCGGCGACATGCCCCTGGCGTTGCAGACCCGTTTGCTGCGCGTGCTCGAGCAGTCGGAGGTCGAACGCATCGGCGGCGACAAGCCGGTCGCTGTGGATGTGCGTGTCGTCGTGGCCACCCACCGCAATCTGGAAGAGATGGTGGAGGCGGGCAGCTTTCGCCGCGATCTGTACCACCGCGTCGTTGTCTTTCCCATCACACTGCCGCCGCTGCGCGCGCGCCGGGAAGATATTCCCGCTTTGGTGGACTATTTCGCGCGCCAGGTCTCCGCCCAGAACGGATGGAAGCCGGTGCCGTTCACCCCCGAGGCAATCGCGGCTCTGCGCGCCTGGTCCTGGCCCGGCAATATCCGCGAGCTGCGCAACATTGTCGAGCGCCTGTTGCTGCTGGCCGGGGAGACCGTCGATCAGGCGACGGTCGAACTCGCGCTGCCGCAGGCCATGGCGGCTCCCGTCGACGCCGAAGAAGAATTGTCGGGTTCAACCAGGGCCGGGTTCCTGGCGCAACGGGTCGCTGCCTTCGAGCGCTCCACGCTGCTGGCGGAGCTGGAGCGCCACCAGGGACACATCACCAATACGGCGAAAGCGCTCGGCCTCGAGCGCAGCCACTTCTACAAAAAGTGTCAGCAGGTGGGCATTGATCTGAAGGCGGAACGCGGCTAGCGGCGCTCCCCCATCCGTAATCTGTCGCGCCCCAGGGGGCGCAACGACCCTGAAAACACCTTCTTTCAGAGTGCGCAGGCGACCGCGCCGAATTGGCTCAGAGAATCGGGCCAACGACTCCAGGTCGCGCTGACGGCCTGGAGCCGTTTCCAATGAAAGGAGGTGAAGCCAATGGATGACAAGTCATCCTGGCTGGGAGTGTTGATCACAATTGCCGTCGACTGGCGTTTGGTGATCGCAATTGTAGCTCTGCTTCTACTGCTGCTTCTCTTGAAGCAGCTCAAACCCCGGGGGAGGGACGCAACCTTCCCGGGATCAACTCAATTTTGGCAAATCGGCCAACGCTCGCCGCGCTTTAGTGGATGGTCGTTGCCAGCAGCGTGCCCGTGCTGCGGCGCTTCTTCGCAATCATCCGCGGCGGCGTCCGCGGCGCATAGCTGCGATACACCGTGATGTGGAAGCAGGCCTGATAAAACTCCTCCTCCACGTCGATTTTCCCCGCCGTCTGCAGCGGCAGCAGGTGAGCGCGCATCCACGCAATCTCTGAGAAACTCATGTCCCGCTTGCCGATGTCCACCGCCGCACCCGTCAGATGCGGGGAGGCGAGGTCGCCTTCGGCCGGAGCGGCGTTGCCGTTGATCTCCAGCAGCGCGCGCTGAAAGGCCACCGTGCGCACGGCTGAGTTTACCTGGAAGGGACGATGAAAGCGGGCGTAATGGCTGCGCGCCAGATCGGCGAGAAACCGCGCCGTCCATGGCCGGCAGTAGCGCCGATCGATGGGAAGATCCGGATTCACGCGCAGCGCGTAGCCGGCCGGCAGCGGGACGATGGCTTTCTCGTCCTCCAGCTGCAGCAACTGGGCGTTGTTCTCAATGCGGACCAGGCCTTCCTGGTCGCTGCGGCGATTCTGCCGCAGAAGCGAGGCCATCGACCCGCGCAGCGGAGCGACGTAAGCAACGCGGGTGATCGCGGAGGCGCGCCGGTAAGTCGCAGGGTAGAATGCGGTCCTGCGCACACGGGCGTGCGCAGCATGCGCTGTCCTGTGCGCGTGCGAGGCTCGGCGCCTGTGGATTCGCCGCGCGTGCGACGAGTACCCGGGATGATGCAGGGCAGCGAACGCCGGACCCGCGAGGGTCAGGCTGAGGGCGAGGATGCACAACTGGCGAAATCGCATTCTGTACCGCGGGGTTATCGATTGAGCAACATAAGAGTAAACGACTTGTGTCTCTGAAGGAAAGTAGCAAAACAGGTGCCCGCCGCTTGAATGGCAATCAACGAGGGTCCATCCCCTTGCGGCAAAGCCTGATTTTGACTTGAGTTCCGAGGTTGCGGGAGTACAATTCCGAAAATACAAAGACGCCATCCTGTGCAGCGCGTTCTGGAGGATTCTCATGTCTGACGTCATTCAACCGGAAGCATCCGTCGCGCCTCTCGGCCAGGTCCAGCGTGTGGTCGACACATTCGTGGCCCCGTCCAAAGCTTTCGCGGATCTTCGCCGCAGCGCCAGCTGGTGGCTGCCATGGCTCCTCGGTGTGGTCGTCACCCTGGTCTTCGGCCTGGCCGTCCAGCAGAAGATCGGGTGGGAAAAGGCCTATGAGAATGTGCTGCGGCAAACCCCCGCCCAGCAACAGCGGGTCGAATCGCTCCCGGCCGATCAGCAGGCCCGGGCGAAACAGTTGGGAGCGAACATCACCAAATACATCTTCTGGGCGACGCCCATTCTGGGCCTGATCATGGCTGTCGTGTCCGCCGCGGTTCTGCTGGCCACCATCAACTTTGGATTCGGCGGCACGGCGAAATTCGGCCAGATGTTTGCCCTCTGGATGTACGGCATCCTCCCCTGGTCGATCCAGGGCATTCTCGGGATCATCACTGTGTATATCGGGGTGGATCCGGACTCGTTTAACCTGAAGAACTTTGTCGGGACCAATATCGGCTATTATCTGCCCCAGGACATTTCCAAGCCCATCATGGCATTGGCCACCTCCATCGACATCTTCACCATCTGGGCGCTGATCCTGCTCACCATTGGCTGCGCCATCATCGGCAGGGTGAAAATCGGCAAGGCCGCCACCGCCGTCTTCGGATGGTGGGTCCTCATCGTCGCGGCGAAGATGATCGGCGCAATGTTTTCCTGAACCCACTCGCAACTCAAAAGGAGGCCCGCCGATCGGCGGGCCTCCTTGTTTCTCGTCCAGGCTTCAGCAACCTGTAACCGGTAACCCGCCTTACTCCTCCTCTTCTTCGCCTGCCGGCTTCTTCGCGTTGGCCACGATCTTCTCCGCGATCGGCTGCGGAACCACGTCGTAATGATCCATCTCCATGTGGAAGCTGCCTCGCCCCTGGGTCATCGCGGTCAGCGTCTGTCCGTAGGTCAGCATCTCGGACATCGGCACCTCGGCGCGGATCAGCGTCGTGGCCCCCTTGCTTTCCATCCCCTGTACACGGCCGCGCCGCTGGTTCAGATCGCCCATCAGCGCGCCTGCGAACTCCTGCGGGCCTTCAATCTCCACCCGCATAATCGGCTCCAGCAGCGCGGGCTTGGCCTGCTCCATGCACTTACGGAAGGCGATCCGCCCCGCCATCTTGAACGACAGTTCGTTTGAGTCCACGTCGTGGTAGCTGCCGTCGTACAGGATCACCTTGAAATCCACCACCGGATAGCCCGCTAAAAAGCCGCGCGCCGCCGATTCCTGGATGCCTTTTTCCACGGCCGGAATAAAGTTCCGCGGAATGGCCCCGCCAAACACGTCGTTCTCGAATGCAAAGCCGCCCCCGCGCGCCAGCGGCTCCATCCTGATCTTGCAGTCGCCGTACTGTCCGTGGCCGCCGGTCTGCTTTTTGTGCCGCCCCTGCGCGTCGCCGCGTCCCCTGATCGTCTCCCGGTACGGCACCCGGGGCGCCTTCAGCGTGACCTCCGTGTGATAGCGCTTGCGCAGCTTGCTCACCAGCGACTCGATATGTGGCTGGCCCGCGGCGGCAATCAGAAACTCATTCGTCTGCCCGTCGCGGAAGAACCGCACCATCAGATCCTCTTCCATCAGCTTGTGCACCGCCGGCGCCAGCTTGTCCTCGTCCGCGCGCGACTTGGGCTCGATGGCCCACGTCATGGCCGGCTCCGGCATCGTCACCGGTTCGTAGAAGATCTCCGCGCCCTTATCGCCCAGCGTGTCCCCGGTCAGTGTCTCCTTCAGCTTGGCCACCGCGCCCAGATCGCCCGCGTGCAGCTCCGTCACCGGTACCGCCGTCCGCCCCTGCATGATCGACAGGTGCGAGAACTTTTCCGTCGTCCGCCGCGAGTAGTTCTGCGCGGCGCCATCGTTGTGCAGCACGCCCGAGAACACCTTGAAGAAGCTGATGCGCCCCGCGAACGGATCGGTCATCGTCTTGAACACGTACAGTGAGAGCGGCTCCTTATCGTCCACCTTCCGCATCACGATCTCCGGAGACGGCCCCTCGCCGGTCGCCGCCTCGCCATTTCCGTTTCCGGCCGCCGCAGCTGCCACCGTCGTCAGCACGGCCCGCGCCGCCACCGGCTCGCGCTCAATCGGCGCCGGCGCATACACTTTCAGGAAATCCAGCAGGTGATCGGTGGCCACATTCCCCAGTCCACTCGCATACAGAACCGGGAAGATGCGATCCTCGCGAATCGCTTCATGCAGAGCCGTGATCAGGTGCTGCTCCGGAATCGTTCCCTCGCGGAAATACTCCTCCATCAGCTCATCTTTGCCTTCGGCCACCAGCTCCACCAGTGTCTCGTGCGCGCGCTGCGCCGGCTCCTTCAGGTTCTCCGGAATCTCGCCGATCCGGCCGCGGCCATCGCCGCCCACCGTATAGAAGAAAGCTTCCATCGTCACCAGATCGACCACGCCCTCAAACCCTTTGCTGCTGGTGATGGGCAGCTGCACCGGGATCGCCTGCCGCCCGAAGCGCTCGCTCAGCTTCGCCAGCGTCGCCTCCGCGGATTCCGCCGCGCGCGGATGGTCCATCTGATTCATCACAATGGCGCGCGGCAGATTGAACTCCTCGGCATACTTCCACACCCGCTCCGTCATCGCCTCCACGCCGTTCACTGCATGGACGGCGACCAGCGCCGCCTCTACCGGCAGCATGGCGGCGCGCGCCTCGTGCACGAACATATGAAAGCCAGGGGTATCGACGAAATTGATCTTGACGCCGTTCCACTCGGCGAAGGCGACAGCATTCTGCATGGTGGTGGCGCGGGCCACATCTTCCTCGTCGTAAGCGGTCACGGCCGATCCATCCTCCACCCGGCCCAGGGTCGGAGTCATTTTCGCGGCATGCAGCAGAGCGGAAACCAGTGTGGTCTTGCCGCTGTGCGCATGCCCCACTACAGCTACGTTGCGGATCTCACTTCCTGGATAACTTTTCATTGGCGGCTCCTTGTTGCGGTGCTTGTGGTCGTGCTCGTTGGAAAAAATGCATACGGCTTCCCGCCGGAGCTGGTATCGCGTCTCCCAGCGGGCAAAAGCGCAAACGAAAACAGACAAGTAGATAGCAGGGGAGGGAATCCGGCCTGTGATGGCGGGCACAGGGATGTCGGGAAGGCGTCGTGCGGGCGTCTGGATCGGAGGCGGATTAGGCTCCGGCGCGCGGTCGTGGCGTGCCGGACAGCGTCCGGCATAGAGATCTCAGGCGGGCCGGAATTGCGGACAGCTCCGCTCCCGCACCCGCGGAAACTCGGAGAATAGCACAGCCAGGGCGGAACCAGCACCAACCCCGACACCCAGGGCCGTCCTCCTCAGGACCCTGAGCCAGGCGAAGGGGATCAGGGATCTCCGGGTGTTCCTGGTCGGCGCATCACGTACCCCGGGTGACCGCACTTGCGGCTTCGCTACTCCGATTGCCCAATCACGGCGAACCTGCGCGTGGTGCCGTCTGGAAACAGAATCTCAAACTGCTGCACCGACTCGTAGCTCGTCTTGTGCTGGTCCATCGACAACCTGGCGTGATAGTCGCCGGGATTCAAGAGCCCGTTTCCGTGCGTGAAAATCTTTGCGCTCGATGCCGGGCCCTCCAGTTCGTAATGCTTGCCGTCGATGGTTGCCGTCAGAATTTCGGAAAGCAGGCTCGGTCCCGGCGCATAGCTGGAGGCGGACAGGTGCACGGCGAGAGGGTAGTCGGCGGGGTCGGCCTTGGTGTTCGCGGCGAGAGCGGCAGCAGACAAGGCAAGCATCAGGCAAGAGAGTACCGTTGCGAGTGCGAGGCGTTTCACGATAGAGTTCCTCCGCCGTTCATCTTAGGCTGAACGTCGCTCAGCCCCTTTGCGTTGGCGGTCTCAGCACAGTAACGGAACGCAACCTTGTCCCGCCCGATGCAGAAGATCAGGAACCCGGCCGCACAGAAGGCGAAACGAGGCCCATCGAGGGTTGGCCGATCCTGCTCACGACCTCCCGATGCGATCCACTTCTCCCTGCAGCGCCAGCGCATCCAGCGTCGCCAGCGGTAACGGCAGAAACAGCCCGATCCTCCGGTCCAGAATCGAAAATGCGTCGCGGAATGCCCGCGCGATCTCCTCCGGCGTGCCCTTCACCGCCGCAGGATCGGGAACGCCCCAGTGCGCCGTCATCGGCTGCCCCGGCCAGTACGGACACTGTTCCTTCGCCGCGTTGTCGCAGACCGTGAAAACAAAATCCAGCCTGGGCGCGCCCGGCGCGGCAAACTCATCCCATGACTTGCTGCGCAGCCCGTCGGTCGGCAGTCCCGCCGACTCGATCTGCCGCAGAGCCTCCGGCCGCGGCTGCCCGGAAGGATGGCTTCCCGCGCTGTAAGCCGTGAAGCGCCCCTTGCCCTTGTGGCTCAGGATGGCCTCGGCCATGATCGACCGCGCGGAATTGCCAGTGCACAGGAAAAGGACGTTATAGGGGTTCGGCATGTCACCCCTTCGCCTCGATGGTGTCAGGCGCGCAGCATCCCGGTCCGCAGCACGGGGCGGTCGGCTTAGTGGCTCGAATGAAGGCGCTCAGAAACTTCTCGTGGACCTGGGGAGCGATCGCGTCCACATCCACGCCCGCCTCGGTCAGGAACTGTCGCGCATCCTCGACGCTGTAGATCCGTGTCGGCTCCATGGAGACTTCGCTGAATCCGGCCTTCTCCAGCTTCGCGAGGTATTCGTTCTCCTCCATCGCTCCGGCAATGCAGCCCACCCACAGCAGCATGCTTTGACGAACCGGAGCCGGCACCGTGCCGCGCACCACCACGTCGGAGACGGCCAACCGGCCGCCGGCCTTCAGCACCCGGAAGGCTTCCGCCAGCACGCGATCCTTGTCGGCGGAGAGATTGATCACGCAATTGGAGAGGATCACGTCGACGGAATTGTCAGGCAGGGGGATGTGTTCAATCTCGCCCTTCAGGAACTCGACGTTGGCGGCGCCCGCCTGCCGCTGGTTCTCGCGGGCCAGTGCCAGCATTTCGTCGGTCATATCCAGGCCGTACGCTTTGCCCGTCGGGCCCACCCGCCGTGCGGAGAGCAGGACATCAATGCCGCCGCCGGAGCCCAGGTCCAGCACCGTCTCTCCCGGCCGAAGATCGATCAGAGCCGTGGGGTTGCCGCAGCCGAGCGAGGCGCGGACCGCGTTTTCAGGAATCTGACCCTTTTCATCGGCGCTGTACAGATTCGTGGTGATTGGATCGCAGCAGCGCAGCCCGGAATCGCAACAAGCCTGCGCGCTGTCCGATGCGGCGACTGCCCGAGCGGCGCTTCCATACTTTTCCCGAACCTGATCCTGAACCTTCGATTCCATGAATGCAGCGTCTCCTTGTATACGTTAAGGCGAATGTATGCGCCGCTGGACATATCTGTCAAGCCGTATATTATGAAAGGGTGCACCGATCCGCGCACAACCATGACCTGGCGCTGCTGTTTGCCGCGTTTTCTGACCGCACTCGGCTCCGCCTGCTCAACCTGATGGACGGGCGGGAAGTCTGCGTCTGCTATTTCGTCGAGATCCTCAGCCAGAGCCAGCCCAAGATCTCGCGCCATCTGGCCTATCTTCGGCGCGCCGGCGTGGTGGCTGCCCGGCGCGAAGGCAAGTGGATGCACTACCGCATCGTCGTCCCTGAACATGCCGGCGCCGCCAGGATTCTGCGCGAGACGCTGGCGGTTCTCCGGGAAGAGAAAGCCATGCAGGCGGATCTTGCCCGCTTCAGCCGCGCCTGCTGCACCCCGCGCAAAGTCCCCGCCCTGGAGAGCGCTCCTTTGCCCATCCCGGTGGAAGCTGTTCGCTGCTCCACCTGCTGACCGCTGGTGCGACTGCAGCTTTTCGCCGCTGCCGCGCCCCGGGATGAATCGCCTTATGCGCAGCCTGCTCTGTGCGCAGTTGCCTGTTCCCGCCCAATTTTTGCGCTGCCAGCGAGGCTGGCAAAGGGCGATTTTTGTCGACCTTATGAAATTTCCGGCGCGTTCTCAGATCCTCGCATCTACCTGCCTGTGTAGTCCCAGGCCCCCATGGACGACAGAGGGAGGAAAAATGCGCGTGCGATGGATCCGAGATCTAACAGGAACATTGTTGATTGCAGGGATGGCTTCGGTGGCGTATGCCTCGGCGCCTGCTCCCGCCGGGGAGTCGATGAACAGTCCTGAAACTTTCCTTGCGGCACAGCAGGACGAGGCCACGCCGCCCAAACAAAACGAGTCGAAGCCGGCAAAAAAGGATGAAACGAAGCCGGCCAGGGCGACCCGGGAGACGAAGCCAGCGAAGCCGGCCAGGGGCGATCAGCAGGCGGTGCATCCGGCCCAGCCGGGCACAGCGGACAGGCAACAGTCCAAGACCAGCAAACAGCAACCGAAGCCGGCGATGCAGGACCGGAAGCAGCCGGCAGCGCATCCCGCGCGAGCGCAACCGGCGCGACCGGGACATGGGAAGCCGGCAGGCAGGAGCGCTCGCATTCCGGATAATGATTTCAAGGCCCATTTTGGCCGCCCGCATAGTTTTGCGGTGAGGCAGGTGGTTACGACAACCAGGATCGTCCCCAATCAAACTCACTTTGCTTACGGCGGCTACACTTTTATCTTCCTGGATCCCTGGCCGGATGATTGGGCGCCGACCGACGATTGCTATATCGACTATGTGGATGGCGAGTATTTCCTGATTGACCTCGCTCATCCTGGAGTGCGGATCGCATTGTCGATCATGGCGGATTAACCGGTCACAGACGACGGCGCGGTGGACAACTCGCCCAGTACGGGCCACCGCGCCGCACCGGATGACGGATGGGTATTGCAGCCGCTGCAGCCATTCGAAATCCCGCACCGTTCGGCCAGCCCGCGGAACAAACCTGCCTCCTCCGGTGTCTTCCGGATAGGCGTATCGCCATCCAAATCTAAAAGGAAGCGGCCGCAACGCGCGGCGCATCCCAACGGTAAGTGAGCCGCAATCTCAACTGGATCTGGTATCTCGGTGCCGCGGTTTGGTTCCTGAACGCCGCGCTTGCCATGCACCATGGCAATTTGCGCCTCGGCCTGACCAATGCCGCCATCTCCGCCGTCTTCCTGGCCGCCGGCATCTTCTTTGGCCGCCAGGCCAAACGCCAGGCCCGCCGCAACAACGGCCGCTGAGCAAGGCCAGATTAGCCGCTACCCCCACCCCCCCCGGGCAGGCCCTCAACAACTATTTTGTTTTCAATTACAGCAGGGTAATACCTTTTGGGTATTACCCTGTCTGCATGCACCATTTATGGGGCATCCACTTTTCCCCGGCAAGTGGGTGAATGAAGGCTCAGGCCCGGGGAGAAGCGAGTTCTTCCTCGGCTTTGGTGAGGCATTCCTCAAGAATGTCGAGCGCGACCGAGCATTCCTGCCCCTTCACGATGAGCGGCGGAGCGAGCCGGATGGAGTTCTCGCCGCAGCCGAGGATCAGCAGTCCGCGCTCGAAGGCCAGGTCGACGATCCGCTCCCGCAGCGCCGGAGCCGCTTCACGCGTCTCCTGGTTTTTGACGATTTCGATGCCGATCATCAGGCCTCGACCGCGAACGTCGCCCACGATCGGATGCTTCTTCGGCCAGCCGCGCAGCCGGCTGAACATCGTCTCGCCCTGCGCTGCTGCGTTGGCAACGCCTTCATTCTGCAGCACATCGAGCGTGGCCAGCGCCGCAGCGATGCAGACCGGATTGCCGCCAAAGGTAGAAGCGTGCGAGCCAGGTTTCCAATCCATAATGGAAGCCTTCGACATGCAAACGCCAAGCGGCATACCCGAAGCAATGCCTTTGGCCGAGCAAACGATATCCGGCTCCACGCCCGTGTGTTGGATTGCCCACCATTTGCCGGTGCGACCCGCGCCAGATTGGACCTCGTCGGCGACCAGCAGAATGCCGTGTTTGTCGCAGATGCGGCGCAGCTCCTGCATAAAAATCGTGGGTGCAACAACATAGCCGCCTTCGCCCTGAATCGGCTCGACGAAGATGGCGGCGACTTCTTCCGGAGGCAGAACGGTGTGGAAGAGCTTGTCCTCAATATAGCGAGCACAGGCAAGGGCAAACTCCTGCTCTTCCTGCGGTCCGCCGGAACAGCCTCGATACGTGTAGGGATAACGAATATGCGTCACGCCAGGCACCAGCGGAGCGAAGCGCCGTCTCTGCTGCGGTTTGGAGGCGGTCAGCGACAGCGCGCCCATCGTGCGCCCGTGGAAGGCGCCCAGGAAGGCGATGATGTTCTGGCGTCCGGTGTGATAACGGGCGAGTTTCAGGGCGCATTCGATGGCCTCGGCGCCGGAATTGCCGTAGTAGAAGCGATGCGGTCCAGGCATGGGCGCAATCGCCGAGAGCCGCTCGGACAAGGTGACCAGCGACTCGTAGTAGAAGTCGGTGCCGGACATGTGGATCAGCTCGCCGGCCTGCTTCTGGATCGCCGCGACGACGGCCGGATGACAGTGGCCGGTAGAAACAACGGCGATGCCGGCAGCGAAGTCGAGGAACTCGTTGCCGTCGACGTCTTCCACGCGGACGCCGCGGCCGCGCTTCGCCACCAGCGGATAGGATCGCGTGTAGCTGGGCGAAATGATACGGTCGTCGGCCGCGACGATCCGTTTGGCCTCAGGACCGGGCAGCGGCGTCTTCAGCCTGGGTCCGTACTGGGTCAGAATCTCAGAGGTGGCAGTCATGGTTCTCTCCTTGCAGGTGGAAAGCGGCTGTCGGGCCATCGGGCGGAATCCGGATGACAAAAGGGGTGAAAGAGGTCATCTTCGGACACGCCGCTGCGGCAGGGGCGGCGAGAGCAGCGGCGACTAGTCGCTGCCGAAGAGACTCGGTCGTGTGCGGGTGGGCAGAACGCGGAAGAAGCGGCGCGGCGCGGTGGCGCGCACAAAGGCCCGATTCCAGTTCCTGCAGCTGAAAACGCCCGGGATGGAAGGGGTGCGGCGCATGGTTCGGCTCGCCCTGAGGATAGCACGGCAATGTCGGAATTCGACAGGGGTGGGCGCTGGTTACCGCGGCGTTGGCCGCAAATGCTGAACACCCTGGGGGACGGCGAGCATCCCATATACTGAAACCATGTCGATCGTTCGCAACGCCGCTGCTATCGCCAAAGGGATGAGCATCACCTTCCGGGAGATGTTCCAGCCCACGGAAGTGGAGAACTATCCTGACGGCAAGGGTCCGCTGCGGGGAGCGGTGTTCCAGGAGCGCTTCCGCGGGGCGCATGTGCTGCAGCGGGACGAGAACGGCCTGGAGAAGTGCGTTGCCTGCTTTCTGTGCGCGGCAGCCTGCCCATCGAACTGTATCTATATTGAGGCCGACGAAAATACGGCCGAGAAGCGCATCTCCAGCTCGGAGCGGTACGCGAAGGTCTACAACATCGACTACAACCGGTGCATCTTCTGCGGCTACTGCGTGGAAGCCTGCCCGACAGACGCCATTACGCACGGCCATGGGTTCGAACTGGCCAGTCTGAACGCCACCAATCTGGTGATGCGCAAAGAAGACATGCTGGTGGCGGGGGTGGGCATGCCGGGGGTTGCTACGCACTCCGATTCCACGAAGTAGCGCCTTCATCGCGCTTCTCGGACGGCCGGATGAGCCGCCTTCGAGGACCGTTCCCTTCAAAAAACAGCAGGTCCAATGAGCGGCAGGCACTGCCCGGAAGTTGCGGGTTCGAGCCTGGCGGGAAGTTGTTTAGGATCAGAGTAGCTCGATGACCGACCCTCACTCAGCACGCAGGCCCGACCCTCCACTCCGGCGGATTCTCGAACAGCGCATCGCCATCATCGACGGGGCGATGGGCACCACCATCCGCACGTATGGGATGACGGAAGCGGACATCCGTGGAGAGCGCTTCCGCGAGGCGAAAAAAGACCTGCTCAACAACGGCGACCTGTTTTCGCTGACGCAGCCGGAGATGATCGGCGACATTCACCGGCGGTTTCTGGAGGCGGGCGCGGACATCATCGAGACGAACACCTTTGGCGCGACGTCGATTGCGCAGAGTGAGTTCTTTGTCGAGGATCCGCGTGAGCGCGGCGGACGGAAAGATCCCGAGTTCTACCAGAAGATCCTCTCCGATCCGTTCCTCAGCAAACTGGCGTGGGAGATCAACGAAGAGTCGGCGCGGCAGTGCCGGATGTGGGCGGATCGCGTGGGCAATGCCACGGGGCGGCAGCGCTTTGTCGCCGGGGCCGTCGGACCGCTCACAGTTTCGCTGTCGAATTCGCCGGACGCGGACGATCCGGGCTTTCGGGTGATCACCTTCGATCAGGTGAAGACGGCCTATAAGGAGGAAGTGCGGGCGCTGTTGGCGGGTGGGGTGGATCTGCTGCTGGTGGAGACGATCTTTGATTCGCTGAATGCCAAAGCCGCGCTGGTCGCGGTTCGCGAGGTGTTCGAGGAGGACGGACTTACGGCGGCGGGACGGGAAGTGCCGGTGATGATCTCGGCGGCGGTGGGCCGGGGCGGCGAGACGATGATCTCCGCGCAAACGGTGCCGGCCTTCTGGGACGCCGTGGAGCATGTCCATCCCTTCTCGGTGGGACTGAACTGCTCGCTGGGGCCGGACCTGATGTATCCGTTTCTGGAGGAGATGTCAGAAAAAGCGGACGTCGCCATCTCGGCTTATCCCAATGCGGGGTTGCCGAACCCGCTGTCGGCGACAGGCTTTGATTTCGGGCCGGGCGACATGGCGAAGTATCTGGGCGACTTTGCGCGGGGCGGGTTGATCAACATTGCCGGCGGCTGTTGCGGTAATACGCCGGAGCATATCGCCGCCATAGCGAAGGCGCTGGAGGGGCAGGAGCCGAGGGCGCTGGGAGGCAGGGCGCCGAGCGTACAGGGTGCAGCGTACAGCGTTCAGGCGCCGGTCGAGAAGCTCGATATGGAGGCTGCCGCCGAGTTTTTGCCGCTACGGCTTTCGGGTTCGCGGCCGTTCACGCAGCAGGAAAACGTCTTCATCATGATCGGCGAGCGGACCAACGTGGCCGGGTCGCCGAAGTTCGCGCGGTTCGTGAAGGACGGGAAGTACGAAGAGGCGGTAAGCGTGGCGCGGCAGCAGGTGGACAGCGGCGCCAACGTGCTCGACATCTGCATGGATGAAGGCATGATTGACGGCGTCGCGGCGATGTCGCGCTTTCTGCTGCTGCTGGCCAGCGAGCCCGAAGTCGCCGCGGTACCTTTCATGATCGATTCGTCGAAATGGGAGGTGATCGAAGCCGGGCTGAAGTGCATGCAGGGCAAAGGCATCGTGAACTCGATTTCGCTGAAGGAGGGAGAGGCGAAGTTTCGCGAGCATGCATCGACGGTGCAGAAGTATGGCGCGGCCGTGGTGGTGATGGCTTTCGACGAGCGCGGGCAAGCGGCGACGTATGAAGAGAAGATCCGCATCTGCGAGCGTGCGTATCGGATTCTGGTGGACGAGCTGGACTTCCCGGCCGAGGACATCATCTTCGATCCCAACATTCTGACCGTCGCCACCGGGATGGAGGAGCACAACAACTACGCGGTGGATTTCATCCACGCGACGCGGTGGATCAAAGAGAATTTGCCCCATGCAAAGGTGAGCGGCGGCGTCTCGAATATCTCGTTCAGCTTCCGCGGCAACAATAAGGTTCGCGAAGCGATGCATGCGGCGTTTCTGTACCACGCGATTGCGGCTGGTCTGGATATGGGCATCGTGAACGCGGGGCAGCTGGAGATCTACGAGGAGATCGAACCCGAGCTGAAGACGCTGGTGGAAGACGTGCTGCTGAATCGGCGGCCGGATGCGACGGAGCGGCTGGTGGCCTATGGCGAGTCGCTGAAAGCCTCGGGCGCGGATGCGGTGACGGCCGAAAAGCAAGCCGAGGAATGGCGGCACGGGACGGTCGAGGAGCGTCTGACGCATGCGCTGGTAAAGGGCATTGACGCATACATCGATGTGGATACCGAAGAGGCGCGGCAGAAGCTGGGGCGTCCGCTGGCGGTGATCGAAGGTCCGCTGATGGCGGGCATGAGCGTGGTGGGCGATCTGTTTGGCGCAGGCAAGATGTTTCTGCCGCAGGTGGTGAAGTCGGCGCGGGTGATGAAGAAGGCCGTCGCGTGGCTCACACCTTATATGGAAGAGGAAAAGGCCGCGATGGCGGCGGCGGGGCAAGCGGTGAAGACGCAGGGAAAAATTCTGCTGGCCACGGTGAAGGGCGATGTGCACGACATCGGCAAGAACATCGTCGGCGTGGTGCTGGCCTGCAATAACTACGAAGTAATCGATATGGGGGTGATGGTTCCGGCGGAGAAGATCCTGGAGCGCGCCCGTGCCGAAAAGGCTGACCTCATCGGCCTGAGCGGCCTGATCACGCCGTCGCTGGACGAGATGGTGCACGTGGCCCGCGAAATGGAGCGGCTGGAATTCAAGGTTCCGCTGCTGATCGGCGGGGCAACGACCAGCCGCGCGCACACGGCCATCCGGATCGCGCCGCACTACGGCCAGCCGGTGGTGCATGTGGTCGATGCCAGCCGCGCGGTTCCGGTGGCCAGCAGCCTGCTCAGCGACGAGCACAAGCCTGACTTCGTAACCCAGCTTCATGTGGAGTATGCGGCGGTGCGCAAGGCGCACGCGGCGCCAAGCCAGGCGACGGTTCCGCTGGCGGAAGCACAGACCCGGCGCACGCCCATCGAATGGCGCACGGAGGATATCGCCGCGCCTTCGTTCACCGGGGTTCGAGTTTTGGAGAATGTGTCGCTGGTCGAACTGCGGAACTATATCGACTGGAGCCCGCTCTTCCATGCCTGGGAACTGAAAGGGATTTATCCGCGCATTCTGGACGACGAGAGGCAGGGCGCGCAGGCCAGGCAGCTCTTTGCCGATGCAAATGCGCTTCTCGACCGGATCATCGGTGAGAAGCTGCTGAGCGCGCGCGGCGTGTATGGGTTCTTCCCGGCCAATGCCGCTGGTGACGATCTTGAGTTATACACGGATGCCGAACGCGGAGGCGTCCTGGAGCGGCTGCATTTTCTCCGCCAGCAGGCGAATCGGGAAGGGAAGGAGCCCTGCCGGTCGCTGGCGGATTTCATCGCTCCGAAGGAGACCGGGCTTCCCGACACGATGGGTGCCTTCGCGGTGACCAGCGGTATCGGCCTGCCGGAGCTGGTGCAGCGTTTCAAGGCTGAGCACGACGATTACAACGCCATCATGGCGGAGGCACTGGCGGATCGGCTGGCCGAGGCGTTTGCGGAGTATCTGCACCAGCGGGCGCGCCGCGACTGGGGCTACGGCTGTGCGGAGAACTTCGCTCCCGCCGATCTGATTTCAGAGAAATATCGTGGCATTCGACCGGCGCCGGGCTATCCGGCCTGTCCGGATCACACAGAGAAGGCAACGCTGTGGCGGCTGCTCGATGTGGAGCGGAACACGGGCATCCGCCTGACGGAGTCGTTTGCGATGTGGCCGGGGTCGAGCGTGAGCGGTTTCTACTTCGCACACCCGGAGTCGCGCTATTTTGCTGTGGGCAAGATCGATCGCGATCAGGTGGCCGATTATGCCGCGCGCAAGGGCATGAGCATGCGCGAGGCTGAGCGGTGGCTGGGGCCGAATCTCAACTACGATCCGCCTCGCTGAGTCATCCGGCCTTCTTCAGGGCTGCGGGCTTCTTCGCTTTCCTGGGCGCAGGTGCGTCGGATTTCGCCAGCGCCTCGCGCATTGGCTTTTCGTGCAGCAGCAATTCCACGGCGCGCATCTGCGTATTGTCATAGAACCAGCGCTGCACCGCGTTATCTTCCAGAAGATTCAGCAGACCCAGGATGCACATGCCCTGATGGTGGGCCATCCATTCGCGGACGACTTCCGGTTGATGGCCGGTGAAGTCGACGGCCTCGTAGAAGCCGTAGGCGCCGGTCCAGCCCTCGGCCGCCATCCGGCGCAGGTTCTGGATCGAAGCGCCCGGTTCCACGTTGAGTGCGAGGAACGTGGAGTAAGGCGAAATCACAGGGCCTGCGGTGGCGTCCCATTTGAGCGCGATCTGCGGGATTCCGTAGGCCTGGTAGTGGTAGTGCCCCTGGTCGGTCTTTGCCGCGTAGCCCGACTCCGAAATCCCCCACGGGATGTTGTGTTCTTTGGCGTAAGCGCGCTGAATGGCCACTGCTCCGTGGAGCGACCTGGACAGCAGCGTATCCGGATAGCTGCGCATCCACAGGGCCGGCATCAGATACTCAAACATCGTGCCTGTCCATGAAAGCAGCACGGACTGACCATAGGCCTGGGTGTGCACCCGCGACATCTTGAACCAGCCCTGTTGCGAGAGCTCGCCGCGGGCAACGGCAATGTAGGTGGCGATGCGCGCCTCCGAGGCGAGCATGTCGTAGCAGGCCCAGTGAATCTTATTCGTGGCGAATTCGTAGCCGATGGAGAGCAGCAGGCGGTCTTTGTTCACCAGGAAGGCGAAATCGGTATTGTCGGCGAGGCGTCCTGCTTCGGCAGAGACCTTTTGCAGATTGGCGACGAGAGCGGAGAGGCGTGCCCGCGCGCGTGCGAGGTCGGTTCGCAGATTCGCGATCAGCGCAGCTGTTTCCGCAGATTCCGGCATGCGGCGCGGAGCGGCAAGCCGCTGTTCCATCGCGGCCACCAGGGCCGGGGTTTCCTCCAGTGTCGGCAGGAGGGCCGGACTTTCCGCCGCCGCCACCGGTGGCACTGCATGCAGCGCGCCCTCGACGGACGGCTTATCGAAGAGCAGCCCTTCAATCGGCGCGTACTCCGGCTTCAGCCAGGGCAGGTAGTCATCCACCAGCGTGGCGATCCTCTCGATACGGGCCTTCGTCTCGTTGGTCCACCACAGCACTTCGTCCAGAGATGGCTCCGTGTAAGGCGGTAGATCGGCAAAGACGGCGCGCGTGTCGGGAGACAGCACCCACGGCAGCCACGACGGTGAATCGACAGCATCGGCCGGAGGCTTTAACGCGCTGATCCGCTGCGGCAGGTCGTGGAGTGTCTGCAGAAGGCGCAGGTGCGTATCCAATCCGGCGAACAGCCGTGGTTCCAGGAGCGGGCGCTTGAGCAGCGAAAGGGTCCCGGTCTTCACGGTGTAGAGCGAGGCGACGAAGTTACCGCTGTCGACGGAGGAAACCGTGATGGGCCGCAGCGGCTCCAGCGTATCCGTGGTGTACCAGTTGTAGAGGTGACCTTTGAAGAGCGGCAGCCGGCCCATGGTGGCATAGCTGCGCTGCATCAGCTCGGCATATTCCGGCACGGTGAGGAATCCGAACTCGCATGCCGCCTGCCGCGCGTTGAACAGGAGTCCGAGGTTGGTGGGAGAGACGCGAGCAGCCTCGAACAGCCCGTCCTCCTCCACATTGTCCGGGATGAGGTAATTGTGCCGTGCTCCGCCGAACTCAAAGAAGAAGCGCCAGACGCGCAGCGCGTATTCGCGCAGAAAGAGCTCGTCTTCGCGGCCCAGCTGCTGGCGCGGTTCGCGCGGCGGCTTATTGAGCCACGCCGTCACATCGCGCTCGAAGCCCCACAGGATGAGAATCGGGGCGGCCGGGATCAGCGCGAGGGGGTGAACGAGAGCCAGGACCAGGGCGATGATGGCGGAGACGATGGGTGTGAGCGTGAGATATCGATCGACGGTGGAGATGCGCCTCTGCGACGACTCCGCTTCCGCAGCGGTTTCCCATTCGAGCAGGCGCTGGCCCGTCACCATGCGGCGGACGGTCGCGCGCACAATGGCATCGATGGCCATCATGGTCTGATGCGGCAGGAAGGTCAGCATGAGCAGAGTGGTCACGATGGCCTGGTGGAATCCGGTCAGAACATCCTGGACGACGCCTTCCTGCTCGATGAACATGGCCCGTCCCAGCCCGAAGATGAGCTGGATGAAGACGGGCACAAAGAGCAGGAAGAGGGTGACCAGCGTCCAGTAGACCGGCCCCCCGGGCAGGCCCAGCCAGCCGGCTACGAGCAGCACCATGGTCGCCGGCTCCACCAGGGAGCGGCGGAGGTTGTCGAGGATCTTCCAGCGGGAAATGGTGGAGATGGGATTGCGGACGAACTTGCCGGACTCATCGGGCACGCGGCTAAAGAGCCACTGCGCGATCTGCCAGTCGCCGCGTACCCAGCGATGTTTGCGGCGGGTGTAGGCGCTGTAGTGCGATGGGTAGTCGTCGATGATTTCGACGTCCGTGGCCAGGCCGGCGCGCGCGTAGGCGCCTTCGATCAGATCGTGGCTGAGCAAGGCATTGCGCGGGAAGCGCTTCTCCAGCACGGTGTGCAGGGTGGCAACCTCGTAGATGCCCTTCCCCGTAAAGCTGCCTTCGCCATAAAGGTCCTGGTAAACGTCGGAAATGGCGCGCGTGTAGATGTCGAAGCCGGTTTGCCCGGAGTAGATGTTGGCCATGCGGGAGCGCGCCGCCGAATGCACGCTGACCCCGACGCGGGGCTGCAGGATGCCGTAACCATCGGTGACGATGCGTCGCACCGGGTCGATGACGGCGCGGTTGAGGGGATGGGCCATCGCTCCGACCAGAGCGTGCGCAGTGCCGCGCGGCAGCTGCGTGTCGGAATCGAGGGTGATGATATAGCGCACGCGTCGCAGAACGCTGGTGTCCCCGGCCTTGACCGGGAAGGCGTCGAACTGGCCCACCAGCAGTTTGTTCAGATCGAGCAGTTTGCCGCGCTTGCGCTCCCAGCCCATCCACACGCCCTGGCGCGCGTTAAAGATGCGGTGGCGGTGCAGCAGCAGAAAATGGCCGTACTTGCGCTGGCCCTGGTAGCGCGCGTTCAGATCGTTGATGAGGCGCACGGCCAGATCGACGATGGGATCGCTGTCGTTCTCTCGGGGCCGGGCCACGGAGTCCGGGAGGTCCGTGAGCAGCGCGAAGTGCAGGTTCGGATCCGGATTGGCGAGGCAGCGAATCTCCAGTTCTTCGACCAGCTCCCGGACCTGCGCCTCGTTCAGCAGCAGCGTGGGAATCACAACCATGCTGCTGAATTCGGGGGGGATTCCATCGGTCAGATCGAGCCGCGGCAGCGGCAGCGGCCGGAACACCGAGGAGATGGTGTTGTTCACCAGATCGACGGCGCCCTGGGTGGCGGGAATCAGCAGCATCAGAAACGCCACCGTCAGCCCGCCGAAGATCGAGTAGTTCGGGATCAGCGGCAGCAGAATGGCGGCGATGAGAATGACGGTGAGAACCTCGATGCCGCCGATGAAGAAGTCGTCGGAATTGCGGCGCAGGCCGGCCCGAACGCGATCGATGAAGCGCGGGTGATACCCGATCTGGCCCTTCAGGTCCTCGAATCCTCTGTCGATCAGGTAGTAGCCCACATGAGAGCGGCGCAGGTAGACGCGTGGATCGGCAATCGCCTGCTGCTGCGCGGCCTTCGCCATATCGATGGCCGCGCGCGCTACTTCAGTTTCAGAACAGTCTGCATAGCGCGCGATCCGCGAGACCTGCTTGCGATAGACCTCGCGGCTGTCGAAGTCCATCCTGGAATAGGCGCCGGCCGGATCCTGGCGCAGGACGGCGTCGAAGACGACCAGCGGCTCCATGACGAAGAACCAGTCCACAAAGGCAATTTCGCGCAGCGACTGAATGCGGGTGGTGAGGATCTGGGCGAAGGCCGGTTCGCCTGCTTCGCCGCTGAATCGGGGCGTGTCATTTTCAAACGAGAGCGCCTGCACCCGTTCCTCAGCCTGCTGGAGAATCAGCTCCAGCAGACGGAAGCGGAGCATCACCGGCAGCACCCACAATTCCTCCAGCAGCAGAGCCTCCGGCTTCTGCAAATCGGCCAGGTAGATGCGCAGCGCGTCGGCGTTCCACACGGAGCCGGCCGCCGCCAGATAGGCATCGGCGACGCTGGCGGTGCGCGGCTCGGCCTGATGATCGTCAGTGACCGCGAACGGCAGGCGGCGCAGTTTGCGGCGCACGGTGCGCATCTCGGCCAGCGCGGAGCGCATCAGGCGCGGGTTCTCGCGGATTTCCAGCAACGGCTCGGGCCCCGGCCATCCCGTGGTGGGCAGCTGGTCGAGGGCCGCCGACAGCGTGTCGAGGCGCAGCCGGGCAGACTCCATGCGAGCCACGAAGGCGTCGAGCTCCTGGGCCCGACGGACGGTCCTCCAGCGATGCGCATCTTCGCGGGCGGCGGCGCGGAGCTGTTCCGGCACAAGGCCGGCCTCCCGCAGTCGCTGTTCATTGATCATCGTCACCTGTCCCGTCACACCCACCTCGTCAGCGATAGCTGGCCGCCTGCATTTCGAACATTTCTGCATAGCGGCCGCCCAGCGCCATCAGTTGCTGATGCGTTCCTTCTTCCACCAGGTGGCCCCCGGCCAGCACCACAATGCGGTCGGCCATCCGAACGGTGGAGAAGCGATGCGAGATGAGCAAGGCCATCTTACCGGCAGTCAGCTCGGCAAATCGCTCAAAAACCTCCAGCTCGCTTTTGGCGTCCAAAGCGGCCGTGGGCTCGTCGAGGATCAGCAACTGGGCGTCACGCAGGTACGCGCGGGCCAGAGCGATCCGCTGCCATTCGCCGCCGGAGAGGTCCACGCCGCTCACAAAGCGCCGGCCCAGCATCTGGTCGTAGCCGCCGGCCAGTTTTTTCACCACTTCGGCCGCCAGGCTCTTCTGCGCGGCGGACTCGATCTCTTCCTCGGTGTGCGGCACCTCCACGTGGCCCACGCCAATGTTCTCCTTCACCGTCATCTCGTAGCGCATGAAGTCCTGGAAGATGACGCCCATCTCGTGATGGAGATCCTCGATGGAGTACTCGCGGAGGTCGACGCCGTCGAGCAGAATCTGGCCTTCGGTGGGGTCGTAGAGCCGCGTGATCAGCTTCACCACCGTTGTTTTGCCCTGGCCGTTTTCGCCGATCAGCGCAACCCGCTGGCCGGGCTCGATGGTGAAGTTGAAATCCTTCAGCACGCGGCGCTCGGTCCCCGGATAGGCAAAGGACACGTTGCGGAATTCGAAGCCGCGGCGGATGGGCTGGGGGGCCGGCAGGGCGTTGGGCTTACTCTGCACGGTTGGCTTCACGTTGAAGAACTCGATGAGATCGGTAAGGAAGAGCGCCTGGTCGGCGATGCCGGAAGCCGTGGAGAAGGCCTGCTGGAAGTTGCTGCTGGCCTGCTGAATGGCCAGTGTGACCAGCGCAAAAGCGGCGACGTTGGGATACTTGCCGGTGATGGCCTCCCAGATCGCATATACGTAAGCGCCGTAGTAGCCGAGGGTGCTGATGAGCGAGAGCAGCCCGCCCCACAGCATCTTTCTGTTCGCCAGGGCGACGTTCTCGTCATAGATCCCCTGGGCCAGGTTGCGGAAGCGGTCGGTGAGGTAACCGCTGAGGTTAAAGAGCTTCAGCTCTTTCGCAGACTCCTTGCTGCCGCCCACCTGGCGGAGGTAGTCCATGATGCGTTTGCGCGGAGTCTGCCGGAAGTTCTGTTCATAGCCGAGGAAGGCGAAATGGGTTTCCCCGACAAACGAGGGCAACACGCCCATGATCAGCGGCACGATCATCAGCGGCGAACGGTAGATCAGGACGGCGCTCCAGATGAGGGTCATGATGATCTGCTGGAAGAGGCGGCCCATTTGCTGGATCATGGCCAGCCGGTCCGTCGCCTGCACCCGCGCCCTCTCCAACCGATCGTAGAAGGCGGGATCCTCGTAGGTGGTCAGATCCAGGCGCGCCGCCTGTTCCATCACCTTGACGCTGACATGATTGGTATAGCGATCCGAGAGGAGCTGATCGGTGTAGTCCATGGACCGGCTGAGGATGCCATTGACCAGGGCCAGGGTGACTTCGGCGACGACCCACCACCAGAAATGCCGCAGCGGCGGCTGGTGGGTAATGGCGTCCGCCACGCCGCCGAGGATGTTGGCCGCGACCAGGCCGATGCCGAAGGATGCAATCGGCTGGAGAACACGCAGGATGAGTCCCCACGTCACGACGCTGCGGCCGGAGACCCAAAGCAGCGTCAGGACCGGAGGCGTGTTGCGAAGGGCTCGGATCCGATCCCCCCAGGCGTTTTGAGAACCTGACTGACTTTTGCCGCTCATTGATTCACAGAGGGGGATCGCCCCGGCTTCACGCCGGACAGGGTGCTTACGCCTGTGCCATGCCGGGGTAGTCGTTTGGATGCCGGTGCAGGCGGCGTAAGTTGTTACCTCATCGTCCGATAGTACGCCGAAGGCGCCTCATCGCCGGACCCGAAAAGCGCATGGCCGGAGAAGGCCCGGCAGCGGCGTGCGCCGACTCATTTCCGGGTGCGGACAGGGGCTGAACGCCTGCGTCCAAATCCGCCGCTCGCTCGTCCTTTACAGCAACACCGCGAGCTGCCGAGGCATTCTCCCGGTCGCCTCCATGCAGGGAATCAGGGGTGGTTTTTTTTGAGCATGGCATTCACTTTGAGCGTCGGTTGGCGGTGATAAACTTCAGATTCAACGCGATTTTCGCCGTCATCGCTACCAACCGCGACAGCGATACTCCTCCGAGCTTTCCATCTTGACCAGGTGAACGATACAACCGCAGATGACTTCTGAACCTTCCGCTTCAATCGCCCCGCCGGACCATCAGCTTCCGTCGTCGACTACGGCACCTCCACCTCGGAAGCGCCGCCATCGCTGGATCTGGGCCGTTGTCCTGATTGCCTTTGGAATCCTGTTTTATTGGGTCATCACCCAGCACCAGAAGAGCCAGGAGGCAGCGATGGGACGGGGGCGCCGCGGCGTCGGCCAGGGAACCGTTCCCGTGGTGCCGGCCACAGCGAAAACCGGCAGCCTGGGCATCTATCTGAGCTCCATCGGAACGGTGACACCGTATTACATGGATTCGATCACGGCCCAGGTCACGGGCGTGATCACCGACGTGCATTATCGCGAAGGACAGACGGTCCACAAGGGCGATCCGCTGGTGGACATCGACCCGCGACCCTACGCAGCCCAGGTTGCCCAGGCGCAGGGCATCCTCGAGCGCGATCAGAACCTGCTGGCCGAAGCGCGGATGGACCTGGCCCGCTATCAGGTAGCCTGGTCTAAAAACGCGATTCCGCGCCAGACCCTCGAAGACCAGGAAAAACTGGTCCTGCAGGATGAGGGCACGGTGAAGAACGACCAGGGCACGTTGCAGTATGACCAGGTGCAGCTGAGCTATTGCCATATCGTCTCGCCCATTACGGGCCGCGTGGGCCTTCGCCTCGTCGATCCCGGCAATCTGGTCACGGCGAATTCCGGAACCACGCTGGTGGTCGTGACTCAGGTGCAGCCCATTACCGTGATCTTTACCATCCCTGAGGACAATCTGGAGCAGGTGCTGGGGCCGCTGCGGAAAGGCACCAAAATGCCGGTGGAAGCATGGGATCGATCCAATTCCTCGCAGATTGCCACCGGCCGCCTGCTGACGGTCGACAACCTGATCGATACGACCACGGGCACGGTGAAACTGCGCGCCGAATTCGCGAATACCAACGGGTCTCTGTTCGCGAACCAGTTCGTGAATGCGAAGCTGCTGGTGGCGACCCTGCAGAACCAGATTCTTGTGCCTTCCTCCGCCATTCAGCACAACGGCGACACGGCTTACGTGTTCGTCATTGAGAACGGACCGGGAACGCAGGGCGGCTCGTCGCCCGCCGAGGCGAAGGGCGGCACGCCCAAGAGCACGGCGACCAGCGAGCGTACCAGCGCGGGAACTGCCGGGGCGGGAACTCCAGCCGCAGGAGCTCCTGGGGCGGGAACGGCTACGAAGGCCGGAACCAGCCCCGGTGCAGGCGGAGGCAAAGAGCAGTACCACGTGGTGATGCGCACCATAAAAACCGGGGCCAGCGATACCAGCATGACTGCGGTCCAGGGTATCCAGGCCGGCGAGAGGGTGGCAGACAGCAGCTTTGAGAAGCTGCTGGACGGCTCCTCGGTGAGCATTTCGAAAATTGGACTGCCGGTGATGCAAACCACCATCTCCGGCGAGAGCAACGCCCCGTGAGTCCGTCTCGCCCGTTCATTCTGCGGCCGGTGGCGACTTCGCTGCTCATGGCCGCCATTCTGCTGGTGGGCATTGTCGCCTACACGCAGTTGCCGGTGTCGGCTCTGCCGGAGGTGGATTATCCCACCATTCAGGTGCTGACGTTCTATCCCGGCGCCAGCCCGGATGTGACCGCCACGACGATCACCGCCCCGCTGGAGCGAGAGTTCGGCGAGATGCAGGGCCTGAGTCAGATGACCTCGACCAGTTCGGGCGGGGCTTCGGTCATCGTGCTGCAGTTCAGTCTCTCCATGTCCATCGATGTAGCCGAAGAAGAAGTCCAGGCCGCCATCAATGGCGGCGGATCCTTTCTGCCCTCCGATCTGCCTTCGCCGCCGGTTTACAACAAGACCAACCCCGCAGACGCGCCGATTCTGACGCTGGGCATTACCTCCAGGACACTGCCGTTGTCGCAGGTAGAGGACCTGATCGATACCCGGCTGGCTCCGAAGATCTCTCAGCTCGCCGGCGTGGGTCTGGTGAGCATCAGCGGCGGCGAGAAGCCGGCCGTGCGCATCCAGGCGAATCCGGTGGCTCTCTCCTCCTACGGGCTCAACATGGAGGACCTGCGCACGGCGTTGACCCAGGCCAGCGTGAACTCCGCCAAGGGCAACTTCGACGGACCGCGGCAGGATTACCAGATCGACTCCAACGATCAGATCACCGAGGCCAGCCAGTACAAGGATGTCGTCGTCGCCTACCGCAACGGAGCGCCGGTGTTCGTGAAGGATGTCGCCAGTGTTATCAACGGGGTTGAGAACACGAAGGAGGCCGCGTGGATGAACAAGACGCCGGCCATCATTCTCAACATCCAGCGACAGCCGGGCGCCAATACGATCACCGTCGTCCGCAGTATTCAGAAGATCCTGCCCCAGCTGGAAACCAGCCTGCCGGCGTCGATCCGCATTCAGACGCTGACCGACATGACCACCAGCATCCAGGCCTCGGTCGACGATGTCGAGTTCGAGCTGATGCTGACCATCGGACTGGTGGTGCTGGTCATCTTCCTGTTCCTGCGCAGTCTGTACGCCACTATCATCCCCAGCATCGCCGTGCCCGTCTCGCTGGTCGGCACCTTTGCGGCGATGTACCTGCTGGGCTACAGTCTCGACAACCTTTCGCTGATGGCGCTGACCATCTCCACCGGATTCGTGGTGGACGACGCCATCGTCATGATCGAGAACATCGCCCGCTACCTGGAAGAAGGGATGTCGCCGATGCAGGCGGCCCTGACCGGTGCGTCGCAGATTGGCTTTACCATCATTTCGCTGACCGTCTCGCTGATCGCGGTGCTCATCCCGCTGCTCTTTATGGGCGACGTGGTGGGGCGCCTTTTCCGCGAATTTGCCGTCACCCTGGCGGTAACCATTGTGATCTCTGCCGTGGTGTCGCTGACGCTGACGCCGATGATGTGCTCGCGCATCCTGCGCCACAACCCGGAAGAGCAGCAGACCCGCTTTTACCGCGCCTCCGAGCACGTTTTCAATCGCATGATCGATTTCTACGGGCGCACGCTGCGCGTGGTCCTGCGCTACCAGGGCCTCACGCTGCTGATTGCCCTCGGCACCCTGGTGCTGACCGTCTTCCTCTACATCATCATCCCCAAAGGATTCTTCCCGGTACAGGATACCGGCGTGATTCAGGGCATTTCTCAGGCTCCGGAAGCGATTTCGTTCAGCGCCATGTCTGCCAAACAGCAGCAGCTGGCGAACATCATTCTGGATGACCCTGCGGTGGAGAGCATCTCCTCGTTCATCGGCGTGGACGGCATCAACACCACCCTCAACAGCGGGCGCATCGACATCAACCTGAAGCCCCTCAGCCAGCGCGACCTGAACGCCTCCGACGTCATCCGCCGGCTGCAGAAAAGCCTGACTAAGATCGCCGGCATTCAGCTTTATATGCAGCCGGTGCAGGACATCACCGTCGATGACCGTGTGAGCCGCACCCAGTATCAGTACACGCTGGAAGATCCGGACCCCACAGAGCTGAACACCTGGACGAATCGGTTTATCGCCCAGCTGAAGAAGCTGCCGGACCTGGAAGACGTGGCCACCGACCAGCAGACCGACGGCCGAGCCGTATCGCTGATGATCGACCGCGTGACCGCCTCGCGCCTCGGCATTGCGCCAACCACCATCGACAACACGCTCTACGACTCCTATGGCCAGCGCCAGATCAGCACGCTGTATACGCAGCTGAACCAGTACCATGTGGTGCTGGAAGCGGCGCCGCAGTGGCAGCAGAATCCGGCCAATCTGAGCGACCTGTATATCCAGTCCAGTGCATCGTCCAGCGCCAGCGGTGCGGCTGCCGCGACCAACTTCTCCTCTTCCGCTTCCGCCTCCGCGGGATCGAACACGCTGACCAGCGGCGTGAAATACACGCCCTCGGCCAACGTTCTGGCTTCGCCCGCGAAGGTACTGGCGGCCACCAGCGCGGCGCAGGGCAACTCCTCCGTCAACGGCGGCACGATTGCCGGAACCACGCCCAACACAACCACCGCGGCGACATCCGCCAACGCCGTGCCGCTCGGCGCCTTCACTCATGCGACGGAAACGACCGAGCCGCTCTCCATCGAGCATCAGGGGCAGTTCCCGGCGGTGACCGTCTCCTTTAATCTGGCGCCGAATGCTTCTCTCGGGTCCGCAATCTCGGACATTGACAACGCCGCGGCCAAACTCCACTTTCCCGCCAGTCTGCAGGCCGACTTCCAGGGCACCGCAGCCGCCTTCCGCAACTCGCTCTCGAACGAGGCGCTGCTGATTCTGGCCGCTCTGGTCACCGTCTACATCGTCCTGGGCGTGTTGTACGAGAGCTTCATTCACCCCATCACGATTCTCTCCACGCTGCCGTCGGCCGGGGTGGGCGCGCTGCTCGCGCTCATGCTCTTCCATCAGGATCTGAGCGTCGTCGCCATCATCGGCATCATCCTGCTCATCGGCATCGTGAAAAAGAACGGCATTATGATTGTGGACTTCGCGCTGGAAGCCGAGCGCGAGCATGGCAAGGACTCCACGGAAGCCATCTTCGAAGCCAGCATGCTGCGCTTCCGGCCCATCATGATGACCACCATGGCCGCCCTGCTCGGCGGTCTGCCGCTGGCCCTGGGTACCGGCCTCGGTTCTGAACTGCGCCGGCCTCTGGGCATCGCGATGGTGGGCGGCCTGCTGCTCAGCCAGATCCTCACGCTGTACACCACGCCGGTCATCTACATCTTCTTCGACCGCATCGGCCAGAAGATCTCCGGCCGCCAGCCGTCGGATCATGCCGCCCAGCATGCCGGCGACTCCATGCCCCCTCCCGCGGAGACGCACCCGTGAGCTTCTCCTGGACCTTCATCCGGCGCCCGGTCGGCACCACGCTGCTGACCATTGCGGTCGCCATTGCCGGCGCGATCGGCTTCATGGTGTTGCCCGTGGCGCCCCTGCCCCAGGTGGATTTCCCGACCATCAACGTGAGCGCCAATCTGCCTGGCGCCAGCGCCCAGATTATGGCCGCGTCGGTAGCGACGCCGCTGGAACGGCAGCTCGGGCACATCGCCGGGGTCACGGAGATGACCTCATCCAGCAGCCTGGGCAGTACCCGCATCACGATGCAGTTCGACCTGAGCCGCAACATCGACGCGGCTGCCGGTGACGTGCAGGCGGCCATCAATGCCGCACGCACCTATCTGCCCGCCAACCTGCCCTCGAATCCGCACTACTGGAAATCGAATCCAGCCGACGCGCCGATCATGATCCTCGGCCTTACGTCGAAGAAGTACGACGTAACGAAAGTCTACGATCTCGCCTCCACAATTCTGGAGCAGAAGCTCTCCCAAATTGACGGCGTCGGCCAGGTATTTGTCGGTGGCGGCGCCACGCCTTCGGTGCGCGTCGAAGTGGACCCGACCAAGCTGGAGAGCTTCGGCATGACTCTGTCCAATGTGCGTTCGCTGCTCAGCCTGGAGAACTCGCATGAGCCGCGCGGCCAGCTCTCCAATGGAGCGGTGACTGCGGACATCATCACCAACGATCAGATTTCCACGGCGAAGGACTACGCCCCCCTCGTGGTCGGCTATCACGACGGGCAGGCCGTGCGGCTTTCCGACGTGGCCGGCGTCTACGATTCGACCGAGAACATCCGGACAGCGGGCTACATGGATGGCACCCGCGCCGTCTTCATCATCATCTTCCGCCAACCGGGCGCCAACATTATCGACACCGTCGACAGTATCCGCGCCCAGCTGCCGTTTCTGCAGGCGGTGCTGCCGCAGGGCATCGACACCACTATCGTTCTCGATCGCACCACGACAATCCGCGCCTCCGTCCGCAACGTCGAGGAGACGCTGCTCGGCTCCATTATCCTGGTCGTGCTGGTGGTCTTCATTTTCCTGCGCCGGCCCCGCGCGACGCTCATTCCCACCGTGGCCGTGCCGGTGTCGCTCATCGGCACGTTTGCCGTGATGTACCTTCTCGGTTACAGCATCGACAATCTCTCGCTGATGGCGCTGACCATTGCCACCGGTTTCGTGGTTGACGACGCGATCGTGGTGATGGAGAACATCACGCGTCATCTGGAAAGCGGGATGCCCGCTTTCAATGCTGCGCTGGTGGGGGCGCGGGAGATCGGCTTCACCGTCTTTTCCATCAGCATGTCGCTGATCGCCGTTTTCATTCCCATCCTGATGATGGGCGGCATCATCGGGCGGCTCTTCCGCGAGTTCGCGGTGACGCTGTCCACGGCCATTCTGGTGTCCATGGTGGTCTCGCTGACCACGACGCCGACCATGTGCGCGCACCTGCTGAAGCATCATGACGAGAGCGAAGAGCACAACTGGATGTACCGATCGAGTGAGAAAACTTTCAACGCTCTGCTGGCTGCCTACCGCGTCTCGCTGGCCTGGGCGCTCGATAATCCGGTTCTGATTCTCATCGTGCTGGCGCTGACCATTGCCCTCAACGTGATCGTCATCGTGCGCATTCCCAAGGGATTCTTTCCCCAGCAGGACACGGGCGCCATCGTGGGCGGGGTGCAGGGTCCGCAGGACGCTTCTTTTCCGTTCATGAAGTACTCGGTTCTCTCGCTGGTAAAGGTGATCCAGGCCGATCCGGCGGTGGCGCATGTGAACGCTTACACCGGCGGCAACGGCTCCAGCAACGGAGGCTTCATTTACATGGCGCTGAAGCCCCTGGGCCATGGCAAGGGCGAGCGCACCGTCAGCGCCATGGACGTGATCAATCGCCTGCGTCCCAAGCTGGAGCGCCTGCCGGTGGCGTCGGCTTTCCTGCAGCCGGTGCAGGATCTGCGCATCGGCGGACGCAGCAGCAGCGCGCTCTACCAGTACACCATTCAGTCGGACAATATTCCTGACCTGGCCAAATGGGGGCCGATGCTGCTGGCACACATGCGCAAGCTCCCGGGTCTGGAGGACGTGAATACCGACCAGCAGAACGGTGGTCTGGAGGAGATGCTGGATTTCGATCGCGTGACCGCCGCGCGGCTGGGCCAGACGCCGAGTTCGCTCGACTCCGCCCTTTACAGCGCGTACGGACAGTCGGAAGTCTCAGTGATCTATACCCAGCTCAACCAGTACTACGTGGTCATGGAAGTGGCTCCGCAATACTGGCAGTCGCCGGCCGGCCTGAAGGACATCTGGTTCACCACCAGCGGGGGGGCGTCCAGTGGAACCACGGCCGGCATCAACACCATCGCGCCGCTGCTGAGCGTCATGAAAGAGCATGTGGGGACGACGCCGCTGCAGGTGAGCCACACCGGACTCTTTCCTTCTGTGACCGTCTCCTTCAACATGGCCAATGGTATGTCGCTCAGTGACGCGGTCCGCGAGGTCAATCAGATGGAATCCGACCTTGGTATGCCGTCAACGGTTCACGGATTCTTCGCCGGGACGGCCCAGGCGTATCAGGATTCGCTGGCGTCAGAGAAATACCTGGTCATTACGGCTGTTCTCGCTGTCTACATCGTGCTGGGCATTCTCTATGAGAGCCTGGTGCATCCGTTCACGATTCTTTCCACGCTGCCCTCGGCGAGCATCGGGGCCATGCTGGCGCTCATGATCTTCCACATGGACCTCAATGTCATCTCCATCATCGGCATCATCCTGCTCATCGGCATCGTGAAGAAGAACGCCATCATGATGATCGACTTTGCGCTGATGGCGGAACGCGAGGAACAGAAGAGCACCTACGACGCCATCTTCGAGGCCTGCATGCTGCGCTTCCGGCCCATTCTGATGACGACCATGGCGGCCATCTGCGGCGCGCTGCCGCTGGCGTTCGGCACGGGGACGGGTTCGGAGCTGCGGCGGCCGCTGGGCATTACGATTGTCGGCGGCCTGCTGCTGAGCCAGTTGATCACTCTCTACACCACTCCGGTGGTTTATCTCGCTCTCGACGCCCTGCGTCTGCGCATACTCGGCAGATCGCACGACACGTTCCGACCGGAGATACAAGGAGCCGCGTCGTGAGACGACTCGGAAACAAGCTTATGGGTACAACCAACCAGACGGCGCGCGGGTTCACAGTCGCCGCAGCGGGTCTGCTCGCGGCGCTCGCAGGCTGCAACGTGGGACCGCGCTATCATCCGCCGGCGCCGCCGCAGGTCACCGCGCCAAACTACAAGGAATCAACGGTTAACTTCCATAACGAGCCGGGATGGAAGGTGGCCAGCCCGCAGGACGGGATGCTCCGCGGCAACTGGTGGGAGGTCTTCCACGAGCCGGAACTGAACACGCTGGAAGGCCAGCTCAACATCAACAACCAGACCATCAAACAGTACTTTGAGCAGTACATGGCGGCCCGCGCGCTGGTGGCCCAGGCTCGCTCGCAGTACTGGCCGACCATCACCTTCGGCCCCTCGTGGACTCGTCAGAAGACCTCCGGCAACCTGCGTTCGTCGTCGATCGCCAACACCGGCACGACGAGCGGCATCTGGGCGTTTCCGCTGGACGTCTCGTGGGCGCCGGATCTGTGGGGCAAGATCCGGAACGAAGTCCGGGTGGAAGAATATGCCGCTCAGGTGAGCGCGGCCGATCTGCAGCTGGAAAGGCTGACCGAGCAGGCGTCGCTGGCCGAGTACTACTTCGAAATCCGCGGTCAGGACATGCTGCAGCAAATCCTCGATCAGACGGTTGCCGCTGATCAGAAGGCCCTCGATGCGACCCAGGGCTCCTACGATGCCGGGGTGGGCGACTACATCTCGGTGGTGGAGGCGCGCTCGACGCTGGCCTCGGCGCAGTCGTCGCAGACCAACGTGGGACTGCTGCGGGCGCAGTACGAGCACGCGATCGCCATGCTGCTGGGCAAGGTGGCCAGCGACTTCTCCATCCCCGTGCGGCCCATGACCTATGGGCCGCCGCCGATTCCCACCGGCGTGCCGTCGCAGCTGGTGGAGCGGCGACCGGACGTGGCGGCAGCGGAGCGGACGCTGGCCGAAGCCAACGCGACGATCGGGATCGGCTACGGCGCTTTCTTTCCGCAACTCAGTCTCACGGGCTCGGGCGGAACCGAGGCGTCGAACTTCGCGCACATCGCGGACTGGCCCAGCCGCTTCTGGTCGATCGGGGTGTCGGCGTCGCAGGTGATCTTCGACGGCGGGCTCTATCGCGCGGAGCTGCACCAGTACGAGGCCCAGTACAACGCCGATCTGGCCAGCTACCGGCAAACGGCGCTGACGGCATTTGAGCAGGTGGAAGATTCTCTGGCGGCGACGCGCATCTATTCGCAGCAGATCCTGCATCAGCAGGACGCTGTGAAGTCGGCGCAGGAGTTCGTCGATCTGGAGACGCAGCGCTACCAGACCGGAATCGATCCTTACGTGGACGTGGTGTCGGCGCAGACCACGTTGCTCGGCGACCAGCAGGGCCTGAACTCGCTGGAAGTGAGCCAGATGATCTCTGCCGTGCAGCTGGTGCAGGCGCTGGGCGGCGGCTGGGATACTTCGCAACTGCCGACGCCGTCGCAGGCGGGCGCGAAGGCTCCGAGCAACGTCTACACCCTGCAAAAGTAAAGGCCCGGACCGGTCAGGCGGCATTCTTACGCCTGACCGCGCGCCGGCTCTTCGGGTGTTCTTCCGCAGCCGCGAGACTTTGCCGCAGCGCGTCCATGATGTTGACCACCTTCCCGGGTTTTCGCTTCGCTTCGCTTCAGGTTCGGGCAGAGGCTTGCCCTTTCTTTTCGCGTCCACGAGCTTCTTCACAGCAGCCTCGTAGTCATCGCGATACACGGAAAGATCGAAGCGCGAGGTGCTGCCTTCGATGAGCTGTTTGGCCAGCGATAGCTCCTGAGGGCTGGCTTTCGTCTGCGGAACGTCGCCCACCGCCGCTTTCGCCTCCCGCAACTCTTCTTCGTAGCGCAGCACGTACAGCATCAGTCCTTTCTGCTTCGCGTCGGCGGGCGCGGCGATGGCGGCCAGGTGTTCGCGGCCGCTGAAGGCAAGCTCGCCGATGCCCAGCTTCCGGGTGGAGCGCAGGGCGTCGCGCATGATGTTGAGTGGTTTGGCCTGGGCCTTGTCTTTGGGAGCGACGAAGCAGGGCCGATCGTAGAGGGAGGACGGCAGCTCGTCGGCATGGACAAACTGGCGGATCTCCATCGTGGTGGCGGTGGGGATGCGCAGAGCCTTCAGCTCGTCGGGATCGATCTCGACATATTTGTTCTTCGCATATTCGAAACCCTTCACGATGTCCTCGGGGGCGACCCTGCCGCTCTCGTCCACGTTCTGATGGTGGATGCGATGATGGGTCTTGCGGTCGATCTGATGGAACTCGACGGCGCGCGCCGTCTCGCTCGCCGGGTAGATGCGGACGGCGATGGAGACGAGGGAAATCTGAATCGAGCCGGACCAAATGGGGCGTGCAGGCATGAACTTCCTCCCGGTGGGAAGACGAAGCCGGAGGCCGCGGAGGTTGCCCTGACGGGGCCGCAGATGCGGACGTGGCTGGTAGCCGATCGTTGGTCGCCTATTCGGCGGCGGCGTTCAGGATGGATGCCCCTAAGTCGCTTATTGTCTGTAATATGCATATTTTTAGACTGGCAACCCAGGGGCCCCGCGCCGGGTTTGAAGCAGAGAAGTTCGCCTGAAAGGCGGGTGGAGTTCGGCTTCTCAGATCGATTCGATGCCAGGGTCTGGCATGGAGAGACGGAGCCCCGGATTGAAGCGGATTCTTTGTGTCCGAAAAGGCTTCAGCAACGAATGCGAGATCGGTATCATGGGCTGATCACAGGAGGAATTGCGATCCGTGCCAACGACCGATTTGGCCGCGTCAGACCGGCGACATCAGATTCACTCGCTGCATCACCCCATCGATACCCAGGATGCGGTGCTGTGCGTAAGCGGAAGCGGCATCCGGATCCGCGATGCGGAGGGGCGGGAGTACATTGACGGTCTTTCGGGATTGTGGAATGTCAACGTGGGCCACGGCCGCGCCGAACTGGCTGAAGCAGCTGCGGATCAGATGAAGACCCTCGCGTATTTCTCCGGCTATGCCGGGTCGGTGACCATTCCTTCCATCCTGCTGGCGGAAAAGCTGATCGAACTCGCCCCATATATGGCGGCCGTCTTTTTCTGCTCCGGTGGAGCGGAGGCCAACGAATCGGCCTTCAAGACCGCTCGCTACTACTGGAAAGTGCGCGGCCGGACCGGAAAGCTCAAGGTCATCTCGAGGATCCACGGCTATCACGGCGTCACGCTCCAGGCGATGAGCGCCAGCGGGATCGCCGGCTACTGGAAGATGTTTGAGCCGCGTGTGCCGGGTTTCCTGCACATCGATACGTGCTATCCATACCGCTGCGAAACGGTGCAGCCGGGCGAGACCCCCGGCCAGGCAGCAGCCCGCGGGCTGGAAGAAGCGATCCTGCGCGAGGGGCCGGAAACGGTGGCTGCCTTTATTGGAGAGCCGATTCACGGCGCAGGCGGCATCATTTATCCGACCGACGATTATTGGCCGCGCATTCGCGAAATCTGCACCCGCTACAACGTGCTGTTGATCGCGGACGAAATCATTACGGGCTTTGGCAGAACAGGCCGCTGGTTCGGTCTGGAGCACTGGAAGGTTCAGCCCGACATTCTGAGTTTCGCCAAAGGCGTCACCTCTGGATACCTGCCTCTGGGGGGCATCATGGTGAGTCGCGACATTCAGGAGGCTCTGGAATCAGTGGAACCGGCGAGCCGATGGATGCATGGCTACACCAATTCCGGTCATCCGCCCTGCTGTGCTGTGGGTCTGCGCAATATCGAAATCCTGGAGCGGGAGAAGTTGCTGGAGAACTCGGCAAAGATGGGAGACGCTCTGCTGCACGGTCTCCAGGAGGCCCTCGGCAACCATGCGAACACGGGGGACATTCGGGGAGGAAAGGGACTTCTGGCGGCTGTCGAATTCGTTCAGGATCGCAGCACGAAGAAGAATTTCATCGCCGGCGACGATGTTGGGGGGCGGCTGCGGACGGAAATGCGCCGGCGGGGCGTGCTCACGCGCACACGGCCGGCACTTGGCGCGCATCCGGCGCCGGGAGACCAGCTGTTTTTCGCGCCGCCGCTCGTATCCACCCCGGCCGACATCGCTGAGATGGTCGACGCTGCGCGCGAATCCGTGGTTGCGGTGCTGGGCGCCTGATCGCAGGGCCTATGCGCCGCGGCTTCGGTCAATCTCCCGGAGCGTTGCCGGCGCCGTTACTGCTCGCGGCGCGCGCTGTTGGTTGGCGGCTCTGTGCCTCTTCGAGAGCGAGCACGCTGTAGCCGGTCGCCGCGTCGCTCATAAAGCGGCCCAGATCGCTGGCCGGGTCTCGAAATCCGTTCAGGGAAGACGCCCACCAGCTGCCGTCCTGTGCCTGGTGCTGCTCAATCCAGACCAGTCCGCGCCGGAGCACCGGATCGTCGGCATCGACATCGGCCTCCTCCATCGCGACAACCGCCAGCCCGGTTGCGCATCCGTCGCTTCTGTCCGCATCGTTGGCGCGCTTCAGAAAGTCCAGGAACGCCTTCCGGGCGGCGCGTTGCGGATCGAGCGACGGCAGAGACCAGCCCCCGTCCGGTTGCTGCAGAGTCGCGAGCTGGTGCACAAGGTCGGTCTGCTGCCGGGGACTCAGAAGTCCCGGCATCTTCGCCGACGCCCACAGGGCGTAAACGCGGTTCAGGACCGGCTGGGCCTGGTATCCACGCTGCAGGTATTGCCTCAGCCGCTGCACCGGTTCGGATACCGCGGAGTCAGCGCCGTACGCCGCGCCGGCCATGCCGGTTGCGAGGGCCATCATCGCCGCGCCCTGGTAGGCCGATTCAGGGGATTCCCAGGGAGCCTCATGGAAGTCCTGCCACTGCCAGCCTCCAGCATCCGTTCCGGTCTTTTCCTGGAGCGCCCAGGCTTCATCGAAAGCCTCCCGGGTTACGGCGCCAGGCGATGCGGGATTGGCCTCGTAGCTCTCCAGTATCAAAACGTTCAGGACAGCCTCGGTGGCTCGCGAGGGGTCCGCGTGGGCGGCATCGGGGTAATACGGCTTGACGCGCGACCAGTCCTGGACGCGCTTCTCGATGCTGGCAAGCATCGCCTTCTCCGGCGAAGTAAGACCGCTCTGGTGCAGTTGTGACCGCAACAAGGGCCGAACCTGCGCGTAAGGCAATACCGTGTGGCAGGAGAGGCAGACCGTTCCTTCATCGCGCTGCGCCGGGGGCCATTGCTGCCACCACACCTCGCGGCTGTCGAGGTAAGTTGCCGCAGCGGCCGGGCTCCACTCGCGACGCAAAGCAGAGGAAGCAGGAGGAGAGGAAGAGCGCACGCGCATCTCCGACCAGAGGGCAACACCGACAATCCCCAAGCCAATCGCCACACCTGCGTACAGGAGTGCTCGTCTCATGCATTCCCCCCGTCCGCTCCCGCCATCAGGAGAAGGACCCGCGTTGCAGTCCGTGCTGGCCGGCGGCATCGCCGAAGGACGGCGCCAGGGGCGCCGGCTCTCTGCTGGCGGCCCGATGCGTTTTCTGCGCGCTCAGATATTCAAGCCAGTTGCGATAGATGGTGGTTGCCGTCCCATGCCAGCCGTTCTCGATGCCAGCCGCAGAGAAGAGACGCATGAGACCCGCCAAAGTCTCTTCCTCGGATCGCACATGCGCCTGGCTTCCGAGTTCCAGCAGGGCAGTCTCGTCTTTGGGCGTCAGCATGCCGCGCGGCGTTCCCGGCCACGCGGCCGCTTCGCCGCGAAGATAACGCAGAATATCCCGCCGGTATTCGAGCAGGAGCGTGTCGGGCTGATATTCCGGGTGCCCCTGGAAGAACAGAAAGAGGCTCTCTCCTGCCTTCTGGCGCAGGAAACAGTCGACTCCGGCGTCGCCTGCAAGCGCCAGCAGTTCATATCCTGAGCAGGCCAGATCGTCTTTGGGAAGACCATTCCATCGGGAATGGGGCATCCGAAACTGTTCCGGGAGATGCGCAACCAAAGGGTGATTCGAGGTGCGGGAACAGTGAAAGATCCCGCATTGCTTATACTCGCCGCGGAGTCGCTGAATGCCGTCCAGGTGAAGAACCGCTGCGTGAGCCGCGAGACAGGACCAGATCGTGGAAGCGGTGCTCCTCCGAGACCACTCCAGAACCTGGACAAAGCTGTCCCAGTAAGGCTCGTCGCGCAAATCAGGGGTGAGCGGCTCTCTTCCGGTCACGATCAGACCGTCAATCTCTGTGTCGAGCACTGAGTCAATTGCGACGTAAGAGCGGCGCAGATAATCGTCGGCTGCCTGGCTGCGAGGAATTAAAGGCATGCGGCACAACACGAGCTGAACGGAGATATCCGTCGACGCCGCATCGAGCAGCGAGCGGAACTGTTGTTCCGTTGCCTGAAGCGCAGCATCCGGCATGTTATTCAACAACCCGATCACCAGGCCGGGGCTCGAACCATCGACGGAACGGGGCAGTGAGGCGCCCCCTGTATGCCAGCCGTTGTGGGCCGGGGGTTGTTCGGTTTCGCTGTAAAGCGTGATGGGCACAGAGTTCACCTCAGGGAATTGCGGCCGAAGCCGGGACTGCATCATTGGGCTCTCTTGAGCGCCTGATCGAGATCGGCAACAATATCGTCGACATGCTCGATGCCCACACTGAGGCGGATCATTTCCGGAGTCACGCCGGCGAGGCGCTGCTCGTCTGCCGACATCTGCCGGTGCGTGGTGGAAGCCGGATGACAGGCCAGAGACTTCGCATCGCCTAAATTGACGAGCCGCGTGACCAGCCCGAGAGAATCGTAAAAGCGGACCGCCGCAGGGTAGCCGCCCCGAATGCCGAAGGCCAGCAGCGAGCATGCCCGGCCGCCCAGATATTTCCGGGCCAGCTGGTAATACGGACTGTCTGCGAACCCTGCGTAGTTGACCCACTCAACGCTCGGGTGGCTGCGCAGATATTCCGCGACTGCGCGGGCGTTGGCGGTGTGGCGGTCAACGCGCAACGCCACCGTCTCAATGCCCTGCAGCAGCAGAAAGGAGCTGAGCGGCGCGAGAACCGCGCCATTCACACGTTGGTAGACGCTGCGGCAACGGCCGAGGAAAGCGCCCTTGCCGTAATGCTCGGTGTAGATCAGGCCGTGGTACGAGGGATCGGGTGTGGTGAACTGAGGAAACTTCGCGGCATGGTCGTTCCAGGGGAAGTTGCCGCTGTCGATGATGGCGCCGCCGAGCGTCGTCCCGTGGCCGCCCAGAAACTTGGTGAGCGAATGAATGACGACATCGGCCCCATGATCAAAGGGGCGCAGAAGAATCGGTGTGGCGACGGTGTTGTCCACCAACAGCGGAACGCCGTGGCCATGGGCTACTCGGGCCAATGCCTCGATATCGCAGATATTCCCAGCAGGATTCCCGACGCTTTCGCAGTAAACCGCGCGCGTGTTCTCGTCGATGCAGGCCTCGATGTCCTGCGGTTTCTCAGAAGCTGCAAAGCGCACCGTGACGCCCTGGCGGGGCAAGAGATGGGCGAACAGGGTATGGGTGGTCCCATAAAGCTGCGGAACGGAAATGATGTTGCGGCCGGCTTCGGCAACATTGGAAACGGCGTAAGAAACGGCTGCCTGACCACTGGCTACGCACAACGACCCCAGGCCGCCCTCCAGCGCGGCGACACGGCGCTCGAGAACATCGGTGGTGGGATTGCCGATGCGGGTGTAGCGGTAGCCTTCCGCCTCCAGATTGAAGAGAGCGGCCGCGTGATCCGCGCTGTCAAACGCATAGGCCACGGTCTGGTAGATAGGCACGGCGACGGAGCGGGTCGCAGGATCGACCTGGTATCCGGCGTGAATGGCAAGGGTCTCGGGCTTCATCGCGTTAAAAAAAGCAAACTCCTTATCTTTGCGCAGACAGACATCAGGGTGTCGCCGCAGCCAGTTGGCCGTTTTTCTGATCCGCGGCCAGGCGGGTTATTCGCTCGACGACCTGGTCAATATCCTTCTCGGTCGTTTTGAAACTGGTCATGCAGGCGCGCACCACGGAGCTCGTCCCGAGCCTGGCTTCGGACATCCACGCGATCTGTTGGGTCTGCAGACTCTTCAGAAACGAAGGCAGGTTGAGGCCTTCGCGGGTAAAGCATACGACCGGCAGCGGGGTATTGTTGACGATCGTCCAATGGGAAGCGGCCAGTCGTTCGCGCATCCGGTTGCCGAGGCGAGCCTGATGGTCGATCGCCTGGGCCTGGCCCTCTTCACCGCGCTCGGCCAGCGCGAGGAAGAGCTTCAGTCCCGTGAACCGGCGCGACCACTGGAGCGAATGGGTATAGGGATCGCTCGTGTCCGCGCCTGCCTTGCCAGGCATGTAGCTGGCTTCGGCACGGAAAGCGCGCTCGACGGTCTCGGGATGACGACAGAAGAACATGCCGCAGCCCATGGCCACAGAAAACCATTTATGCGCGTCGCAGGTGATGGAGTCAGCGGATTCGATACCGGCAAGATGGCGCCCCAGCGACGGGGAAAGAATCGCGGCTCCGCCCCAGGCGGCGTCGGCGTGGAACCAGAGCCGTTGGTCATGGCAGAATCGCGCCAGCTCGGGCAGGGGATCGATGACGCCGGCCGCTGTGGTGCCAGCGGTGCCGACGACCAGAAACGGAGCCAGTCCGGCCCGGCGATCCTCCGCAACCTGGGCCGCCAGATCGGCTGGATCCATCTTCAGGTCCCTGCCGGTTCGGACCGTGCGCACTGCGTCGCGCCCGAGGCCGGACATATGCGCGATCTTGCTGAACGAATGATGCGCCTCGGCGGAAATGTAGAAGACGGGAGGATGCGGGAGACGGTGGAGGCCCTGCTCGCCATACTCGGGAAACACCTGCGTGAGGGCTGCGATGAGCGCGGAGAGATTCGCTTCTGCGCCTCCGCTGGTGAAGCTGGCGGCGGTCTGGGTGGGCAGCCCGAACTTACCTGCAAGCCAGGCCAGCGTGTGTCGCTCGATCTCAATGGCCGCGGGTGAAGTCCGCCAGGCGGCGAGCTGCGGGTTATAAGTGGCGGTCAGAATATCGGCAACGACGGAGGCAAGCGTGACGCTGGGGTTGAACAATCCGAAGTAGCGCGGATGGGTGACGTGAACCTGCCAGCGGCGCAGCATCTGCTCGACGTCGGCGGCGACCTGTTCCAGGGGCAGGCCGCGGCGAAAGTCGTAACCCGCCAGATGGTCACGAATCTCCGCAGCGGTCACCTCGGGATAGATCGGACCACCGTCGATGGCCGCTTCGGCGGAGTGAAACTCGTCTCTGAGACCGTCAATCAACATGCAGTCCTGCCGCCTTACAGCCGTTCGGCTTTTCTCCCCGTTTTCGCCTTGCGTTTCATCCAGGCCAGTTGTGCAACCAGCCGTAGCACGGGATTACAGGCGAAGGCTTCCAGTCTGGATTCGTTCGTAGAGAGATAGGTCGAGCGAGTGTAGAGTTTGCGTCTCCGGGTTGTTGAAATAGAGGGCATCGGAAATCAGCTCCGGGTCATATGCCTGCTTCACCAGCTCCGCTTTCGAATACTTAAAGGTTCCTGTCATGTCAAAATTCGCGCGAAAGCGCAGAAAACCAGGCCGGGCGTAGGAGGCCAGGGAAGCTGCCATGTATACCCGAAGTCGCGATAAATCCGGAGTTCCGTCGAACGTCAGGGCCGCCATTCCTATGCGCCCATCGGCGCCCGGGATTTTTACGCCATAGACCACCGCATGCTTCACGCCGGGAAAGCCGCACAGAATCTCCGCCACTTCGGTGGTCGCGACGTTCTCGCCCTTCCAGCGAAAAGTGTCACCGACACGGTCCACGTAGTAGAAAAAGCCCTGTTCATCGCGCCGCATCAGATCGCCGGTGCGTACCCAGACGTCGTCCCGCCGGAACACGTTCCGCAGCAGCTTGTCCTCAGAGGCCTGCGGATCGGTGTAGCCTTCGTAGCGGCTGCCGGTGGGCGTTGTTTCGCCCGACACGCGAGCCAGCGCTTCTCCCGGCTCGTTCGCCGCACAGGAAATGCAGAACCCCTGGGCATCGCGGCAAGGGAGTTCCGTCTCAGAATCGAATCGGACTAAAGCGGGCGCGAGTCGATGGGCGAGGTAGGGAGGCACGCGGCCGATGGATCCGGGCTTGCCCTCCACGTTGAAGAGCGACAGCCCGCCTTCGGTCGAGGCGTAGAACTCAAAGACAGTGGGAATGCTGAACCGTTCTTTGAACTCATTCCACACATCCGAAGACATACCGTTGCCACAGGCCACCCGCACGCAGTGATTACGATCGAAGGACCCATCCGGGACATGGAGCAGATAGCGGCAGAATTCCCCGATGTATTGAAACATCGAGCAGTCCCACCGGACCACATCGGCCCAGAACTCACGGGCGGAAAACGATTCCCGGATGGCGACGCTGGCTCCGGCCACCAGAGCCGCGCCTGGCGCCAGGACTCCGCCCACGCTGTGATACATGGGCAGGCAGTCGTACATGCGGTCTTCCGGCTGCACAGCGAGCATGGCCGCGAACCAATAGCACCACTGCAGGATGCGCCCATGGCTGACGCGCGCCGCCTTGGGCAGACCGGTCGTGCCGGAGGTGTAGATGTAGAGCGCCAGATCGCCGAGGGTGACAACGGGTTTCTCCGCATCGGCCAGCGGTTCCGATGGCAGATCGAGCAGCTGCGCATCGATGCGAGCAAAGCGGCTGTCATCGAAGCCGTGGGTCCGGATTGCGGGCTCTGTCGTGGCAGCGGGCAGCGCCGACAGCAGCGCCTCCCGGCATTCGCCGGCAACGATCAGGTGCCGCGGTCGCGCTACATGGATGCAGTGAGCCAGCGACGCGCCGTTGAGATTCGTGTTCAACAACGCCACCACGCCACCGGCGGCTGCAATGCCCGACCAGCAGGCTAGATATTCGGGACGGCTGGTCATGAGCAGGGCGACAACGTCGCCTTTTTGGATCCCCTGCTGCAGAGCCCATCGCGTGTAGCGATCGGAACGCTCTGCGAGCTCGCCGAACGTGAAGCTCTCCCGATGGGAAAGGAGAGCCGGAGCGTTGTTGGAAGAAGACGCGATCTGCGCAATCACCGTGGACAGGAGGCGTCGTGGATTCTGCGCAATCGTCGAGGTCGATTCGAGAGCGCGCAGCCACGCGCGCGACGCGTTGCCGGTCGGAAGGGAAGTGGTGGTGGCGGTCTCCTTCATGCAGTGCTCCCCGCGTCCACCGTAACGACGGTCCCCGTAATGTTTTTTGCGCCGTCGCTCAGCAGGAACTCCACGGCGCCTGCCACATCGCTCACATCGGCCAGCCGGCGCAGGGCGCTGCGTCGAATCACCCGCTCCCGCTGCTCGCCCGCAAGCCCTGAGGTCATTTGTGTATCGATAAATCCCGGAGCGACGCAGTTGACGTTCACGCCCATGCGACCGACTTCGCGCGCCAGGGAGCGGGAGAAACCTGTCAGTGCGGACTTGGTCGCTGCATAGACGGCGAGGCCGCTGTATCCCGTGAATGCCGTGATGGAGGCGATGCTGACGATGCGCCCCGCCCCATCGCTCATCATGCCCCGAACCACGGCTTTGGTGAGAACCATGGGAGACAGCAGATTGACCTGCACCATCTGCTCGATTTGCGAAGTGGGCATCATGGCCAGGGATCCCTCAAAACTGATGCCGGCGCAATTGACCAGGCCATAGAGCGGCCCAGCCTGTTTGCGCATCTCCGTCACCAGCGCCGGAATCTCGTCGATATGGGAGAGGTCGAAGGCGCGAAAGGAAAGCTTCCCGCAGCCCGCACTTTCCGCCTGGGCGCGTAACGCAGCGAGATCTTTTGTCTCGGACCTGGCGAGCGCAAGGACACAGTATCCCGAAGCCATGAGCCGCGATACGATACCCAGCCCAAGCCCGCGGCTGGCTCCCGTTACCAGGACATTACGCATCGCGGCGCAGCACTTTCCCGGATTCCGATAATGCCAGCATGGGGACGATATGGATGGCAGCGGGCACCTTGTGGGCGGCCAGGCTCTCGCGGCACAGCTGGAGGATATCGTCCTGGACCGACGGAATATCCCCTTCCTCGCCCGCGCCGCTTTGCCGCAGCACCACGTCGGCCACCACCAGCGCCCCTGTAATGCGGCTCTTTTTTCCCCGCACCACGCACATCTGCACTTCAGGATGGCGGCTGATCACCGATTCAATCTCCTCAGGGTGCACCTTGAGGCCGCCGACGTTGATGACGCCATCGCGCCGGCCGCAGAAGAAATACCGGCCATCGCGCATCTCCAGCAGATCGCTGGTATTCACCCATCCGTCGGCATCTTTCAGCACGGGCGCATTCTCCCCGAGATAACGGCAGGCGTTGCCGGCCGATCGGATACGCAGCGTGCCCTCGCGAATGGCGATCTCGACGCCGGGCACGCTGGTCATGGCCGGGGGCGGAAAGCCGGATATCGCGTCGTCGACTTCAAATGCCAGACCTGCCTCGGTCGAAGCAAACGCGTGCACGATGCGCGCGCCGGGGAAGGTCTCCCGCAGACCGTTGAGGATGGTCTGATCCGGAGCCTCTCCGGAGAGACGAACGTATTCCGGTTTCAGCCCGTGGATCGACGGGCTCATCAGGGCGCGGCGCCAGTGCGAAGGCGTTCCGGAGATGTGGGTGACTCCGAGCGAACCCGCCCGCTCGAGGAAATCCACGGTCGACTCGCCGGTTCCCGGGAGAACGAGGGAAGTACCGGTGAGGAGAGCGCGAAGCAGGATCTGCAAACCGCCATAGCGGCGAATGTCGTAAAACGTGCTCCAGACGATGGGCCGGCCCGATGAGCGGCCTCGGCGAATGCCCGCCGTGAGGCTGGCCAGGGTATGTATCACCAGTTTCGGAGCGCCGGTGGTCCCCGAGGTCAGCAGGACCCACTCGGTTTTATGGCCGACTGGCATCACCGGGCTTGCCGGCGTGATTGTGCGACTGCAGGGGCTGAAGTAGAGGGACCGAGGCCCGCTGAAACGCGTCACATCGCGGTCCGATACGATGCTGTCCACCTCGGCGAGATCCATCACGTGGGACAGGTGCTCCAGCGGCAGATCGGGGGGACAGAGCACAACCCGACGCACCACACCATCCAGCTCAGCCAGAGCGCAGGCCGTCGTCAGTTGCCCTTTGGTGGCCAGAAGCACGGAGCGGCCCTGCAGCTCATCGCCACGGCCATAGAGTGCCGAGCCGCCGAGGAGATCGGTGAGGGCGACGCAATCGTCGGCTTCTCGCAGGAAGAGGCCGGCGGGATCACCCGCCTCATGAATCGCACTTGCGAGATTGAGAACTTCCAGCTGGGAGGTAGCCATAGGTCGCAACTCGTTTCCGCATGTCCTTTACCCATGCGCCATTGCTGCGTGCGGATTAAGGCTCCGCCCGCTTGCCACTACTCCCCGGATCCTGGCGGCCGCTGGTTGGCGGAGCGCTCAGAGGGCGGAGATGCCGTGAAAACAGCTTCATCGAAACGTCCTGCCGGAACGGGATGCCGCACCGGGCAACCGGGACCGCCGGGTTTCCCTGCACGACTGTCATGGGGGGCACCGACTGCGATACGACGCTGCCGGCTTTGACGACCGCTCCCCGCCCGACGATGACGCCAGGAAGAACGACGGCACCCGGACCGATAAAGGCTTCGCGCTCGATGCGAACGCCGCGCTGTTCCTTGAAGTGGGCGATCACCAGGGCGCGCATGCTGATCGCGACGCCGTCCTCGATCACGATGAGATCCGGACGCGCGGTGTCCAGAACCACGTCGTAGCCAATCCAGACTCCCTTGCCGATCCTGACTCCCCGAGCGCGGTGCAGGAAGACGCGAAGGCTCGTCGCCCCGGGCAGGATGCGGGCCAGGATCTGCAGGAGCCGTCCGTACATTCCCCGCAGATGGCTCTCTTGCGGCTCCTGCCAGTCGCCCGGGATTGAATCGGGATCATTCATGGTGGATGGCGCCGCGTCGCTTTCCGCAGACCGTGAACTCATTGCCCCTTGCAAAGGTTCGGCCCGATCGTCCGCAGACGCGGCGTCCCGGGCTTCGAATGGCGGAGAAGAGCCGACCAGGGATGACATAGTTTACCGAGCCGTCGCCTCGTACAGGCGCACGAATTCCCCGAAAGTGACGGGGAACAGGACATCCTCCGCAGCGAACGGATCCACTCCGAGGGAGTCCTCAAGCCGCGTTACGACCACGGCGAAACAAAGAGAGTCGAGCCCGGATTCGAGAAGCGGCAAGTCGTCATTGAGAGTTGCCAGTGCTCGTCCATGCTCGTCCGCAACGCCCTGGAACTGGTCAGTGATGGCAGAACGAATACTCATCGTTTCAGTGTCTCAAATCTGATTCCCTGTTCCGGCGGAGCTATGAACAGTCATCGGCTGGAATACAGGACGATAACGTCTTGTGCGGAGCGAGGGCAGAAAACGCTCTGCCGCGCCCTGGGTCTGCACCTGTGCAGACCCAGCCAGAACGGCTCTTTCAGGCCGCCGCCGATTGCGGCCAAACGATCTCTTTGACCAGATTCCGCAGCAGATAGACACCTTCGTTGACGTCGGCGCCTTTGGGAAGCGGATCGACTGCCATCTCTGCCCACAGTGCCTCATAAAGACCGGCAGTATGCGCGATGTCGCATACGCCGTGCACGTCGGTGTATTCCATTTCCTTCGATCCCTGCAAAGCGGCAAGGTTGGCCAGAAAGGGCATGAACTTCTGAATAAATCCCTCGAAAAAAGCCATGGTGGCCAGCGACTGCACGCCACAGAGATGGCCCAGGAACAGCCGCATCTTCGTCAGATCCTCGTGCACCGCCAGTGCATCGCGATCGGTGGGGAAAGCGCCCGCCTCCATAGCGAACTTCCGCATCATGTGCGGGTGAGCGTCGCGGGTCTCTTCGTGAAGGTTATCCATAATGATGGGCCGCGCGTCTTCCGCTTTGGTGGCCAGGAGCGTCGCTGTCATCCAGTAGATGAAGTTGCCCTCCAGAACCGCGGTATAGCGAGCGACGATGCCGCGCCGCTGTTCGCTTGTCAGTTGACGAGGATCCGGCAGATTTGCGATCAGCTCATCGACGCTTGCCTCAATCGATTTCTGAATCGCGACTTGTGAACTGATGTCCGACACGAGAACATCCGCTCCCGCAATGGTGCTCATGGTGAATTGCTCCTTGGGGTGAGACTATGGGCTGCAACGAAAACCGCACGCCGTTCATCGCGGTGTTGCGGTTCTCCGGTGTGGATAACTCGGACAAGGGGACAACGAAAACTAAGTCATCAATCTGTCAATGGCTGTCTGGTAATCGCTGTCTCAACATAATCGCCACCAGCTCCAGCAACAATCCCCCGTAGGTATCAGAATAGGGGGCTTATAGTAATCGTCTGAGTAATCTGCGTGGGCGGCAACTTACATCAGAGCGTCTTCGCGGGATACTTTCCGCTCTCCGGGCAGCTCGAAGTGACCGATGAGGCGGACTAAAAATCAGCAGCGTCTCTCTGTGCACTGTTACGCCGTACCGGGACCTTCTTTACCAGTCTCTGCCGGCTCTTTTTTAACCCGGGGCGCCCTCGTTCGGACCGCTGCCGAGTCCATCCTGCGCAATCAGGGCGCCGGATCCGACGAGCCCTGGTCCGGCCTCAATACTGACGTGATCCAGCGTAAATTTCCCGCTGCAGGTGGAAACAAAGGTACCACACCTATTCTGCAAAACCGCAAAGGAATGATCATTCCTGCCGCGCGACAGGCTCGCGAGTCCGGCCACCGTTGACGAACCGCAGAATCCCTCGGGGATTCGCGTCGCTCAACTCCTCCGGCAGCATCGCGTCCAGGCAGCCCTGATAGCAAACCGGACGTGCGAAGCGCAGAATGGCCGGGGTTCCGACCGAAGTGAACCGGCTGTCGGAGGTCGCCGGATACGGGCCGCCGTGCACCATCGCGTCGGATACTTCCACTCCCGTCGGGTAGCCGTTAAAAATAATGCGCCCCGCTTTGCGTTCGAGGATCGAGATCAGATCGCGGTACTCGGCCAGGTCCTCGTCCGTGCCCATCACGGAGGCGGTCAGATGCCCGTCCAGCTCTTCCGCGGCCCGCATGATTTTCTCGCGATTGTCGTAGCGGATCACCAGCGAGGTGGGACCGAAAACTTCCTCACCCAGCTCCGGCTGCTGCAGAAACGCATCGATTTCTGTCTCCAGCAGCGTCGCCGATACTCCGCACGTGCTCTGCGCGACCGGCGCCTCCTGCATCGCCACGCCATGGGACCCGCGCCGCGCCTCCAGTGACTTCCTGTAGCTGGCTGCAATCCCCGGCGACAGCAGCGTCATGGTCGCACTCTCTTCGATCAGCTGCCGCAAATCCGTCAGCAGAGGTTCGACCTCCGGCTGATTGGGCACAAACACCATGCCCGGCTTGGTGCACTGCTGTCCCGCCACCATTGTGAACGATCCAAACAAACCCGTCGCAATCCCCTGCGCCTGCTTTCGCAGCGCGCCGGGCAAGACAAACACCGGATTCGTGCTCCCCATCTCAGCAAAGCAGGGGATCGGCTGCGGCCGTCGGGCGGCGAGATCCATCAGCGCTCGTCCAGCCCGGCGCGAACCCGTAAACCCGACGGCCTGAATCAGGGGATGCTGCACCAGCGCCTGCCCGACCCCAATACCGTCGTCAAACAGCAGGGAAAAGAGGCCCTCCGGCGCGCCACAGCTTCGGAGGCTTTCCGCAATGATGCTTCCCGCCAGCTCGCCCGTTCCGGGATGGGCTGGATGCGCCTTCACCACCACGGCGTTCCCCGCAGCCAGGGCCGATGCCGTATCGCCGCCCGGCACCGAAAAGGCCAGCGGAAAATTGCTCGCTCCAAAGATGGCGACGGGTCCCAGCGGTTGCAGCATGGAGCGGAGGTCCGGACGCGGCAGCGGTTTACGGTCCGGCATCGCCGTATCGATCCGCGCCTCCACCCAGGATCCTTCCTCAGCCGCTCGAGCGAAGAGTCGCAGCTGGTTGCAGGTTCGCAGCATTTCTCCGCGCAGCCTTACCACCGGCAGTGCCGACTCCAGATGGGCACGGTCGATCAGCGGGTCCGTCGCGGCATCGAGGCCGTCCGCGATCGATCGCAGCAGTCGCGCTCGTTGGGCGCCGCTTGCGTGCCTCCACACCAGAAAGGCCTGTTGGGCCGCGTTGACAGCTCGCTCGATGTCCTCTGCCGAAGCCGCATGAAATGTCGGCTCCAATGCCTGTCCGGTCGCCGGATTCGTGGCACGAAAGCCGACACCGCTCTTCTTCGCCTGCTTCCCGGCAATCAGCGAAGCTCCTGCAAACTCCATCTCACCCTCCATGAGACGGCGATGGCACGTTCCGTCCCGGACCCCGGTCGAACAGCGCCTGCTTCCCGCTGCCCGGATCTCTCTTCGGGACTCCAGTGTATTCAACTTCGCCCGGTGTTTATCCGCGCAGCGGTTTGAGCCCGCCCCTGCAGCGCAGATGCCTCAGCGTCCCGGCGCTCAGCGGACCTGCCTGCGCCGTTTTACCAGCAGCCAGGGACCGTCGAAGTTCCATGGCACCGGTGGGAGCACCGCAGTCAGTCCTGAACGGCGCGTAGCGGGTTACTGGTAACCGGCTCAGTCCCCAAACCAAAGAGTCGCCAGGATTGATGCGCCATGGCGCAGTAAGGAATCGATAATTGGCATCTACACAGCGGTGGAGGAGCGGAGCCAGCGATGCAGCCATCGATCTCGGTAGTGATTCCGGTTCGTAACGAACGGCAGACCGTGCCGGAGCTGCTGCAGCAGCTTCTGGAGCAGGATTATCCGCGGGACCGCTACGAGATTCTCGTGGTGGACGGGCAATCGAGCGACGGGACCGGCGACCTGATCCGGCGGCGGTACGCGAAGAGCCCGGTGCGGGTGCGGGTGCTGGAGAACCCGAAGCGGGTGGCGGCGGCGGGACGGAACCTGGGCCTGGCGGCTGCGACGGGCGAAGTGCTGGTCTTCCTGAATGGACATTCTGCGGTGACCTCGCGGACGCTGCTGGCGGATACGGCGGCGATTCTGGAGCGGACCGGGGCGCTGTGCCTGTGCCGGCCTCAGCCTCTGGACGGGCCGGCCATGACGCGCACCGGCCAGGCGATTGCGTGGGCGCGGGGCTGCTGGCTGGGCCGCGGACCGGATGGGGTGGAGCGGGTGAACTCAGTGGACGCGGCGACCCATGGCGCGGCCTACCGGCGCAGCGTCTTCCACCTGGTGGGGCAGTTCGATGAGAGCTTCGACGCGTGCGAGGACCTGGAGTTCACGACGCGGGTATGGAAGGCGGGGATTGAGGCCTACACGGATTCGCGGCTGACCGTGCACGAGCGGCCGCGGGGCACGCTGCGTGGCCTGCTGTACCAGATGGTGCGGACGGGACGGGGAACGAACCGGCTGATGCGCAAGCATCCGGACTGCGCTTCGGTGGCGCAGGTGGCGCCTCTTGGGATTCTGCTGGCGGTTTTGCTGGCGCTGGTGGCGTGGTGGCGGCTGCCGCCGGTTCTGGCCGGGGTGGTGACGCTGCCCCTGCTGGCGTTTCCGCTGGTGGTGGGGGTGACGTCGTGTCAGCTGGGGCTGCAGCATGGGTTCCGGGCGGGGTGGAAGGCTGTGCTGGTGTTTGCCGGAATCTATCTGGGGCAGGGCGCGGGACTGCTGCTGGAGTATCTGTGGCCGGCGAAGATTGCGGCGGCGGAGCCGATGGCGGAGGCGATGGCCGTTGAGCACGGGTATGGGCGGGTGCGGCGGTCGGATCGGGCGGCTTGATTGTCCAATAAGCGCCGGGCCGGGGGTGGGCCGGCTCCGGTGCTGCCCCGGCGATAGACTGACGGCGTGGCCGAGGAATCTTCCCAGGAGCAATCAATCAAAACAACGGGCTATCGGGGGCGGCTTGCGCCTTCGCCTACCGGGCTGCTGCATGTGGGGCATGCTCGGACGTTCTGGGCGGCTTATGAGCGGGCGCGCGCGGCGGGCGGGACTCTGATTCTGCGCAATGAAGACCTGGATCCGGAGCGGTCGAAGGCGGAGTACTTGGCGGCGATGCTCGAGGGTCTGCGCTGGCTGGGGATTTTTTGGGACGAAGGGCCGGATGTGGGTGGGGCGTTCGGTCCGTATGCGCAGAGCGAGCGGCGGGGGTTCTATGTGGATGTTTGGCGGAGGCTGCTGGCGGGGGGATGGCTGTATCCATGCCGGTGCTCGCGGAAGGAGCTGAGCCGGATTGCGCAGGCTCCGCATGAAAGTCCGAGCGCGGGTCGGATGGAGGGGGATGAGGGGCCGATGTATCCGGGGACTTGCCGGGTGGAGCGGACCGCCGCTGCGCGATTGGCGGAACGATATGCGGAGCCGGCGGGAATGAACTGGCGGTTCCGCGTTCCCGACGGAGAGGCGGTGACGTTCGAGGATGGGCACTTTGGGCCGCAACGGTTTGTGGCGGGCGAGGACTTTGGGGATTTTGCGGTGTGGCGGCGGGACGATGTTCCGGCATATCAGCTGGCGGTGGTGGCCGATGATCACGCCATGCGAATCACTGAGGTGGTGCGCGGCGCGGACCTGCTGCTGTCGACGGCGCGGCAGATTTTGCTGGTTCGAGCGCTGGAGTGGGCGGAGCCGCGCTGGTTCCACTGCGATCTGGTGACGGATGCGCAGGGCGAGCGGCTGGCGAAGCGGCACGACGCGCTGGCCATCCGGACGCTGCGCGAGCAGGGGAGGACTCCCGAGGAAGTACGGGAAGGGTGAGCCTCAGCGGCAGGCGGGATTCCACGCGTGAGGCAGTGCGAGGAAGGTGATGCTCAGCGGCGCGAGGGTCAGGTCGCCGGCGGGTATGCGGTCGGCGCGGAGTGCGGGCAGAGAGCCGTCAGGATTGGCGTCAAGGGGCGCGCCGTTCAGCAGGATCGTAGTGCTGGTGAGGTCGGGCGCGGTGAGTGTGGTGCGGTCGGCGGCGGTGGGGATCGCGAGCGTGCGGGTGCTGTGCTGATCGGTGTTAAGGGCGAGCAGGGCGACGCCGCCTTTGTGGTTCGGCAGGCACTGGGCGTAGAGGCGGAGGCTCGGGTCGTTGGTGGACCCGGGATCAAGCACCGTGGTCCCCATGAGGCGCTTCCAGATGAGGGCAGCCCAGTAGTCGGGGCGCGGGTTGAGGGTCTGCTCGTCGAGCAGGCCGTAGTCGCTGGAGGCGAGAGTGTTGCGCATGACGACCTGGACGCCGCGCTGGGCGAGGGTGCCGAGCTGGTTGAGGAAGCGGAAGGTGTCAACGAACTGCGCGGCCAGTGGATCGCCGCCGCAGGCTGCCTCTCCGGTTTCGGTGAGCCAGATTGACTTACCCGGCAGGTACTGATCGCGCAGGCCGGCGTAGAAGGCTTCGACGGTGTGAGTGCGGTTGAGCCAGTCGGTGGAGAGGGCCTGATCGACGGTAATGTGTCCACCGCAGCGACGCGAGACGCTGCCATAGAAGTGATAAGAGAAGACGTCAAAGACGGGACCGCTGGCTTCGAGGAGGTCTTTGCTGGAGATCATGTGCAGGGGCATGTTCGTGGGAAGGAGCGAGATGCCTTCGCCGATGCTGCCGGGTCCGAGGTAAAGGGTGCCGGGGGATTCCTGATGGAGGAAGGCGGCGAAAAGTTTCGCGTCGCGTCCGTAGTCGGCGGCGGTGTAGTTGGCGGGCGCGCCGCCCATGGTCGCGAAGGTGGGCTCGTTCATGAATTCGGTGGCGGCGATGTGGCCACCGATGGACTTTGTGTAGTCGTAGAGGGCTTTGGCCTGGGCGGGCGTCCAGACGCCCTGCGCGTCGCGCGCCCCCGAACTGACGGCGACCGAGGAGACGAGGCGCGCGTCGATGGCGTGGGAGAAGTCGAGGACGCCTTTCCACTCTGAGCGGGTGAGGACGGTGCGGAAGCCAGACGGCGACTGGGCGGCGGCGGGCTGGTCGTTGTTCTGAAACCAGGTGCTGTTGGCCCAGCTGCCGCTGACGCGCATGTACGAGGGGCCCAGCGCGGCAGCGAGTTTGCGCAGGCGCGGGTTGGCGAGGTCGATGGGCGGACGGTACTCGTAGAGATTGGCGTCGGGCGTGGCGGGTGAGTGGGCGCTGGGTTGCTGCGGCGGCGTGGGGGCGCTGGAGCGGTAGGGCCTCCAGAAGCGGCCGCCGGTGACTTCGACCATTTCGATATTGAAGGAGAGGTAGCGGGGATCGATGTGGCCGCGGCTCGGCATCGTGGAGGGGTCGAGCTTGAGGGGTGGCGATGGCTGGGCAGGTGCGGCGGCAGCGAGGAGAAGGATGAAGGCGAGGGGAAGACAGCAGCGCGAGGGGCGGCGGCTCATGGGCATGGCTCGAGAGGGGTAGAAAAGTCCCGCACCATGGTACATCGCGTTGCGTCGGGATCGACGCGGCTAGTGCATCGTCATACCAAGCTGCTGGAAGAGGAACGCCTGCGCGTCGGCATTTTCCAGCAGCGCTTCGCCGACGTTGGTGCTGATGCCGTGGCCCGCGTGCGCGTTGGTGAGCAGGAGAACGGGGTGTCCGCTGGCCGTAGCGGCCTGAAGCGCAGCGGTCATCTTGCGCGAATGCGCGGGATTGACACGATGGTCGTTGTCGCCGGTGATCAGCAGCACCGCCGGATATTGCGTGCCCGGCACCACGTGCTGATAAGGCGAATAGGCGAAGAGCGCGCGGAACTGCTCGGGATTTTTCACGGATCCGTATTCGGTGACGTTGAAGCTGCCGTTGGGGTCGAGCTCGGTCCGCAGCATGTCGTAGATGCCGACGTAGGTCAGCACGGCGCGAAAGAGGTGGGGATGCTGGGTGATCATGGCGCCCATGAGCAGGCCGCCGTTGCTGCCGCCTTCCGCGGCCAAATGGGCCGGCGAGGTGTAGTGGTGGTCGACCAGATACTGGGCGCAGGCGGCAAAGTCGTCAAAGACGTTCTGTTTGTGAGTGAGGCTGCCAGCCTTGTGCCAGCCTTCGCCATATTCTCCGCCGCCGCGCAGATTGGCGATGGCGACGACCGCGCCGTGGTCGAACCAGAGGCGGTTGCCGTAGAAGCGCGGCGTGAGGCTGATATCGAAGCCGCCGTAGCCGGTGATGAGCGCGGGACGGGTGCCGTCGAGCGGGGTTCCTTTGCGCATGAGGATGGTCATGGGGATGCGCGTGCCGTCTTTGGAGGTGTCGAAGACGCGGCGGACCTCGATGTCAGACAGGCTGACGGCGGCTTCGGTGTGGAAGGGCAGAGCCTGCAGCGCGCCATGACCGTCGTAGCGATACCACTGCTCGGGCGTGGTGTAGGTCTCAGCAGGGAAGAGGAAGGCGTTGCTGCCGTCAGGCACCAGCGTGCCGACGGAGGCCACCGGCGGCACAGCGACGTTGGGCAGGCGGTGGCCGGTGAGTGTATAGGCGCGCACTTCTTCCGGGCCGCCGTCGATGACGGTGACGTACACCTTATCTGAGGCGACGAAGATGCGGCCGGCGTCGTAACCGGAACCTTCGAGGCTGGCATCGCTGGCCGGCACCACGAGCTTTGCATCCGCGAGGCGGAGATCGCCCGCCGGCAGGCGCCACAGTTCGCCGTGGTCGGAATTCTTATGGCTCAGCAGGCAAAGGCTGTCATCCGGCCCGAAGGTGACGAGGTCGATCCCGTCGCCGAAGTGCGTGATCGGATGCGAGGTTCCGTCGTTGTCGAGGAGAAACGATTCGTAATCGCCGCCGTCACCATTTTCGACGGTGACGACGGTGTGGTGAAAGTCGGGTGAGGAGACCAGCATGGTTTCCGCAATGCGGGGAAAGTCGCGGCCGAGAACATAGCGGTCGCCGGTGGGCGGCGTTCCGAGCCGATGGAACCAGACCTGCTGATAGAAATTGCGGTCGGCAGCCGGACGCTCATTGCCCTGGGGGTAGCGCGTGTAGAAGAAGCCGGAGCCGTCGGCATTCCAGGCCATGCTGCCGCCGCCGGTGGCGAACTGCACGCGGGGCACGGTCTCCCCCACCTGCCGGCCGGTGGCCGTGTCCACTACATAGAGCGAGCCATCTTCACTGCCGCCGGTGGAGAGCGCGAGACCGACACGTTTGCCATCGGGCGAAACGCTGTACCAGTCCACCTGAAAGACCTTGCCCGGGGCAAAGGTGGTGGTGTCGAGGATCGTGCGCTCAGAGCTCCTGGCGTCCGGCGAGGAAAAGACGACCAGGCTGGGGCCACCCTTGCCGGGATCGGTGCGCAGGGCAAAGAGACGTCCCCGGCGGACCTGAAACGCCTCATAGCCGGTGTGCTCGCTGCGCATGCGCTGGCGGAGGAAGGCAAGAATGGGATCGCGCTGCGGCAGCTTATCCATCCAGGCGGCGGTCCACGCGTCCTGCGCGGCGACCCACTGTTTCACCTCGGGGGAAGCGCCGTTCTCCAGCCAGCGATAGTTGTCCGTGACGTGGGTGCCGTAGTACGTGTCGACGACGGGACGCTTCGGCGTGGCAGGAGGACCGGTCTGAGCCGATGCGAGCGTGGCGCAGGCGAGCAGACATCCGGCAATAACCTGGCGCATGAAGGAAACCCTCCGTTGAGGTGTGAGAAGAGCACATCAACCTTAGCATCGAGCCACAGGGGACCCGGCTGGCGCGCGCAGCAGTTCAGGAGCGTTCGCAGGCCGGTAAGGGAGCGGCGCAGGCGAATGGGCGGGAAGGGTTATGCCGTTTCTTCTTCTTCCTCTTCGTCCGGCTGGTCCTCGATGGCCATATCGCGGAATTCGTTGGAGTCGAAGACTTCTCCGCAGTCGAGGCATTCAACGAACTCGACATCCTCTTCGCGGGCGACGACGCGGACCTTGGGGTGCTTGCAGACCGTGTTCATGGGGTTAATACCTGTGTGCGAGAACAGGTATGGGGCAGATTGTATCCGGGCCGATGCGTCTGTCAACAGCCATGTTGAGGAAGGCGGGAAATGGCCTGGTACACTGAAACCATGGCCGATAGGGAGCGGGTTTCCGTCGAGGAAGTGCGGCGCGTGGCCGAACTGGCCAACATGGAGCTGACCGCGGGGGAAGAGACACGGATGCGCCGGGATCTGAACGCGATCCTCGATTACGTGGCGCAGCTGGGCGAGCTGGACACGGCGCAGATTGCACCGATGGCGCAGGTGGCGGAGGTTCTGGCCGGGGAAGGGGAGCGCACAACGGAGGCGTCGTCCCAGCTGCGCGCCGATGAGCCGCGGCCGTGCCTGGACCGGGCGACGGTGATGGCAGCAGCGCCGGAGACGGATGGGACGTACTTCAGGGTGCCGAAGGTGATCGAGCGATGAAGACAGTTGCGGGAGTTCCCGGGATTGAGGCGATTCGCTCGGAGCTGACGAGCAAAGAGACCACGGCGACGGCGCTGGCCGAGGCGAGCCTGCGGCGCATTGCGGAAACCGATGGGACGATTCACGCGTTTCTGCAGGCGGATCGCGCAACCGCGCTGGCCCAGGCGGAGAAGATCGATGCGAGGGTCGCGCAGGGCGAGGCACTGCCGCCGCTGGCGGGGGTGCCGTTCGGCATTAAGGACGTGTTAACGCTGGAGGGGTTCGCGGCGACGGCCGGTTCGAAGATTCTCGAAGGGTATCGGCCGCCGTACACGGCGACGGCGGTGAAGAAGCTGGCCGATGCGGGTGCGGTGTTTCTCGGCAAGCTGAACTGCGATGAGTTTGCGATGGGCTCGTCGAATGAGAATTCGGCCTATGGCGCGGTGCGGAATCCGCACGATGTGGAGCGGGTGCCGGGCGGATCGAGCGGTGGCTCGGCGGCGGCGGTGGCGGCGGGCATGGTGACGGCGACGCTGGGCACGGACACGGGCGGGTCGATCCGGCAGCCGGCGTCGTTCTGCGGCGTAGTGGGTGTGCTGCCGACGTACGGGCGCGTATCGCGCTACGGGCTGATTGCCTTTGCGTCGTCTCTGGACCGGATTGGTCCCTTTGCGGCGAATGTGCGCGATGCGGCCACGGTGCTGGGCGTGATCGCGGGGCAGGACGCGATGGATGCGACGTCGTCGCCGCGGCCGGTGCCGAACTATACAGAAGGGATCGATCATGGCGTCGCGGGGATGAAGCTGGGCGTGCCGGCGGAGTACTTTGCCGAGGGGCTGGACCCGGAGGTGCGGGCGGCCATCGAAGACGGGATTGAGAAGCTGCGGGCGGCCGGCGCGGAGATTAAGAAGATCTCGCTGCCGCACACGCGGTATGCGATTCCAACGTATTACGTGATTGCAACGGCGGAAGCGAGTGCGAACCTGGCGCGCTTCGACGGCGTGCGCTACGGTCTGCGTGCGCCGAAACCGGACACGCTGGCCGATATGTATCGGCGAACGCGGGACCTGGGATTTGGTGCGGAGGTGAAGCGGCGCATCCTGCTGGGGACGTATGTGCTGAGCCACGGCTACTACGACGCGTATTACAAGAAGGCGCAGCAGGTGCGGCGGCTGCTGACGGAGGATTTCCTGGCGGCATTTCGCGAGGTGGACGCGATTGTGACGCCGACAGCGCCGACGCCGGCATTCAAGCTGGGCGAGAAGTCGGATGATCCGGTGGCCATGTACCTGGCCGACATCTATACGGTGACGGCGAGTCTGGCGGGGATCTGCGGCGTGTCCGTGCCGTGCGGAAAGAGCCGCGCAGGGTTGCCGATCGGGATGCAGATCCTCGGCCGGCACTTCGATGAGGCGACGATCTTCCGCGTGGGGCAAGCGGTGGAGCAGCTGACCGCAGAGTGAACGTGCGCGCCCCGGCAGGGCGGCGAGGGAAGCGCTTGAACGAAGGCAGGGATGGTTTGACGGAGTCGCAGCGCGATGCCGGTCCCGAGCCCGGCTCGCCGTTTCGCGGGCCGATCCCGCAGCCGGAATTCCTGGGGCACCGTCTTTTCTATGGACCGCAGGGACTACGAGCGGGCTGGTCGCTGCTGCTGTTCGCGACTCTCGTCTTTCTGCTGATGCAGGGCTTTGGGCTGCTGGTCGGCCCCTATGTGCGCATCGGCGCGGATGGGACGCTGCCTCCCCTGGCCAGCCTGCTGATGGAGCTTGCGCAATTTGCGCCGGTGTTGCTGGCGACGGCGATTCTGGCGGTGTTCGAGGGACGCCCGCTGACGTTCTACGGTTTCCAGGGCCGTGCGCGAGGGCGGCGTTTCCTGGCGGGACTGGGCTGCGGATTTGCGGCGATCAGCGTGTTGGTCCTGCTGCTGCGGCAACTGGGGTATCTCGTTCTCGACGGGCGAGCCATCGCAGCGGGTCCGGCGCTGCGTTATGCGGTGGTGTGGGGCGGCATCTTTCTCCTGGTGGGGCTGACCGAGGAGATGATGTTTCGCGGCTACGCGCAGTTCACCATGACCCGAGGCGTGGGGTTCTGGTGGGGCGCGGTGCTGATCGCGTCCGCCTTCGGCCTGATGCACAGCCTCAATGGTGGGGAGTCGCCGCTGGGGCTGGTCGCCGTGGGCGCGGTGGGGCTGGTCTTCTGCCTGAGCCTCTGGTACACGGGGTCGCTGTGGTGGGCGGTGGGTTTCCACGCAGCCTGGGACTGGGGCGAATCGTATTTCTACGGGACCGCGGACAGCGGGCTGGTGGCGCAGGGACACTTGCTGCGGGAACATCCGGTGGGCGCTGCGCTGTGGAGCGGCGGGACGACGGGTCCGGAGGGCAGCGTGCTGATCTTTGCTTTGCTGGCGGTCATCGCGGTGCTGATGGTGCTGTGGTGGGGGCGGCGGGGAGAGAAGCCGTTTGCGGGGAGAGCGTGGCGGCCTTCCTCAGGGGATAAGGCGGGACCTGTTTAGATCGATAACGGCACGATTGAAGGAAATTACTTCGACCCGCAAGGACAGAGAGGATGAAAGATGTCTGAGCCTTCGAGCACATCTGAAGAGACGTGGCCATGGCCGGAGTCGCTGGATGCCCTGGTCGCCGCGCCCGGCTACCACACACTCCTGTTTGAGAACGAAAAGGTGCGTGTAGTGCACACGCGCATCCCGCCTGGAGCGACGGCTCCCATCCACACTCATCGCTGGCCGTGTGTGGTCTTCATCCAGAGTTGGAGCGATTGCATTCGGCGTGACCCTCTCGGCAACGTCTTGATGGACTCCCGCCAACATCCGGAGGCTCCGAAACTCAATGCGCCTGCATGGCTGCAATCGCTGTCACCGCATTCGCTGGAAAACGTCGGCGATGTCGAGATCAATACAACGAGTGTGGAGATAAAGATATAGAGCCAGGCTCCCGACCAGCGCTTTCGGCTGGACGGCTGGGAAAGCGTGTTCATCCGAGGGCGGAGTCCTGAACCGAGCCCTCCCTACCGCTTCTCGACCGGCACGTACTTCACCGGGTATTCCGGTCCGGTGTATTCAGCGCGGGGGCGGATCAGGCGGTTGTCGTCGAGCTGTTCGATGACGTGCGCGGCCCATCCGGCGATGCGGCTGATGGCGAAAATCGGCGTGAAGAGATCGATGTCGATGCCCAGCGTGGTGTAAGTCGAGGCGGAGTAGAAATCGACGTTGGCGTTCAGCTTCTTCTCCTCCTTGACGTACTTCTCAATCTGCCGGGACATGTCGTACCACTTCGTGTTGCCGGAGTCGCGGCTGAGCTGCTCGGACATCTGGCGCAGGTGGGTGGCGCGGGGGTCTTCAGTTCGATAAACGCGGTGGCCGAAGCCGAAAACCTTCTTCTTCTGGCCGAGCAGGCTCTTCACGTACTCCACGGGATCGCCGCCCTCCCGAGCGATAGCGAAGAGCATCTTCATGACGGCTTCATTGGCGCCGCCGTGGAGCGGGCCCTTGAGCGCGCCGATGGCGCCGGTGATGGCCGAATGCATATCCGCCATGGTGCCGGCGATGACGCGCGCGGCAAAGGTGGAGGCGTTGAGCTCGTGGTCGGCGTGGAGGATGAGCGCGATGTCCATGGTGCGCGAGGCGGCCGGAATGGGCTTTTCGCCGTGCAGCATCCACAGGAAATTGGCCGCGTGGGGCAGCGAGGGATCCGGCTCAATCGGTTTTTTGCCTTTGCGAATGCGGTCAAAACCAGCGACCAGCATGGCCAGCTGGGCGGTGAGCGCATAAGCCTTGCGGACATTCGAGTCGTGGTCGACAGCGGCCTCGGCGGGATCGTAAAAGCTGAGGGCGGAGACGGCGGTACGCAGCGCCTCCATGGGCGTGCCTTCTTTGGGGAAGGAGCGCAGCAGATCGCAGATTTGTGGGGGGACCTGGCGGGCGGCGGTGAGTTTTCTCGTGAAATCGTCGAGTTCGTCGCGGCTGGGCAAATGGCCGAACCACAGCAAAAAGGCGGTTTCCTCAAAGGTGGATTTGTCGGCGAGCTCGTGAATATCAATGCCACGGTAGGCCAGCACGCCCGCATAGCCGTCGATCCAGCAAATGCCGGAGTTGGTTGCCACTACCCCTTCAAGACCCTTTGTCACTGTCGCCGTTGCCATCTTGCTGCCTTCCTCCGACCGGCACAAAAAGTAAGGTGCCGCTTAACGGGATGCCATGAATGCGCCGCGCGATGCAAAGGCCGCGAACTGAAGCGTTTCGAGGGGCTTCGGGTGCGGCGGCGCTGTCCAGCCCACTGTTTATAGCTTACGCGAAATTGGACTGTCATCCGGTTCCGCAGAAAGCCGGGCCAACTTCCATTACCAAGGTGATGGGCGGCCGCGGGCGGCGGCCTCAGGAACGGAGGGGTGTGGTGGCGAAGCGGCTGGCGCGGAAGGGCGACAGATCGATTTCCGGCGCGCGGCCGCTCATGCATTGCGCCAGAACACGACCAGTGGCCGGACCGAGGAGAATCCCGTTTCTGAAGTGGCCCGTGGCGACCCATCGGTTCGGAGCCGTGGTATCGAGGATGGGCAGGCCGTCCCTGGAGGCGGGGCGGAAGCCGACCCAGCTTTCCACGATGGTGGCTTCACGCAGCGGCGGCCACAGGCTGACGGCCTTCTGGAAAAGGCCCTGGATGCGATCGGGATTGACGGTGCGGTCGAAGCCGGCGTCCTCGACGGTAGAGCCGATGGTGTAGCGGTTGAGGCCGCGGGGCACGATGTAGATGACGCCGGTGCGGAGGACGCACTCGGTCTGCACAGCACCCGGCAGCTCGACCGTGAGCATGTGCCCCTTGCGGGGGAAGACGGGCAGGGAAGGATCGAGTGCGGGAGCCCAGGCGCCGGCGGCATTGAGGAAGACGGCGGCGGAGATGGAGCCCTGCGGCGTTTCAACCTGCACGGCTGACGCTTCGGAGCGGACCTGGAGCACCGGCGTGTGCTCGCGCAGAAGAATGCCGGCGGCCCGGGCGGCAGAGGGCAGCGCTTCGGCGAGATCCCAGGCGTCGAAGCTGGTCTCTTCAAGTTGAAAAAATTCAAGGCCGCCGGGATTGATTTTTGGAGCCAGCAACTGCAGAGCGGCGGCGGGCAGAGGAACCGTGCCGGGCGGTGGATGCAGCGCACCCAGAGCGGTGCGGCTGGTGCGGAGAGGCACTTTGCGTCCGGAGAGCGCTTCGACGCGTTCGAGGAAGACGGGATAGAGTTCGAGGCTGAGACGCGCCAGCGCGTGGAGCGCGGGAGGGTGCTCGGGATCGTTGCCGGCGAGCATCCCGGCGGCAGAGCGCGAGGCTTCGGACATGGCTTCGCGCTGATCGAAGAGGGTCACGTGCCATCCGGCGTCAGCCAGTTCGAGAGCGGTGGCGAGACCGATGATGCCTGCGCCGGCGATGGCGGCCTGGCGTTCGCGCATAGCTTTTATTGTAGGCGGTGCGGATTGCACATCATTCTGTGCGAAGAGGAACTCGTTATTACCCATGAGTTAGCAGAGCGTGACCTTCGAGACTTACTAAATGGGGACTGTGCAAAAACGGGTACGGAATTCACGCGGCCGTAAAAGTAACAGACGCGTAGTGGAAATCGAGGAAGAAAGTTCCCTGCAGCGGCGCTGTTTTTACCTGCCATCGGTGAACATCCGGTGAGTGATAGCGTTGCGCGCGCACAAAAAGCTGCATAACTGCCATAGTTCTGGTGCACTCCGGGCCGATAACACGAAAGTACCAGGCGCAAATGAGAGAACGGTAATTAGCGTGCACCCTGGCAGGCTAAAATCTCGCAAGACTGGCAGAGAGTTGTAAGCAGATTCAACGCAGATCTTCGCGGCGACCGAAATTTCCGCTGTGGAGACTCCAAGTTCATTCGGCTTCATCGCACCGGCAGGGTTTAGCCCCTGATACGCCAGAACGCGGGAACGATGCAAGAGGTGAGGATGCACGGTATCCCCTTTCGTTTCTCGTTGTCTCCTGGTGGAGCACGATGTGAAGAGTGGCTCTCCACGGGGTCGGGCCGCAGGACGCGGCAGCGATCGCGGGGCAGAGTGGCCACGTGGCTCGCTCTCGCTGCGGTCGGCGTGGTGGTTCTGGGATTGAGCGGCTGCGGGTCCATCGTCCAGTCACCCACGAGCGCAGCGGTGAATGCAGGCGGGCTGACCGTCAATCCGTCGAGCGTGAGCTTCGGATCGGTTGCTGTTGGGCAGACGGCGAGCGCCTCAGTGGCTCTTTCAAACGGCGGCACGACCACAGTCCAGGTGACGCAGATCAGCGTCAGCGGAACAGGTTTTGAAGAGGTGAGTTCCGACACACTGCCCCTGAACATCGGTCCGGGCGATTCCTACAACGTCGCGGTATCGTTTGCTCCAGCGTCGTCGGGCGCGGCCAGCGGACAGATCACGGTGGCCAGTTCTGCCGCGGGTGGCGGCACCATTACCGTCGGCATGAGCGGCACGGGTACGGCCGCATCCAGTGGCACGGCCACGCTCCTGAACGGGCTTTCCTGCAGCTATGGGGCGATGACGGGCTCCGGCAGCGACAACTGCACGGTGACGCTGAACAGCGCGGCTCCGAGCGGAGGCCTGGCCGTGGATCTCTCCAGCAACAACAGCTCAATCGTCGTTCCGGCATCTGTAACGGTGGGTGCGAATGCCAATCGCGCGACATTCAAGGCTACGGTGAGCGCGGTCAGTGCGGCCCAGACCGGGACGCTGACGGCATCGGCAACGGGAGTGAATGAGACGTTTTCGTTGAAGCTGAATGCGGCGGATCGCGTTTTGAGCACGAACCTGGCCAGCCTCTCCTTCGGCGACGTCACCGTGAATACCTCCGAGGACAAGACCCTGGTTCTGCAGTCGACGGGAACCGAGGCTCTGACGATCAGCGCCGCATCCCTGAGCGGAACGGGTTTCGCTCTTTCCGGCGGTAGCTTCCCCATCACACTCAACCCGAATTCTGTGGTCGAGCTGCAGGTGCAGTTTGCCCCGAGCAGCGCCGGCTCGGCGACCGGCCAGCTGACCATCACCAGCAACTCCACGAGCGGAACAACGCTGCAGGTTGACCTGTCGGGCACGGGCACGGCGGGATCCTCGTCGTCATCGGGCACGGGCGCGATCCTGAGCGTGAACTCGACCACGGTCGCTTTCGGGAGCGTGGCCCTGAACACCCCGGCGACTCAGTCGGTCACGCTGTCCTCCACCGGAACCAGTGCCGTGACGGTGAGCAGCGCCACGGTGACGGGGACCGGCTTCACCTTTGCGGGCGGGGCTTTCCCCATCACGCTGAACCCCGGACAATCTGCGGTGTTGAACGTAGTCTTTACCCCGGCGTCGGCAGCCGCGGCCACAGGACAGCTGTCGATCGCCAGCAACTCGACGACGGGCGCGATCACAGTGGTGGCTCTGACCGGAGCGGGGGTCTCGACGGCGACGTATGTCGTGGATCTGACCTGGAATGCGCCGGTCAGTTCAGCCGACCCGGTGGTGGGCTACAACGTCTACCGGGCGACCGGCACAGGCGCATCCTTTCAGCTTCTGAACGGCAGTGTGAATGTGCCCACGACCTTCGCGGACGCCGGCGTTCAGAGCGGGGGAACCTATGTTTACGCAGTTACCAGTGTGGATGCTTCCGGGGTGGAAAGCTCCGATTCCAATCTGTTCACGGTGACCATTCCGTGAGACAAAGAGAGGAGCGGGACGGAGGGCCCGAGAGTTTTTGGCGGAGGGCGAAGCAGGATTGGCCTCCGCTCAGTCCAAACCGGTGGAAACGACGGGAGAGCGGTTCAAGCAGTTCAGAATCGACGCGGAGGGAAGGGGCATGGATCGAGGCCGGAACATGGCGCGATTCCTTAACTGAATGGCTATCGCTTTCCCTCTATAATCGAGCCCATACGATCTCCGCAATTCGCCGGTCTCGGGAACATCGTAACGGAAGTAAATTCTTTATCCTGAATCACTTCGGGAGATTTATCTGTTAGTTTTTCAGCCTGGAATGCCAGTTACCAGAATTTAACATCTCATGTGCAACACTTGTCGAAATGACAGGATTGACCATGAGACGGCAGTTAGCTGGCAGAGACTCAACATGATTCCCTACGTTAACAACCTTCCTTCGCCGATTCGGATCCTCATCGCCGACGATCATCCCCTTTTCCGGGATGGGCTGCGGCGGCTGCTGCAGTCCGAGCCAGGGTTTGAGGTGGTGGGCGAGGCCTCGGACGGGGATGAGCTGCTGGCGGTGATTCGGAAGGCGAAGCCCGACATCCTGCTTCTGGACCTTTCGATGCCGCGGCGGGACGGGATGGCCGTGCTGCGCGAGCTGGGAGCGGCGAAGATTCCGGTGCGCACCCTGCTGCTGACGGCGGCGATCGACCAGCCCCAGATCGTGCAGGCCCTGCGGCTGGGCGCCTACGGGATCATTCTGAAGGAATCCACAACGCAGCGGCTTTTTGACAGCATTCGGTGTGTCATGGCTGGACAGTACTGGATTGGGCGGGAGAGTGTGACCGATCTGGTGAAGGCTCTGCGCAGCGCCGGCAGTCCTGCGGACGGCGCGCTGCGGGGGCGGGACTTCGGGCTAACGCCGCGCGAGCTGGAAATCGTAACTCTCGTGGTTGCTGGATATTCCAACCCGGACATTGCCCAGCGCTGCTCGATCAGCGAGCAGACAGTCAAGCACCACGTGAGTAACATTTTCGACAAGCTGGGCGTGTCGAACCGGCTGGAACTTGCGTTGTTCGCAGTGAATCATCGGTTGACGGCTCCGGCCTCCTGATGGCGGCCCCGTCCGGAGTGCCGGATCCCGTGCGGCGGGACAGGCTCCTGGGTGCAGTTGAGGCGGCGTCGACAGGGGTTTTGATCCGACCGGATCGCCTCGGTAACACACTATGGTTCCGAATTTGTAGCACTATGCAGTCATATGACCATAGTACTGTCGGGCCATTGATGTCTCTCTGGAACTACCCTAACCTAAACCTCGCATGTCGATGGCTGAAACCTCGCCAATGAGGTGACAGTTTCCGCTTGGTTTTACACGAGTTTTGCTTAAGGAGAAGGGATGGATCTGGAGCGGGCTGTGAGCACATCCCCGACTGAAATATCCCGAGCCCGGCGGTATGAGATTGGGACCTCGATCCGGTATCGGGTCAGGGGCGAACGCGAGTGGCATGAAGGAGTGACGGAAAACATCAGCATTTCCGGCATGCTCATTCGCGCCGATCGATCCCTGGATCCGAGGACGGCGATTGAGATGAGGTTTTTTCTTCCTGTTGAGCTGGACGGCGAATGCGCCGCCGAAGTTTTCTGCCGAGGATTGGTTATCAGATCGTCGAAATGCCGGATCCCGGCCAATACGGTTACGATCGCTGTCAAAATCGCACATTCACGGTTTATTCGACAAATGGACAGCAGGAAAGACGTGACCCGAGATGCACTGCATGGCAATCGACGGTTGGCGCTTTGATTCTTTTCCCTTTTTGAAGTACGAGCAGTGGAGAAGGCGAATAACGGGGTTCATGGGCGGGATGCTCAGGGCCGCGCGCCGGAAGTTTCGAATCAGTGTGGAAAACAGGGCACTGTAGCTCACAGGGCGGAGCTGCGCTCCAGAGTCGCCCAAGGAGTACACTGCAGGGCATGTCGCTTCCAACCGTGATTCCCCCTGAACGGGTTGAGCCGGCTCCCTGGTGGGCGCTGTATACGCGGCACCAGCACGAGAAGGTCGTGGCCGAGATGCTGACCGCCAAGGGCTTCGAAGTATTTCTGCCGGTATACGACTCGATCCGGCGCTGGAAGGACCGGCGCAAGATTCTCTCGCTGCCCTTGTTTCCCTGCTACGTCTTCGTGCGCGGCCAGCCGGACCGGCGCCTGCAGGTAGTAAGCACGCCCGGCGTGCACATGCTGCTGACCCGGGGCGAGCAGATCGCGATGGTTCCGGAAGACGAGATCGGGGCGATCCGGCGGGCCGTGGAAGGGTCGTTCCGAGTGGAACCCCACCCCTTTCTGAAGGTGGGGGAACGGGTGAGAGTGACGCGGGGTTCGCTGGCCGGCGTGGAAGGAATTTTGGTACGCAAGAAAAACCTCTACCGTTTGGTGCTCTCGGTCGATATGCTGGCACAGTCGGTGGGTGTGGAAGTGGACGCCTCGGATGTGGAGCCGATCCAGCCGGAGGCGAATGGAAAAGGGGCTCTGGCCACGGTGCTGACCCTCCCGGAACTGGCTCCCATCGTGAACCGCTGAAGCGAAAAGCAGCCAGGACCCAATCCAACCCGGCCCTCCGCATTGCCGATACGCGGATCGCCACCCATGAAGAGATGATCCGATTCTGATGAGAATTCTGATGAGACACAGGCTGTACAGCTGGATTGCATTCCTTGTCGTTTTGACTGCCGGTTCGCGACTCGCTGTGGCACGGCCCCTGGCGGGGCAGCAGGATCCGGCCGACGCGGTTTCGGCTCCCCACAACGGCTCGTTTGTGATCGGGAACGACGACAAGCTCAATATCAACGTGTGGAAGGATGCCGAGCTGACCAGGACGGTTCAGGTGCGGCCCGACGGGAAGATCTCGATGCCCCTGATCGGCGAGCTGCAGGCTGCCGGACGCACGCCGCTGCAGCTGGAGAACGAGATTACCGACAAGCTCAAGGCGTATATCTCCCAGCCCGATGTCACGGTGATCGTGGAGCAGATCAACAGCGAGAAATTCAATATCCTCGGGCGCGTCTCCAAGCCCGGCTCCTATCCCCTCACCACGACCACCACGGTTCTCGACGCCATTGCCGAGGCCGGGGGATTTCTGGACTTCGCCAAACAGAAGGACGTTTACATTCTGCGGCCCAGTCCAGGCGGCGCGGATGTTCGACTGCCGTTCAACTACAAAGACGTGATTAAGGGCAAACACATGAGCGAGAACGTCAGGCTGGAGCCTCACGATACCGTCGTGGTGCCTTGATCCGTGGTGCACTTTTCTCAGTACTGAGATTTTCCTTATGGTGAAACGCATTTGCCTTGGGTTAGCGCTGCTGGCGAGCGTTCCGGTATGGGCGCAGACTTCTGCGACGACGGATACGCAGCAGCCATCTTCAACGGATACCGCTCAGGCGACGGACGCGTCGCAGACACCTTCGGCGACGGAGGCTCCGATGGAGCTGCCCCCGCCGGTGACCGGGCAGGTTTATCCCACGCAGGTGGGTTCCGACGTTCGGCAGAATTATCTGGGGCTGGGCGTGAGCGGCTCCGGGGGCTGGGACGATAACGTGCTGGCCGGCTACACATCGACCAAGACATCGTCTGCGATCTACAGCGTTTCTCCGTACGTGTTCTTCGACAAGAAGACGCCGAGAACCGATGCGCAGTTTCGCTACAATCCCGGATTCACGTTTTACTCACAGGCCAGCTCGCTGAACGAAAGCGAGCACACCGCGTCGGGCACGATGATGTACCGGCTGACCCCGCATTTTGTTTTTCGCGCCCAGGACGCATTTCAGAAGAGCTCGAATATGTTCGGTACCCCGTCTCCGGCTTTAGGCGGACCGGTATCCGGGGCTCTGCCCCTGCAGATCGAGGCGGTGATCGCGCAGTTTGCCGACCGCATCAACAACACCGCGACCGTCGATCTGGGCCTGCAGACGAGCGAAAACACGCTCATCGGCGCGGAAGGTTCATTTGCCGAACTCGATTATCCGAGCAGCGCGCAGACGCCCGGCCTGTATAACTCGAACTCCGTCGGCGCTTCCGGTTTCTATACCCATCGAGTTACGTCCCACCAATATCTTGGTTTCATCTACCAATATCTTGAGGTCCTCTCTTACCTGCCCGACTCGGAAGGGGAGGCAGCTCTGAATACCTTTTCGCCGTTCTACTCGTTCTACCTGCTGCGGACCAAACAGGGGAATCTGACCGCCTCCATACAGGTAGGGCTGCAGCACTCCTCGTTCGTGATCCGGAATGGGCCGTTCGAAGAGGAGTGGGACCCGGTGGTCTCGACCAGCCTCGGATGGCAGGGGCCGATCACGAATTTCGCGGTGAGCTATACGCAATTGGTATCCGGGGGCGGCGGCCTGTATGGACTGTACCGGCAGGCCAGCGTCAACGGAATGGCGCAGGTGAAGATTGCGCGCAGCTGGACCGCCGGGGTGGGGGCGAGTTACGTGACGCTCTCCAACGAGACCCCGCAGTACCAGTCGATTTCCGGCGGCCACACGATTTACGGCTCCGCCAGCCTCGCACGGTCGATCGGGAAAGATACCCATCTGGAAGCGGGCTATTCGCGAGTGCATGAGTCGTATCCCGGGATTCCGGCGATTGTGGCGAATCCGGACAGCAACCGGATTTACGGATCCGTCAGTTATCAGTTCTCAAGGCCGGTGGGGAGGTAGTGGTGGAAGAAGTCTACGAAGAAGAGAAATCGAAAGGCTTCGACCTGCAGCGCTTTCGGGACCTCATCCAGCGCCGGCATATGTATTTTCTGCTGCCCTTTTTCGCCGGATGGGTGCTGGTATGGGCGCTGAGCTTCGTGCTGCCGCGCACCTACAAGTCGACCACGCTGATCCTGGTGGAAGAGCCGACCATCGGCAAGAGCTACGTCACGCCGAACGTGAGTGACAACCTGCAGGACCGGCTGCAGAGCATCACGCAGCAGCTGGAGAGCCGCACGCGTCTGCTGGCCATCATTCATCAGCTGAATCTGTATCAGAGGGACGGCCGGCCGATTTCGCCGGACAACGCCGTGGAGCACATGCGGAAGAACATCGGCGTGGATCTGGTGCAGAGCCCCAGCGGCGAAATCAACGCCTTCAAGGTGTCGTTTTCCGCGCCGCATCCGGGGATTGCGCAGCAGGTGACCGCGGAACTGACGTCGATGTTCATTAACGAGAACCTCAGAGTGCGCCAGTCGGAGTCGGAAGACGCGACGAAGTTCCTGCAGGGCCAGATGGAGACCGCGCGGCAGAACCTGGCCGAGCAGGATGCCAAGGTTCGGGCCTTCGAGACGGGGCATCAGGGTGAGCTGCCGGACCAGCAGGCGTCGAATCTGCAGATCCTGAACGGGCTGCAGGGACAGCTGCAGGGTGAAGAAGATTCGCTGCGCGCGGCCATGCAGCAGCGCTCGTATTTCGAGACCCTGGTGGAGCAGTATCGCTCCGCGGCTCCGGTGCGCACCGCCGATGGGGTGCCGACGGGCCTCGCGGCCATGGACGAGCAGTTGCAGACCCTGCGGGCGCAGCTGGCCGATCTGAGCACGCGCTATACGGATGCTTACCCGGACGTTCAGAATCTGAAGGGGCAGATCGCGAAGATGGAGAAGTCGCGGGCGGCCATGGTGGCGCAGATGCGGGCGCGCAGCAGCAGCGATCAGACGGATCCGGGCGTCAACCTCGAGAATGCGCCTCTTCTGCAGGCGCAGAGCCAGCTCCACGCCACCGAGACGGAGATTTCAACCCGGCAGCAGGCCGTCACGCAGCTCAAGGCGAAGATTGCCGATTATCAGATACGGCTGAACGCGGCTCCTGCGGCTCAGGAGCAACTGACGGATCTGAACCGGGGCTACACCCAGTCGCAGGCCGACTACAACGACCTGCTGAAGAAGGAAAGCGAGTCGCAGATGGCGACCAGCATGGAGCAGATGCAGCAGGGAGAGCGCTTCACGATTCAGGATCCGCCCAACCTGCCGCTCAAGCCCGACTTCCCCAACCACCTCAAATTCTGCGGTATCGGCGTCGGGGTAGGGCTGTTTCTGGGTATCGCCCTGGTGGGCGTGCTGGAGTACTTCGACGATCGGATGCACCTCGGCGAAGAGATTCGGGAGATGCTTCCGGTTGCGGTCATCTCGGAAGTGCCGGAGATCGTCACCCCGGACGATCTGGGCCATGCGCGGCGGCGGGTGCTGGTGGGATGGGCCACCGCAGCCGTGGTCGTGTTGACGGTGCTGACCGGGGCAGCGATGAGTTATCTCCGCAGTTAAGCGAAACGGACTATGTATAAAGCTTTCTACCATCTGACGCGGAATCCCTTCGATCTGACGCCGGATCCCAGCTATTTCGTCGCCACCCAGCGGCACAACGAGGCGCTGGCGGCGCTGCATTACGGAATCCGGCGGCACAAGGGGTTTGTCGTCGTGACCGGGGAGGTTGGCACCGGCAAAACTCTGCTGCTGCGCTGCCTGCTTCGGCTGTTGCGGGAGAGCCGCGACGTTTCCTACGCTTACCTTTTCAACAGCCTCATGTCGCCGGTGGAGTTCCTCCAGTACATCCTGTCGGATTTCGGACTGGTGGTCTCCGGCAAGAACAAAGGCGAGTTGCTGCATGAGCTGGGCGAATTTGTGGTGTCGCGGGGATCCAGAGGGCTGACCACCGTCCTGATCGTGGACGAGGCGCACCATCTTTCCGAGGAGCTGCTGGAGGAAGTGCGGCTGCTGACCAACCTCGAAACCATCGACGACAAGCTTCTGCAGATCGTATTGGTGGGACAGCCGGAGCTGGATGCCAAGCTGGACTCCACACAGCTGCGGCAGCTGAAACAGAGGATCTCCATCCGCGCTCACCTGGGGCCGCTGAGCCTGCAGGAGACGCGGGAATACATCGAGCATCGGCTGCGGGTGGCCGGATCGGAAGCGAAAGCGGAAGGCATCTTCCCGGCGGCGACGGTGGAAGCGATCTACTATCACTCGCGCGGCATTCCCCGCCTGATCAACACCATCTGCGAGAACGCCCTGATCATCGGATATGCGCGGCAATTGCAGGCCATCAGCGCTGAGATTATTCATGACGTAGCGAGGGAATTCCGGCTGGACACCAGCGCGCCGGATGCGGAAAACGGAGTGTCTGGAAGGGAAGAAAAGTCCCAGCAGGGCTTCCGGGATCTTTATGCAATGCTGCGCGGGCCGGGATCCTCCGGCGGCAGCAGGAATGTTCCTGTAGGGGTTGAAGCGAGCGAATATGAGCCAAATCTATGAGCCAAATCTTTGATGCCCTGCAGAGGGCCGAGGCAGAGCGGGCCGGGTCCCGCGACGCTTCGCTGACCGACGCTGCGGAACTGCTGGAGCGGGCCGAACGCCTGGCCACGCATCGCCGCGAGGCGATGGTCGCCCTGGAATCTGTCAGCACGCCTCCGCTGTCGGACGCGGACCGGCCGCCGGCTTCTTCGTCTTCGCCTTTCCGCGAGCCCTCGGTCGCAACTCTGGTCGAGGCCCTGGTCGAGCCCATGCAGGCCGACGCGGAGAGAAACGCGCGCCTGCTGGATCTGTTCCCGACCATCACCATGCCGCCCGGAGGCGGGGGACGTCTGGTTTCCCTGATGGAGGGAGCCAACCCTGCGGCAGAAGCGTTTCGGCTGCTGGCGGTGCGGCTGCGCCACCGGCGCAAGGAAACCACTCTGCGCAAGCTGCTCATCACCAGCACCATCCCCGATGAGGGAAAGAGCGTGGTGTCGGCGAACCTGAGCTGCGCGCTGGCCGCGGGCACGCACCAGAAGGTGCTGCTGGTGGGCGGCGACATCCGGCGGCCGTCGCTGGGCCGGGTCTTCGGGCTGGATCAGGGGCCGGGGCTGTGCGAGTTGCTGGAGGGGACCCAGAATCTGGCGTCGAGCGTTTACCGGCTCAAAGAAGCCGGGATCTGGATGCTGCCGGCGGGCATGATGAAGGGCAATGCCCTGGAGATTCTGCAGTCCAATAAGCTGCCGGTCCTCATGGAGCAGCTGGCTTCGCTTTTTGACTGGGTGGTGGTCGATTCACCCCCCATTCTGCCGCTGGCCGATACCAGCGTCTGGGCGCGTCTGGCCGACGGGATCCTGCTGGTGGCCCGTCCGGGCGTGACCAAAAAAAGGCTTCTGCAGAAAGGCCTGGAAGCCATCGACAAGAAAAAACTGGTGGGTGCTCTCCTGAATTCGTACAAGAGCGTCGAAGAAGGCAGCTACTACTACTACGGGACTGCTTCAGGGACCAACGGCTGAGCCGCCGCCGCTTCCCCGAAGAGATGACCCAGAGCGAAAGCCCCGCGCGGCTCAACCGGCCGCCCTGTGCATCACCTCTGCATTTCTCCTGACACCGTTGTGCGGTCCGCAGGCTTTCTGCGGAAACCGGAATTCAATATTGGCTTGTATTGTGTGCGGCTGTCCGTTCCCGGGCGACGATTCGGGGCGGTGCCGACTGCCTGTTCCCCCAAGCGGACGACCGATCCGTTTACCCAGAGAGGAGTAGATCGTGACTGTACTCAACCTTGGTAAAGTTGCGAAGCCGAGCGACCCGATTCTTGATGCGGGCTCTCTCGGGGAACGTTTCATCCTCACCGAGGATGAGTTCAGGAGAGGCATCGCGCTCGAACGCAAACGGACCGAGCGTTCGCGGGAGCCGTTTCTTCTGATGCTTCTGGAAGCGGGCTCCATCCCCAACGCCAACGGTGGCGCGACCACGCTGAACAGCATGATGGCGGCCATGCTCTCCTGCTCGCGGGAGACGGATTCCGTGGGCTGGTACAAATCGCAGTGCACTGTCGGCGTGATGTTCACGGGCATCGTGATGAACGACCGGCGCTCCGTTCTGGGTACCATCATGAGCCGGGTGAGCGCGGCGCTGCGCGAGGAACTGTCTCTGGAGCGCTTCAATCAGATCACGTTTTCCTTCCATTTCTTTCCCGACCACTGGGATCACGATGAGCCCGGCCGTCCCAACGATCCGGTCCTCTATCCGGACCTGATGACCCCCAGCGATAACCGCCAGTCCCTGCTGAGGGTGAAGCGGACGATGGACATCGTGGGCAGCCTGCTGGCGCTCACGGTGAGCTTCCCGCTTCTGGGGGCCATCGCCCTCGCGGTGAAGCTCAGCTCGAAAGGGCCCATCTTCTTTCGCCAGGATCGCATCGGGCAATACGGGCAGCGCTTTACGTTTCTCAAGTTCCGCTCCATGCGGGTGAACAACGACGACAGCGTGCACCGCGATTACGTGAAGCGGCTGATCGCCGGCGACGCCGAGCAGGTGCAGGTGGCTCCGGGCCGCGATGGCGTCTTCAAGCTGGCCAATGACAAGCGCATCACCCCCATTGGCAAGTTTCTGCGCAAAAGCAGCCTCGACGAGCTGCCCCAGTTCATCAACGTGCTGCGCGGCGACATGTCGCTGGTGGGGCCGCGGCCGCCCATTCCGTACGAGCTGGCCGCTTATCAGACCTGGCATCGCCGCCGCGTGCTGCAGGTGAAGCCCGGCATCACCGGCCTGTGGCAGGTGACGGGGCGCAGCCGCGTCCGCTTCGACGATATGGTGCGGCTCGATCTGCGCTATGCCATGTCGTGGACGCCCTGGCTTGACCTGAAGATTCTCCTCCGCACGCCCGCTGCGGTCATCAAGGGAGCGTACTAGGCGGTATCGACATATACACTTTGCAACGGGGTGAAAACCTGGTGTCCTGGGTCCATGGCCCCGAGCCGATATGAATTGAGTGAAGCGCAGTGGGAGCGGATCAGGGGTTTTCTGCCTGGCCGCAAGGAGCATG
>DATAWD010000015.1:0-19210 GCA_036267395.1 Acidobacteriaceae bacterium | reverse complement strand
GATCCTGCGGTCTGCCTCCCGCAACAGAAGCGCTCCGCCGTCACTCGATACACGACCGGCGGTGAACTCGGCCTGCACACGACGTGAAAAATGGGCTGTAAATGAGAACGATTCCTGGATACACTCTGTCATCAAAGGCCGCTCCTTTTCTCGGCACAAACTTCGTCTCGACAACGCAGTTATGCCATAAAAACAGCGGCCTTTTGCTATTTATTTTCTTCTCCCCACTTTATTCATCGAATAGCACCCGTGAGAAATCGCGGCTAGTCTAACCCACTCCGCAACGATTTGATCCAGGGGATTCGTCTTTGGACGAGTCCCCTTGTTCTTGCGCACAGCCTCGGCATTGGCCCTGAACGGAACCCTTTGTGCAGGCATGCCGCGCCTCGACATCCGGCGCGGCGATGTGCGATGCTGATGCTTACCTCGTGGTTCGCGATCCCAGGAGGGATGTCGCTGGTTTGAGCAAAATCCTCGCAGGCAGAATGGCACTTGCATATGCCTGCCTTCTCTCGGTTCCCCTCCTTACATTCGCGCAAGATTCCAGTCATCCTGCTGTCATCGCTCCGCGTCCCGCGGTTGCGATTCCTTCCAGCTCATCGGTAGTGAATGAAGCCTGGCTGAATCTGCCCGATGCCCCTGTTCCAGCGGCGCAGCAGAGCAGCACGAGCCAGAATCCAAAAACCACCAAGCAGCAGACCACGCCGCCGAGTTCCACGGGAGGGCTCACGCTGCAGGGGCTGGGATTCACTCCGGCGCAGACCGCGGCCAACGCGAAGCTGCAGGCGCGCCTCAACAAGCGCACGCGCATGCTGCAGATCCACCAGAAGCTCGGCCTCATTACCCTGGCCCCGCTGGTGGCAACGGTCCTCGTCTCCGGCGGAGCCACGCAGAAGCACGGCCAGGGGACCGGCGGAACGGTCACAGAGCCCAGCTCGTCGGGTGTCGATCTGCACGTCGCCCTCGGATCGCTGACCGTGGCCCTGTACAGCGCGACCGCTTACTATGCGATTGCCGCGCCCAGGATTCCAGGCGAGAAACTCACCGGAGCCATTAAGCTCCATCGCGACCTTGCGTTCATTCACGCGCCGGGCATGGTCCTGACTCCAATCCTGGGCTCCATGGCGCTCAATCAGGAAAATCAGGGAGAGAAAATCCACGGCATCGCGTCCGCCCACGCCGCCGTGGCGGCCATTACGGTCGGCGCCTACGCGGCGTCCGTCGTGGCCGCGTCCTGGCCCATTCACTGGAAATTCTGGGAGCATCGCTGATGAAATTTGCAGTCGCCCTGTTGCTGGCCGCCGCCTGGCTGCCGGCCCAGGCGCAAAATCAATGGGTCCTGGTCAAGTCGAGTCTCACCTGGCATATTACACATCCCGTCCACACCGCCCAGGGAACCAGCCAGGAGGCCCGCGGCAAAGGCGTCTGCAACAACGGCTCCTGCGACTTCCTGATCGCCGTTCCGCTGAACACCTTCAAGTCCGGCGACACCAATCGCGACCTGCACATGCTGGAAATCGTCCGCGGCGCGCAGTATCCCATGGTGGTCGTCCGGACCCATATGCCCCAATCCGAACTCAGCCAGCCGACCATCCACGCCAACCTCACCATTCAGTTCTCGGGACAGACCGTGCAGTACAAGGATGTGCCCTTCCAGCGCGTCCAGCAGGGCAACGACGTGGAGATCAAAGGGACGATTCCCGCCACCTGTACCGATTTCAAAATCACGCCGCCCGAGTTCCTCATGATGCCAATCAAGAACGAGATTCCCGTGACGGTAGATCTGACCTGGCAGCCTGCGGGGTAGCTTCGATTCCCTCCCTCTGATTCGCGGCGCTCCTCGCGTGCGTAGAATGCAATGGATGAAGCTGCTCCTCAGCGTCTGCTCCGCCGTGGTCTGTGCCGGGCTATCAGTCGCGGCCGCTTGCGCCGCTCCCGTCTCCGTCCATCAGGTGGCCGCGCGTCCCTCGCTGCATCCCCTCGCCATGTCCGTCGGTGGACGAATGCTCATCACGTCGTCACCTGCGGGCAGCATGTTCGGTCGCCGCAACTATACCTATCAGTGGCCGGGTAGCTATTTTCGCGCGGAATTCGAAGGCAATACGGTCTTCTTCCGGATCGTGGCGGGCGACCAGATTCTGCACGTGCGAGCGGACGGCCACCGCATCGCCACCCTGGTAAAGCCCACTCCGGGCGTCTACGAGATCGAAGGACTCGGCAAAGGAGTCCATCGCATCGGCATCTACGTCGCGACCGAGAGTCAGGGGGGAACGAACACCTTCGGGGGCATTGCCATCCCGCGGGCGGAAACCGGCCTGACGCTTCCCCGGCGCCAGCGCGAGATCGAATTCATCGGCGACTCGCACACCGTGGGATACGGCGACCTTTCCACCACGCGCGTCTGCAGCCGCGATAAGGTTTGGACGGATACGGACGATACGAGCGCCTTTGGGCCCTTGATTGCCCGGCATTACGGTGCCGATTATCAGGTGAACGCAATCTCCGGGCGGGGCGTGGTTCGCAACTACGACGGTTTCCCGGCCGACACCCTGCCCGAAGCCTATCCCTGGATCCTTTTTGACAAGAAACAAAAGTACCGCGCTCCCAGCTGGAAGCCGCAGGTTCTGGTCATTGCCCTCGGAACCAATGACTTCTCCACGCCGCTCAATCCAGGAGAGCGCTGGAAGACTCGCGCCGCACTCCACGCCGACTTCGAGGCGACCTACCTCCGATTTCTTCAGGAACTGCGGACCAGAAATCCCCACGCCGACATGATCGTATGGGCGACGGAGATGGCCAACGGTGAGATCGAAGCCGAAGCCCGAAAAGTCGTCGATCGAATGAAGAAGCGGGGCGACACGCACATTACCTTCGTGCCCATCGATGGCCTCAGCTTTACCGCCTGCGACTCCCATCCTTCTCTCGCCGATGAGAAGACCATCTCCGGCAAGATCGAGGGCGCAATCGACTCCGACCCACAGCTGTGGCAGAAGCAGTAGAGGATACTGGGCGAGCCCCGCCTGCCCGCAATCGGCCGGTCGAAAGAGCAAGTCCGCCGATCTCGTTACTCAATCGTTAATCCACGTAACCAACTCGTCATCCCCTCCTGGCAAGTCCCTTCATATCAATAAACCCGACCCTTACGTTGGCACCGCAACGGGCCTTGAACCAAGCTTCGAGCCTGCCCTTCGCTACGGCTTCAGCGCTTCGCCGGCAACTACCCCGGTCAGCTTCTCCTCCGACATTTTGCGGTTGAAGACGGCCACGTCGGTCGAGAGGAAGTCGTTGAAGGCGCGGATCGCGGCGTCGTAGTCGGGCTGCAGGCTCTGGTTCTGCGCCAGCATCGCGGCGCTCGGCGCATCGTCCTCGCCCTCCAGCTCGAACATCATCATGAAGACCTTCTCGTGGATCTGGTCCGGGACGCGCAGGGTCGACTCCGCCGCGCCTGGGTTGCTGGTGATCCTGGCCTCAACCGCCTTGCTCTGCTTCTCCAGCGCGTCGATGGCTTCGCCGGCCGCCTTCTCCTGAGGCGAGCCTTTCACCGCGGCGCGGAGCGCTTCAAGCTGGCCGTGGACGGTGTCGAGCCGGTTGAGCGCGACGTCGAGCTGGGACAGCTCGTGCATCACCGACTGAGCCGCCTCATAGCGCTGCTCCATCTCTTGCGTCGTGCCAGTGGATGCTGGATCGTTGACCACGTCGACCGTCTGCTTCACGGTCTGGCCGCCGATGGTGAGCGCGGCAGTATACGTGCCCGGCGGCACAAGCGGGCCGAAGCGCGGCCCCTTCAGGAACGACTTGCCCGCATTCCAGCGAACCGGCCCGTCCGCGCGCAGGTTCCAAACAATGCGCTGCAGGCCGGGCTTAGTCGAGACCCAGGGCGCTTTCTTCGGGGCGGCTTCCTCGCCGGCTTTCTCCGCAGGCGGTTCCTGCTGTGCCTGTGTGGATACGGCAGCGCGGGCCGGTTTGGCTTCGTGCTGCTCAGCTTGCTGCCCCTGCGTCTGGGCCGCTGTCGCTGCGGGAGGCAGATCGGATTCGCCCGGCGGCGTTTGCCCGGGCATCAGCGGATGCATGCCCTTCAGCGTGCGGACCACCTGGCCTTTGGCGTTGGTGATGACCAGCGTGCCTGGGCCCTTCACATCCGGGCCGGCGAAATAACTCAACACCGCGCCGTAGGGAGGATTCTCCCCGTAGAAGGCGCTGTCGCCGAGCTCCTCATCCGGCGAGTACCGCTGGAAGCGCAGCGCCGGCTCCGGCGCGAAGAGATGCGCGCTCTCCTGCCCGATCTGCGGAGTGAACTGCTGAAAGGGCGTCAGGTCGTCGAGGATCCAGATGGACCGCCCATGCGTGCCGACGATCAGGTCGTTGTCCTTGGCGTTCAGCTGGATGTCATAGACCGCGGCGTTGGGCAGCTCCAGTCCGAAGAGGTACCACTGCTGGCCCCCATCCCAGGACACATAGAGCCCGTTTTCGAGGCCGGCATAAAGCAGGTCGGCATTGTGCAGATCCTGGCGGACGACGTGCGCGTAGACATCGGAAGGCAGGTTCCCGCTGATCGAGGTCCAGGTCCGTCCGTAATCCGTGGTGCGGAACAGATAAGGCTTGAAGTCGCCACTGAAATGGCGATCGACGGCGATGAACGCCTCGCCGGGATGCTTCGCAGAGACGTCGATCTCCTCCACGCGTCCCCAGCCCGGCAGGTTGGGAATGTTGGCGGTGACGTTGGTCCAGTGCGCGCCGCCGTCGCGAGTCAGCTGTACTTCGCCGTCATCGGTGCCCACCCAGATGGTCCTGGCATCGGTGGGCGAAGGCGCGATCGCGAGAATCGCATCGTAGACCTCCGCGCCGGAGTTGTCCTTGATGACCGGCCCCCCCGAGGACTGCTGTTTCGATTTGTCGTTGCGCGTGAGGTCGGGGCTGATCGGCTTCCAGGTGTGGCCGTGGTCGTCACTCTCAAAGACAACGTTGCCGCCGACGTAGAGGACGGCCGGATTCTCCGGGCTGATGGCGAAAGCCGCATCCCAGGCGAATCGATATTTCAGGCCCGCAACGCCCATACCCGTGAAGTCCTGCGGGTACGGCTCGATGTCGCGCGACTGTTCCGACGCGCGGTTGAAGACGGCGATGGAGCTGTTCTGGGTGCTGTTGTAGATTACGTTGGGATTGTCGGGAGCGGGAACTGTAAAGATGCCGTCGCCGCCGTTGACGGAAAACCACGAGCGGCTCAGGATGCCGGAGGGGTTCTTGCTGCGGCTGGGTCCGCACCAGCCGCTGTTGTCCTGCAGGCCGCCACAAACCAGATAGCGCCAGGAGTCGCTGGCGGCAACGTGGTAGAACTGGCCGATCGCGATGTTATCCACGAACCGCCAGTGTCCGCCGCCGTCGCTGGAGATGGTCACGCCGCCATCGTTGCCTTCGATGATCCGGCCGCTGCCGGCGGGATCGATCCAGATGGCATGGTTATCCACGTGGATCTGGTGCGCAATGGGATGGAAGCTGTGCCCGCCGTCCGTGGACAGCTCGAAGTCGTTTGACAGCGCAAACACCTTGTCAGGATTTCTGGGATCGACAGCAAGGTGCGAGAAGTAGAAGGGGCGCGAGTCGACTTCCTGGTCTTTGCTCACCAGGCTCCAGTGGTCGCCGTTGTCGTCGGAGCGCCACAGAACGCCCGCCGTGGACCCGATAACCGCGAAAACGCGATTGGGCAGGCTCGGCGCAATCGCGAGGCCGATGCGGGTGACCGGAGCCGTAGGCAAACCGTGCCCGCTCAGCCTCTGCCAGGTCGCGCCGCCGTCGACAGAGCGGTAGATCGCATCCTCGGGTCCGCCCTCGGCGTAGCTCCACGGCGTGCGGCGGAACTTGTACGCGCCGGCGAAGAGGATCTGCGGATTCTGCGGGTTCATCGCGAGGTCGGAAATCCCGACCCCGGGACCGAGGTAGAGAACCTTCTGCCAGGTTTTGCCGCCGTCCGTAGTGCGGAAGACCCCGCGCTCCGCGTTGTCCTGCCACGGGCTGCCCATGGCGGCGACAAACACGGTGCTCGGATCGAGCGGATCGATGGCGATGGCGGAGATCTGGTAAGTGCGGTCGAGGCCAAGGTGCTGCCATGTCTTGCCGCCGTCCGTGGATTTGTAGACTCCGTCTCCGAAGGAGATATCGTTGCGGACATTGGCCTCGCCCGTGCCGATCCAGACCACGTCGGGGTTGCGCGGATCGACCGCCATCGCGCCGATGGACGCGACGGCCTGGTGCTGAAAGTACGCCTTCCAGGTCGTGCCCCCATCGTCGCTGCGGAAGACCCCTCCGTCGGCCGCGCCCACGTAATAGACGTTGGGATTCCCGGCCACGCCCGCCACCGCGGTCACGCGCCCGCCGGAGATGGCTGGCCCGATCTCCCGAAAGGCGATGCTCTTGCGCACGACCATCGGCAGCTCTGTGCGGCCTTCGCGATTCGCCTGCTGCGGACCAGCAGCTCCGGCGAACGGCTCATTCGAGGGAGCGCCCTGCTGGGCGAACGCGAGGACAGTGGCGGCACAGGCGAACAGACAGACGAACGCCTCGGAATGAAACCGGCGGCAGAAGTTCATAGGATTTTCCTGGGTGGGCCCGATGAAACCGGTAGTTTAGCATCCATTGGGATACTTTGACGTGCGCCGGACAGGCACGTAAGATTGCGCTCATCGTCAGCGAAAACCAGGGACGCACGAGACCAGCGAAAGAACCACGCGACGGGGCGAGGGCCCGCGAGCATTGAGAATAGCCATCGTAACGGAGACGTTTCTGCCGAAGATCGACGGAATCGTCACCATGGTTTTGAATACGGTCGCGTGCCTGAGGGCCCGGGGAGACGAGGTTCTGGTGTTCGCGCCGGGGGGCGGCCCGCAAGCCGTCTGCGGAGCGCAGGTGATCGGGATGCCCTCCGTGCGGTTCCCGTTTTACCCGGAGCTGCGGGTCGCAGCGCCCCGAGCGTCGATGCGGCGGCAACTGCAGGCGTTCCAGCCCGATATTTTTCACCTCTTCGAGCCTTCTCTGCTGGGAGTGGGCGGTATTTACTATGGCCGCGCGCTGAATGTGCCGGTAGTCATTTCCTGCCACACGAATCTGCCGGCCTATGTGCACTATTACAAGCTGGGTTTCATTGAAGGCTCCATCTGGAGCCTGATGCGGGTGCGGCATCGCGGCGCGGAGCTGAATCTGTGCACTTCCACCGTGACCTTGAGCGATCTGCAAAGTCACGGCATAGACCGGCTGGCGCTGTGGGATCGAGCGGTCGATGCGCAGCGATTTCATCCGTCGAAGCGCTCCCGGGAAATGCGCTGGCGGCTGAGCCAGGGGGAACCGGAGAAGCCCTTGCTGCTGCATGTGGGCCGTCTTTCAGCGGAGAAGGATGTGGCGAGCCTGCGCGCGGTCATGGAAGCCCTGCCGGAGGCACGACTGGCCATTGTCGGCGACGGTCCCGTGCGGCACGAACTGGAGAGGCACTTCGCCGGCGTCCGTACCCATTTCACGGGATATCTGGTGGGCGAGGAACTGGCGGCAGCCTACGCGTCCGCGGACCTGTTCGTGATGCCCTCACGTACTGAAACCCTGGGGCTCGTGATTCTGGAGGCCATGGCCTCCGGGTGTCCGGTGGTCGCCTGCCGGGACGGAGGCATTCCTGATGCCGTTGAGCATGAGGTCACCGGGTTATTGTGTGACCCGGCCGATCGCGACGGCCTGGCGCGTACGGTCAGGCGCGCGTTGACCTGTGGCGCGGAACTGGAAGCCATCCGTACCAGAGCGAGAGAAGATGTGGAGCGGCGAAGCTGGCAGGAGGCAACGGACCGGCTACGAGTCCATTACCAGCAGGCCATTGCGGATTGGCAGCAGAAACCGGCCAGAGCGCGCCTTGGAGGAGCGGGGCGGCTGGCACAGGACACCGCTCTCGCTGTGTTGCGGAGGGCGCTCCCTTAGAAGGCGCTCTTAGTGGGCCGCATCGCGGGCGACGGTGTGGTAGACGCCGTAATCGATGGTCAGGACGGCGGTGCCGCCGAAGCGGACACGGGTGACGCTGCGGTCGCTGTGGGGAAGCCAGAAGAATCCGGTCCTGGAATAGACGTGGTGGATGTGGGTGTCTCTGATCCAGAAGGAGGGGCTGCGGGCAGGCTGGGCGTCGAGCTGCGTCACGGCGAAATCGGCGGCGTCGACCCAGATTTTGCCCTGAAACAGGAGGTGCGACGAGGATTTGGGGTCGGCCTGGAGAATGTAGCAGGAGCTCCCGTCGAGAGTCTGGGTTCCGAGGAGCGTGAAGGTATAGTTGGCCGGAGCGATGGAGGCTTCGTCGGGGTGCAGAGCGGCTTCCTGCTCGGCGTCGAGAAGCTTCTTGAGAACATGGTTGACCAGAAGGCGTGAGCCGGAGGTCGAGACAATCTGGAAGGTCTTACTGTCAGGAGCCCGATAGTGAGCACGGACGACCATGGTGGCAGAGAGGTCGGCGGGAAAACCATGGTAGGAGACGGAGTAGTGGCGGAGGTCGATGTAGCTCTTTAGCTCTTCGGCGCGGACGCGATTCCGCTGTTCCATCTGCTGGACGATCACGTTGACGTCAGGATGGAGGGGAATTGCGGTGAGCGGAGACGCCTCGGCAGTCGGGAGACTGGCTGGCGCAGCATTCGATCGCTGGACAGCCGAGAGTGAGGCGGGTAAAGCGCCGGCGAAGAGGCAGAGCCACGCAATACTCTTGACGCAGAATTTCAAATCCAACCGGGGATACCCATGCTGCGCAGTTCAACGCGCTGCTAAATTTCCAAAATCACCGGCATGATCAGCGGCCGCCGGCTTGTGTTCTTCTGAATATACCGCTTGAGGTCGATGCGGATTTTTTCCTTGATGACGCCGTAGTCGGCTTTCTCCTCGGAGCTCGAGTTGTCGAGCGTCTGCGTGACTACCTGGCGCGCGCCCTCCATCAAATCGGGCTCGCCGCCCACAAAGCCGCGGCTCACCACCTCCGGCTGCCGCTCCACCTTGCCGCTCAGCTTGTTGATGGTCAGGATCGGCAGCACGATGCCGTCCTCGGAGAGATGGCGGCGATCGCGGATGACGAGGTCTTCGACCACATCGACCGTGGAGCCGGAATCGATACAGACGCGTCCGGCCGTGACTTTGCCGGTCTTGCGCGCGTCGGTCCTGTCGATCTCCAGGATTTCGCCGTTCTCGATGACAAGAGCGAGATCGACCACGCCCAGGCGCTGAGCGATCTCCGCGTGCTTCTTCAGGTGGCGATAGTCGCCGTGGACCGGAATGAAGAACTTTGGCTTGAGAAGGTTGATCATCAGCCGCTGTTCTTCCTGGCTCGCGTGGCCGCTCACGTGGATGAGGCCTGCTGCGCCGTCGTCGTAGATGACATCAGCGTCGCGGCGACAGAGGTGGTCGATCACGCGGAAGATGGACTTCTCATTGCCCGGAATGACCCGGGAGCTGAGGATCACCGTGTCGCCCGGCGCGATGCGCGCGTGCTTGTGGTTGTCCACCGCGGCCCGGCTGAGCGCCGACATCGGCTCGCCCTGCGTGCCGCTGATCAGGACCATGATCTCTTCCGGCGCATGATCGGCGATCTGGCCGGGATGGATCAGCAGGCCCGGCGGGATGTCGATGTAGCCGAGGTCCTGCGCGATTTCCGAAGACTCCAGCATGGAACGACCGACGATCGCGACCTTGCGTCCGTGCAGACGCGCCAGCTCCATGGCGATGCGAATGCGGTAGATCGACGATGAGAAGCAGCTAAAGAAGAGCTTTTTCTTCGTCCGCGAAAAAATCTCATCGAGACGCGGCTTCACCGCCCATTCTGAAGGCGTATAGCCGGGCCGGTCCACGTTGGTGGAATCCTGAAGAAGCGCCAGCACGCCGCGCTTGCCGTATTCGGCGAAACGGTGCAGGTCGAAGGCCTTGCCGTCGGGCGGCGACAGGTCGATCTTGAAATCGCCGGTGTGGACCGCAATGCCGACCGGCGTCTCGATGGCCAGCGCGACGCAGTCCACCAGCGAATGCGTAACCCGGATCGGCTCAATCGTGAAGGCCCCGAGCGTGAAGCGCGCGCCGGGAGTCATTTCGATGAGTTCGGACTCATCGAGCAGCGCGTGCTCTTCGAGCTTGCCTTCAACATAAGCGAGCGTGAACTCGGTGCCGTAAACGGGAACGTTCAGCTCGGAAAGAATCCAGGGAAGGCCGCCGATGTGGTCCTCATGCCCGTGGGTGAGGATGATGGCGCGGACCTTCTCTTTATTCTCGACGAGGTAGGAGATGTCGGGAACGACAATATCGACGCCAAGCAGCTCCGACTCCGGAAACATCAGCCCGGCGTCGATGACGATGATGTCGTCCTTGTAGCGGAGAGCCAGGCAGTTCATGCCGAACTCGCCGAGACCTCCGAGAGGTATGATTTGCAGTTTTGCGTCGGCCATGAAACCCCGCGTGTGGACCGCTCCTGTGGCTTCCTCAGGAAAGCAAGTGGAACGGTGCGGCTGGAAAGTGCTTTCCGATCCGGAAAGCGGATGCTGAACAACCTTCGGGCAAACGACAGGATATCAGCCGGAAGCGGCCAGGTGCTGCGGCTTCCGGCTGATAAGCAGACCTAGTACTCGGCAGTCGCCGCCGGGCAATACGCCTGCTTTGCATTCACAATCAGGCCGGGAACGCCTTCAATCCGCACCTCGATGCTATGGCACGTCTCGCTCAGACCCGTTTTGTGGATGACATAGTCGAGCGTATAAGCGGTGCGGGCCGAATCGGCGATCTTCGTAAAGGCGTCCTGCATGCCGTTCTCGCTGAACTCGTTCAGCACGCTGCCGCCGGTGGCCAACGCGTAGCGGGGGAGCAGATCGTCCGGCTGGAGGAAAGGAATCTTGGTGCGATCCAGATACCCGATGCCCCACAGCGAGGCGTCGCCGACGCCGGCTCCGTAGACGGATATGTTGTTCGTCAGCAGGTACTGGACGACTTCCTTGTACGTAGCCTTACTGCGGACGTTCCGGCCGTCGCTGATGACGTAAATAACGCGGCGTCGTCCGCGCGGCTGGCTGGCCAGCTGCTCAGCGGCATACAGGATCGCGTCGTTCAGCGGGTGCGCCTCGTGCGGGAGAACCAGGAAATTGCCCATGTTGCCCTGCTGCGGTTCCAGCGTCGGGTCCGCAGGCTGGCCATTCACTGTCGGCCCCTGCGCAAAAGGTCCGTCCAGGACGGGAACACCCATTTCCTGGCCGGGCTTCTGGGCCATGGCCAGAGCCGCGGGCAGCCGTCTGCCCTCGGCGCCGGTGAAATCGGTCACCAGCTCAGGCGAAGTGCCCGCATAGGTCACAATCGCCATGCTGTCCGCGGGAGTCAGCGAGCCGGTTACAGCCGCAAGGCTCCGGTTCACCTTCTGCATTACGTCGGCCGGCAGGGTGTCGTCGACGACCAGGGCGATGGAGAGCGGATACTGATCTGTAGTGAAATACCAAATGCGCTGGCGCACGCCATTGTCATAGACCCGGAAACGCCACCACGGCAGGCCGGCGATGAACTGATGGTGCTTGTTCATCACCGTCACTGGAACGTCCACGACCGTCGTGCTCACGTGGAAGGTCTTGACACCGGAATCGCCGGGCGGCGGAGGTGGCGGCGGCACGGGAGCCTCGCCCGGCTTGGGCATGATGGGCGGGGTCTTCTGGAAGTCGTCGGGCGGCGGCGTTCCCTCAGGGGCCTGAACGGTACCGCTTTCCACATGTGGAGCTGTTTGGCCGGCATTGGCCGCTCCGGTGGCCTGATCATCCGGGATCCCTGCGCCCCTGCCGGGAACTACGTCGTTCTTCAGCTGCGAAAGCGGCGGAGCCTTCGGCGCAGGTGCATTCGGCACGGGTGCCTGGGTCTGCTGCTGATTCTGGGGAGAGGGGGCATTCGGAGTGTTCTGCTGGCCAAAAGCGATTCCCACAAACAGCAGCGAAAGCGCACTGAATCCCGCCCCGCGCATGACCCCCTCCATCCGTCCTGATGCCCGCAAGATACGCCTTTCGATGCCCCGAAGTCCTCCGGGTGCATCCATCGTGTTGAGATGCGCCGCCCTGATGATCGGAGCGTATCCTCAAGATTACCAGAGCTACGGAACGGCGGTTCGCCGGTACCTATTCCTCGGCCGTTCCGTCTAAGAGGGCATGGCTGTGCGCTATCTGCGCGTCTTTCTGATCCCGGCAATCCTGGCGTTAACCGCTGTCCCTCTGACGTGGGCACAAGAGGTTCCGTCACCGGACGCTCCGCCGGTCAGCACGGTGCCGCCGAGCGACGATGCGGCGCCGACCGGGCCGCCGACCGAAACGCTGCACGTCACCTCCAACCTCGTCACCGAGTACTTTACCGTCCGCGACAAGCACAACGCGCTGATCCCCAACCTGATGCAGAACGAGTGCTCGATCTTCGATGACAAGCAGCCGCAAAAGCTGGTCAGCTTCCACGCTCAGGCCAACCAGCCGCTGACCCTGGGAATCCTGGTCGATACCAGCGGCAGCCAGCAATATATATTGCCGCTGGAGCAGCAGGCGGCCGACGAGTTCCTGAGCCGCGTCCTGCGCCCAAAGGACCAGGCCTTCGTCGTCAGCTTCGACATTGGAGTTCACCTCGAGCAGGACTTTACCGCCAACGTGCACGAACTCGAGGCCGCCATCAATCACGTCGAAATCAACACCGGCGGCGGCAGCGGCCAGGTGGGCGTACCGGGCATCGGCGAGGGGCCCCTTCCGACCCAGGGCGATCCCAAAGGAACGGTGCTGTACGACGCCGTCTTCGAAACCTCCACGCAGAAGATGGCCGCGCAGACCGGGCGCAAGGCGCTGATCCTTCTCACCGACGGCGAGGATGAGGGAAGTGACATGAAGATCGGGCAGGCCATCGCTGCCGCGCAGAATGCCGATGCCATCGTGTACGTCATCCTCATCGCCGATCCCTCCGCCTATTACGACCCAAATTATGGATTCCCCATGGGTTATTCCGGCGGGGCGGCCATGCACGACCTCACGCTGCCCACTGGCGGCCATGTGATCAACGTTGGGCACAACGGCAAGAAACTGGAGGACGCCTTCGACGAGATTGAAGAGGAGCTCCGAACCCAATACGAGGCGCAGTACATTCCCACGACGCCGCTGAACGGCAGCTTCCATCCGGTTGACGTCGCTTGCCATGACCCGCAGGAGCCGAAGCTGAAGGTGCAGGCGCGCCGGGGTTACTTCTCCATCCCCAACAGCGAGACCGTAGAATAGACGCGGGAATTCCACATCCAACTGGACGCTGTGCTGATTCGCACCGAGTCGGGAAGCGACCGGGGTCACCGGCGAACGAAGTGCGCGGGGGCAGCGGACCGACGAGCAACCGAACGTGGCGAAGAGCCCGAAAACAGCCCCATTCTCAGAGAATCTTCTTGCCGAAGGCTGAGGAGATGAGCTCGACAGCTAAGTCGGCGGTGCGGTTGTGCTCGTCGATGACGGGGTTGACCTCGACGACTTCGAGGGACAGCATGCGGCCGTGGTCGGCGATGATTTCCATGGCGAGGTGCGCCTCGCGATAGGTGGCGCCGCCGCGGACCGGGGTGCCGACGCCGGGAGCGTCTTCGGGATCGATCCAGTCCATATCGAGCGAGACGTGATAGCCGGCGGTGCCGCGGCCGGCTGCTCGCAGAGCTTCTTCCATCACCGTCCTCATGCCGCGCTCGTCAATGTCGCGCATGGTGTAGACCTCAGAGACGCTGGCGCGGCGGATGTTCTCCTTCTCGGTAGCGTCGATGTCGCGGACGCCGACGATGACCACGTTTGCCGGATCGACTTTGGGCGAGTAATCGAAGATGTTGGCCAGCGGCTCGGGGCCGAGGCCGAGGATGGCGGCGACGGGCATCCCGTGAACATTGCCGCTGGGCGAAGTTTCGGGCGTGTTGATGTCCGCGTGGGCATCGATCCAGATAAGCCCGATCTTCTGGTTCTGACGACGGTAGAACTCGGAGACGCCGGAGACGCTCCCTGCGGCGACGGAGTGATCGCCGCCGAGAATGACGGGCGTCATGCCTTCGGCGAGAGCCTTCACCACGACGTCGGCGGTACGCGCGCAGGTTTCGGTGATCTCTTTCAGGTAATGCGCGCTCTGGTTGCCGGAGCGCTTGGTTTCTGCGAGCGGGACGCTGATGTTGCCGCCGTCGCGAACGATGTGGCCGAGGGCTTCGAGACGAGGCTCGAGTCCGGCGACGCGAACGGCGGAGGGCCCCATATCGACGCCGCGGCGCGATGCGCCGAGATCGAGAGGGACGCCGATGATCCTGATCTTGCGCGGCGGGATGGTCTGGACGCCACCCACGGGAGCGGGAACGCCGCCGGGATGAGCGATGGCGGGCTGGATCGGCGTGACTTTGGGCATAACTGACTTCAGGGATAGATGCGGTTCAGGGTCCGGGCAAACGGAATGGTCTCACGCACGTGGTCGAGCGAGCAAATCCAGGCCACGGCGCGTTCGATGCCCATGCCGAAGCCGGAGTGGGGAACCGAACCGTAGCGGCGGAGATCGAGATACCACTGGAAGGCATCGATGGGCAACTGATGGTCTTCGATGCGCTGTTTGAGGAGCTGGTAGGAGGCGATCCGCTGCGAGCCGCCGATGATTTCGCCGTAGCCTTCGGGCGCGAGCACGTCGACGCAGAGCGCGTACTTCGGGTCGGCGGGATCGGGCTCCATGTAGAAGGCTTTGACGGCGGCGGGATAACGATGGACCATGACGGGGCGGTCGAACTGCGAGGAGATCCAGGTCTCGTCGGGCGAGCCGAAGTCGTTGCCGTACGCGAAGGGCTGCTCAAGCAGGCCTTTGGCGTGGGCTTCGTTGAGCATGGCGGCGGCTTCGTCGTAGCGCAGGCGCGGGAAGGGCGGCTTGATGGCTTCGAGCTTCGCGGTATCGCGGCCGATGGTCTTGAGCTCCGCGGCGCGTCGGGTGAGGACGCGATCGACGATGAAGCTGATGAAGTTTTCAGCGAGATTCATGAGGTCGTCGAGGTCAGCGAAGGCCCACTCCGGCTCGACCATCCAGAACTCGGTGAGGTGACGGCGGGTCTTGGATTTTTCGGCGCGGAAGGTAGGGCCGAAAGAGTAGACCTTGCCGAGGGCGAGGGCGGTGCTCTCGATGTAGAGCTGGCCGCTCTGGGTGAGGTAGGCTTCGTCGCCGAAGTACTCGACGGGGAACAGGGTGCTGGTGCCTTCGCAGGCGGCGGGGGTGAGGATGGGCGGATCGGTGAGGATGAAGCCGTTGTCGTCGAGAAAGTCGCGGGCGGCTTTGATGATCTCGGCGCGGATGCGCAGGACCGCCGCCTGGCGCGGCGTGCGGATCCAGAGATGGCGATGCTCCATCAGGAAATCGGGGCCGTGCTCCTTGAGGGAGATCGGGTAGGGATCGTCTTCAGGGACGCGCTGGAGGACGTGAACGTTCTCGACGTCTAATTCGTAACCGCCAGGCGCACGTTTGTCGGCGCGGACTTTGCCGGTGACGATGACGGAGGATTCCTGGGTGAGGCCTTTAACGGTGTCGAAGACTTCAGGCGGAACAGCGGCTTTGGGGACGATGCCCTGGATGGTTCCGGTACCGTCGCGAAAGATGGGAAAGAGAAGCTTGCCGCTCTCGCGCAGGTTGTAGAGCCAGCCGTGGAGGGTGACGGACTGGCCTTCATGCTCGCCGATGCGGGCGATGGTGGAAAGCGGAGCTTCTGTCGCGGTGGCGGTTACATTAACTTCGGTCATCGAGATTCTTCCGGTTCGGGAATGGGGGCGGGGCGCGCCTGATCCATTTTGTCCAGGGCTTTGTAGGCTTTTTCGGCGACGGAATCGGTGGTTTCGCCGAGGTTGTAGTGAATTTCGAGGACCCCGGCGGGGGTTTGGGGCGCGGATTTCAGTCCTCCCAGAGTCGAATTCCAGTCAATGGTGCCCTCGCCAGGCCAGAGGTGCGCGTCCTTGTCGCCATGGTTGTCATGCAGATGAGCGGAGCGCAGGCGATCGCGCAGGACGTCGAGCGCGGCGGGAATGCCGTCGCCGAGATGGGCGTGGCCGACATCGAGGCAGATGCCTACGTCGGTGAAGTGTCCGCTGTTGAGGATTTCGATGAGATGCTCGGGCGTGGCAACTTCGCCTTCGAGGTTTTCGACGAGCAGGTGGACGCCGAGCGGCGCGGCGAAGGCGTGGAGATGCTCGATGGCGGTAATGGAATGCTCGAGGGCGCGGAGGCCCCAGGTGTCGTCGCGCTCGCCGAGGTGGAGGATGAGGAAGCGGAATGGGATCTGCTCGGCGACCTCGAGGGCGCGTTTGATCTCGTCCATGCCGTCAATGCGGCGACCCTTGTCGGGATGGATGACGTTGACGGCAGGCGCGCCGCCGCGGCCCATCTCGTTATCGGGGAACATGGGGGCGTGCATGGAGAAAGGTTCGACGGGGTTGGAGCGGAACCACTCGGCCAGCTCGCGGAGATCGGAGCGGCTGGTGTAGTCAAAGTGCTGGCGGGCGGCAAAGAGCTCGACGCCCTGGGCTCCGGCGCGGGCGAAGACGTCGAGCAGGCCGGGATGCAGGCGGTGCCTGAGGAAGACGTGAGACGAGATGACCTTCAGCATAGGGAAACCTGTGGCGAACCCTGTTTCTATCTTCTCATCCGGGGGTGGCGGGGCTCGCCTGTCGGGCGGGAGCGTGACCCCGCCGGGATACAGCGACAGCTGCGATCACCTGAAGAATTTCTTTCGCGCGGTGCGGACGCAGCAGCCGGTGGTGGAGGACGCGGTGTTTGGGTATCGGGCAGCGGGCGCGTTGGCGATGAAGCTGGTTCAGGGACTGGTCCGCCCGCGGGGCAGCGGCGCAGTTGTCCGTGGGGGGCACCCCCCATGACGGGGGGACAACTTTAAGTTGTTGATTCCGCTGACCGGTTTCGTGTTGACAACTTCGACAACAGGGCCACATCGGAATCAGAGCTCAGAGCTCAGAGCACAGAGCGCAGAGCGCAGGATCAGTGATCAGTAAATGCGAGCGCTTCTGCAAAAGGAAAAGCTCTGCCGCGAGGACAAAGCTTTCCTGTTTTTCAGGTTAGGCGGATGGGAAAAAGAAGGCAAGAAGAATCGGAGGGGGGGACGGTACGGAGGTAATGGGTGGACAGCCAAGACCCAGGGCTTGTTGCAGATAAAGGCTGGACCACCTGTTTTCCGTGTCGTCCATCTAACCGGGCGCAGCGAATCTCTGCCGGAGGCGCCTGTGCGCAAGATATTGGAACGTTCTGCTGTCCTGTTCGTGTCGGTGCTGGAGATGGGCTTGCTGGCATCCTGCGGCAGCACCTCGATTCCCGGCCAGCCAGGCGGCGGCACGTCCCCGCAGACCAAATACCTGGCCGTTGCCGACACCGGCAACAACCGAATCCTGATCTACGACGCTCCATTCACCACCGGCCAAAGCGCCGGTCTGGTTCTGGGGCAGCCAGATTTCGGTCAGGCAACTTTTTCTCTCGGCACCTCCACTGCAAGCGCCATGACTCCCATGGGCATGGCCGTGGATGCCATGGGCGACCTTTTCGTGGCCGATATTGAGCATTGCCGCGTGCTGGAATTTCAACCGCCCTTTACGACAGACATGAACGCCAGCGTGGTCTTCGGACAATCAACCTTTACTCAGGGCTCGAGTGGAGTTTGCGAAACTTCCGATCAATTCCACCCGCCGTCGCCGGCTTTGGCCAGCGGTCTCGACGCACCCATAGCCGTGGCCATTGATTCACAGGGGGATCTCTGGGTGGCCGATTACTACGGCACCCGCATTCTCGAGTATGTGCCGCCTTTCTCGAATGACATGACGGCCAGTATTGCTATTGGCCAGCCCAACCTGGACACTACCTCTGTGTGCGATGGCGATCCCAGTGGCGTTTATCCGCCCCCGAGCGCGAGCACCCTGTGTTACCCCTCCGACATCGATTTCGACGCGAAGGGAGATCTCTGGGTCGCGGATTGGCTGAACGCACGCGTGCTCGAATTCACACCCCCGTTCTCGACGGGTATGAGCGCAAGCCTGGAGATTGGACAGCCGGTGGCGACAGCGTTCACCTCTGCTGCCGACTGCAACGATAACGGCGGTAGGGCGGTCTCGGCGTCCTGCCTCGCGCCGGGTTCCCTGGCTTTCGATTCCGCGGGCAATCTGTGGCTTGTGGACCAGTATAACGAACGAGTATTGGAGTTCTCGCCCCCGTTTACCACCGGCATGTCGGCCAGCGCGGTGCTGGGTCAGCCGGATTTCACAACGGGAGCCCTGCAGGCCCCGGCGGCAAACACCTTCGACTTCGAGGATGAATTCGACGGATTTGAGGGAGGGGTATGGATCGATCCCGGCGGCGATATGTACGTGGCTGACAGCGGGAACAGCCGCGTGCTGCTTTTCCATCCGCCGCTTACCAGCGGAATGGGCGCGACCATGGTCATTGGCCAGCCGAACATGACCACTGGCACGCCCATCCTGTCTGCGGATGGCTGTGCAGCGCCGTCAGCGAATAATCTGTGCTACCCCGAGAGGGTGCTGACTTTCGACGAGCCTGCTGAATAAAGAGGCAGGTCCGGTCTGGGACCTGCCTCTCTGCGGATCAACGAGACTGCCTACCAGACGGTGAGGGTGTAAAGGTCGTAATAGGCGAATTCCGTGGAGGAGGAGTCGGCAGCATCGTTATCCAACTGCTGCTCCACCCAGATCCGATCGGCCCAGTTGGCACAATAGCCCGTGTTGCTGCACGCAGGGACTGTTGTTGAGCCGCTTGTCAGCAACTCGGTTCCGTCGAGAAGCACGCTTTGGTAGGTATAGGTGCCACTGTCCATGGTCATCCAGATCTGGAGGTGATGCCAGCCGGATCCAGGACTGAGCGTACATGGAACGGTGGGCGAAAAATCCATCCACTGATTGACATCGGAATTGAAGTATCTCCAGTTGGCACGTCCGTTATCGTCGAAATCGCACTGCAGAGATTCGATATACGTGTTGCCGCCCGCTGTTATGTCGGGGTCGAATTCGAGTGCATGATAGACGACCTGCGTCGGCATGTCGAACCACATATCGTATTCGAGGTTACTGATCGAAGGGCATGTCGTTCCCAGGGAGCCTCCGCATAGGTCCTTCTCACCCAGGAGGTTCCACTCTCCCGGCCCCCCCTCTGAGTTGGTGGTGCATGTTCCGATGGAATC
>DATAWD010000014.1:0-66529 GCA_036267395.1 Acidobacteriaceae bacterium | reverse complement strand
TGTGGTGAGCCCGCTGGGACTCGAACCCAGGACCCACGCCTTAAAAGGGCGTTGCTCTACCAACTGAGCTACGAGCTCTCACCATGTGATCCCGGGCAAGCGGGTGTTGCCGGGAGCCGCTGCAGAGGCAGTGATCCTCGCCCCAGAGGCGGCTGATTCCAGGTTACCACAGGGGGAAAGGGGAGCCGTTTTTGGCCTGTGGAGGCTTGCGCCGCGGGAAGGCGGTCGTGTGTACTGGCCCTGAATACTCCTCAGCCGTAACGTCGTTTCGTTACCGAAGAGGAATACCCTCGCCATTGCCGAACGATATACCTTGAGGAGACTTCCGCAGGGCCAGTGAGCGGGCGCGCGGGTTTCGGCCGGGAGCGCCCCGGCCGTTCAGAAGGCACGACAGGAGAGTGAGTTGTGCGAGGCTGGCCGTCGCCTGGAGGGCTCCGGTCAGGGCAGAGGTGCAGGCAGGCAGCGAGGCCGGGGAGGGGGAACGGGCGTGGCAGAGGCCCATCTTCCGCCCAACAGCGGGCAGGCCGGGATTGCCGGAAAAGGAAATACCGGATGAAGCGCGAAGAGGACGAGAGAAGCGGTGGGAACCCGGAAAACGAGCAGGCCGACGACGTGGCCACGCTCTACTCGTGGGCCAACCTGCACGGGGCGAAGTACCGGGACTTCAGCGGGTCGCGGCAGGAGGCGCGAGCGCAGCTGCGGCAGCGAACGGTGGACGAGCGGGCGCGGCTGGCGCGGGATGAGGCGCACGGCGAGGCTCCCAGGCCGGAGGACGAGAACGATCTGTGGGAAACGCTGCTGCCGGGGGTCAAGCTGACGCGGAGCGAGCCGGCGCGGACAGACGTGGGCACCGAACGCGCGGTTGAACGGCTGGCGGATCGGGGGGTGGAACGGCCGGGAGAACGGGTTCCGGATCGGGCCATCGAACGGACGAACGACCGGGTGGGGGAGCGGGTCGGGGAACGGCCGACGGAACTGCCCATCGACCGGGCTCTGGAACGGCTGGGGCGGGTGGTGGAAGCGACGATGTCGGCGGCGCAATCCCCGATCCTCAGGACGCCGGAGACGCCGGCAGTGAGGACGCTGCCACCGGCACGGGAAGAGGAAATCGCCAAGGAGCGGACGGCGGAGCGGCCGGGGAACGGGCGCTATGCCGAGGCGGAGAGTGCGCCGTTGCGTCCCGCCTGGCTGGGTGAAGCCGAGGCGGCGACGCCGCATGCGCCTGAGCCGGAGACGCTGCCATCGCCGCGGGAGCGGGTGGGGTCGCGGTGGTTCGCGCTGCGCGGACTGTACGGACGGAGCCAGGAGGAGGCGCAGCCGAAGCGGCAGGAGGGACAGGTGCCGGTGCTGGCTGTGTTTTCGCTGGCCGGCGGCGTGGGCAAGACCAGTCTGGTGGCCAGTGTGGGCCGGGCGCTGTCGGCGCGGGGAGAACACGTGCTGCTGGCGGATACGTCTCTGTTTGGGGTGCTGCCGTTTTATTTCGGCGCGCGGGAGGTCAAGCCGGACGTGCTGCGGACCTTCAGCGGCGGGCCAAGCGACACGCCGGTGCATCTGCTGACGCTGGATGGGGAGCGGGCGGCGGCGGACCCGGAGCTGCTGAAGCGCGAAGTGGCGCGAGCGGCCCAGGACGCGAACCGGGTGCTGATCGATGTAGCGACGGGATCGGCGGCGATGCTGCGCCAGGCGCTGCGGCTGTCGCCGACGGTGCTGGTACCGGTGGTGCCGGACATGGCCTCGGCGGTGAGCCTGCAGTCGCTGGAGACCTTCTTCAGGAACCAGGAAGGATTGAGCGGGCAGCCGCTGCGGGCGTGGTTTGTGCTGAACCAGTTTGACCCGTCGATGCCGCTGCAGCTGGACGTGCGGGAGGTGCTGCGCCAGCAGCTGGGCGAGCGACTGCTGCCGTTTGCCATCCACCGCAGCACGGCGGTGAGCGAGGCGCTGGCGGAAGGGATGACGGTGATTGACTACGCGCCGAATTCGCCGGCGGCGGAAGACATCATGAACCTGGTGACGTGGATCCGGAACACCACGGTGGCGGTGACGGGCAGCCAACGCGGGATGCGCTGGAGCGAACGATGACCCAGGAGAACCAGCCATGACCCAGGCCGAGCTATGGGACGGCTTCGAGAACGGACGAGGGCCGTTCTTCCGTCTGCTGCGGCTGGTGATGGTGGCGTTGGGGCTGGTAGTGCTGGTTTTCTTCGGGGCGCTGCCGCTGGCGTGGCCGCAGCAGGCGGTGCTGGGTCTGCTGATGCTGCTGCTGTGCATCTGGCTGAGCCGGGTATCGGACTCGTACCTGATTACGCTGACGCTGATGATGATGTCGATGTTTGCCACGTTCCGCTATGCGTGGTGGCGCGTGAGCACGGTGATTGCGTTCTTCCACGATCCGGGATCGAAATGGGGCCCGGTGGATGCGTTTTTCATCCTGCTGCTGCTGGGGGCGGAGGCCTACGCGTTTTCGATTCTGTATCTGGGGTTTTTGCAGACGGTGTGGCCGCTGCGGCGGGCGCCGGTGCCGCTGCCCGACGATGCGGAGGAGTGGCCGGAAGTCGATCTGCTGATTCCCACCTATAACGAGCCGCTGGATGTGGTGCGGTATACGGCGCTGGCGTCGCTGAATATCGACTGGCCGGCGGACAAGCTGCACGTCTACATCCTCGACGACGGGAATCGCGCGGAGTTTCGGGCCTTCGCGCTGGAGGCGGGCATTGGGTACATCACCCGCGGCGACAACCGGGGGGCGAAGGCAGGCAACATCAACAATGCTCTGGAGAGCCTGACAGCGCCGTTTGTGGCCATCTTCGATTCGGACCACGTTCCGACGCGGAGCTTTCTGCAGATGACGATGGGGTGGCTGCTGCGCGATCCGAAGCTGGGAATTCTGCAGACGCCGCACCATTTTTATTCGCCCGATCCTTTCGAACGGAACCTGGGGCAATTCAAGGTGATTCCGAACGAAGGCGAATTGTTTTACGGCATCGTGCAGGACGGGAACGATTTCTGGAACGCGGCGTTTTTCTGCGGGTCGTGCGCGGTGCTGCGGCGATCGGCGCTGGATGAGATTGGGGGGATCGCGGCGGAGACGGTGACCGAGGATGCGCACACCTCGCTGCGGATGCAGACGCATGGATGGAATACGGCCTACATCAATATTCCGCAGGCGGCGGGGCTGGCCACGGAGCGGCTGAGCGCGCACGTGAAGCAGCGGATCCGATGGGCGCGAGGGATGGTGCAGATTCTGCGGATTGAGAATCCGCTGTTTGCGCCGAAGCTGAAACTGGCGCAGCGGCTGTGCTACTTCAACGCCATGACGCACTTTCTGTATGCGCTGCCGCGGCTGATTTTTCTCACCGCGCCGCTGATTTATCTGATCTTCGGATTCACGAACATCCCCGGGTACTGGATCGCGATTCTGGCCTACGCGCTGCCCCACCTGACGCTGTCGAGCGTGACGAACTCGCGCATCCAGGGCTACCACCGGCACTCGTTCTGGAACGAGATTTATGAGACGGTGCTGTCGCCGTATATTCTGCTGCCCACGCTGACGGCGCTGATCAATCCCAAAGCAGGGAAGTTCAACGTGACGTCGAAGGGCGGGATGGTGACGCAGACCTTCTTCGACGCGCGCATAGCGCAGCCGTTCATCGTGCTGCTGGCGTTCAACGTGCTGGGGCTGCTGATGGTGATCCCCCGGTTCCTGCACGTTCCGGGGCTGGGATGGCTGTGGGACGGGACGCATCCGGGGACGATTGTCACCAACGCGCTGTGGACCTCGTTCAACATCGTGATTCTGAGTGTGTGCATTGCTGTGGCGCGCGAGGCGCGGCAGACGCGGCAGCACGTGCGGATCAACTTCGCGGCGCCGGTGCGGGCCATTCTGAGCGATGGCCGGATGATTCCTGGGCAAACCATCGATGTATCGAGCGGCGGCCTGGCCATGGAGCTGCTGGAGGGGATGGAGGCGCACGAAGGCGAGACGGTGAAGGTTGTTTTCCCGCTGCGCACCGGCGATGCGGAGCTGCCGGGCAGGGTGGTGGATGCTGCGGGGGGAATCCTGCGCGTGCACTTCGATCCACTGACGGTCGCGCAGGAAGAGATGCTGACGATGGTGCTGTTCTCGCGGGCGGATTCGTGGCTGGGGTGGGGCGAGTCGCGCGATGTGGATCAGCCGCTGCGCAGCTTGGGGCGGATTGTGAAGATCGCGTTTCGCGGGCTGGGGCTGGCCATCGCGTCGATGCGGCCACGGAACGGGAAGTCACGGCGACGGGGCTTATCGAGTGAGAGCCTGATGGTGCTGCTGCTGGGGCTGGGGCTGCTGGGGTTTGCGGCGTGGGCACGGGCGCAGACGACTGCGGCGAGCCAGGGGCAGCCGGGGAAGACTCCGCCTGCGGCGAGCGGAGCGGCGGCAGCGAGTCCGGGAACCTTTAAGACCACGACGAACCTGTTCGATCTGGGGACGACGCAGGCCATTAAGCTGCACGGGACCGACAGCTTCTACTCGATCTACTTTTCGCTGCCGCAGGATGAAGTGGCCAAACAGGCCTCTCTGCATCTTGTCTATCACTTTTCGCCGAGCCTGATTCCCGCGCTGAGCCACCTGAAGGTGATGCTGAACGGGACGTTGTTTGCGACGGTGGCGGTTCCGCAGGCGGGGGCCAACGGAACCACCGGGGCGCTGGAGACGGACGTCGCTCTGCCGGCGGAGCTGCTGGTGCGGAACAACGAGCTGGCGTTCGAATTTGTGGGGCATTACACCGAGGGCTGCGAGGATCCGCTGAACACGGCGCTGTGGGCGCAGGTGGACCCCAACAGCGCCATCACGGTCGCGGGGGCTTTGCTGCCTCTGAGCGACGAGTTGAAAAATCTGCCGCTGCCGTTCTTCGATGCGAAGCTGGCTTCGCCGCCGGTGATCCCGGTCGTGTTTGGCGCGGCACCGAGCCTCGATGGGCTGCAGGCGGCGGGCGTGGTGACGTCGTGGCTGGGAGCGCTGGCGGATTACCGGCCGGTGCGGTTTCCGGTGTCGGTGGGGACGATACCGCCCGGCAATGTGGTGCTGATCGCAGAAGACGGAAATGCGCTGCCGCCGGGGCTGAATCTGGCGGCGCCGAATGCGCCCACGGTGGCGTTGCGCACCAATCCGGTGGATCCCTATGGGAAGGTGCTGATCATCACGGGCGGCGATGCGGGGCAGACGCTGCAGGCTGCGCAGGCCGTGGCGATGGGCTGGCCGGGTCTGGTGGGGGCCACGGCGACGATCCAGTCGATGGACCTTCCGGCCCAGAGCCGTCCGGACGACGCGCCGCGCTGGCAGGAGCCGGGCGAGCGGGTGAAACTGGTGAACTTTACCACGCCGTCGGAGCTGCAGGGCAATGGAGACGGGCCGCTGGCCGCGTATTATCGCGTGCCTCCGGATCTGTATTACAGGGACCAGCAGAACGTGCTGCTGCATCTGGATTATCGATATAACTCGGTGCCCATCGGGCCGATATCGAGCATGCAGGTGGAGTCGAACGACGCGTATCTGGGATCGGTGCCGCTGCCGCCGGGGCGGGAAACCTCGAAGCGGGAGAGCGTGAACATGGCGCTGCCGGTGGTGAACCTGCGGCCGTTTTCGAACTCGATGAAATTTCTGCTGACGTTCCAGCAGGTGCGGCCGGGCAACTGCCGGGATACGGTGCCCCCCAATTTGATGGGGTCGATTCTGGGCAGCTCGTATATCGATCTGCGGGGGCTGCCGCACTGGGCGGCGCTGCCCAATCTGGAGTTGTTTTCAAATGCGGGCTATCCATTCACCCGCTACGCGGATCTGAGCCAGACGCAGATTGTGCTGCCGGAGCCGCCTTCGAAGCAGGAGATTGAGACCTACCTGACGCTGCTGGGGCACTTCGGTGCGGAGACCGGATATCCCGCTCTGCGCGTGACGGTGGCGGGTCCGGACGCACTGCACGCGGGGAACGACGCGGACCTGCTGGTGATCGGAACCGGGCAGGACAACAGCGCGCTGAATCAGCTGGCGCCCTCGATGCCGGTGACGGTGGGCGAGAACAATCTGAAGGTGCAGGACACGCGGGGGTTCTTCTCGACTTTCCACAACGCGTGGTGGAAGATTCCCACGAACGACGAGCTGCCGTCGGGCGATATTGGCGCGACGGGGGTGCCGGATGCGCTGGTTGAGGAGATCGAGTCGCCCTACGCGAGTGGGCGGACCGTGGTGGTGGTGGAGATGAAGGACGCCAGCGTCTTCGAGCCGATGATGGGCGGTTTCCTGGAGTCGGCGCAGTCCAGCGCGGTGTCGGGCACGGTGGCGCTGCTGAGCGGGCGGCGTTTTGAGAGCTATCGCATTGGGAACTCGGTGTATCACGTGGGGGCGTTGCCGTGGTGGACAGCGCTGAGCCTGTGGTTCAGCGAGGTGCCATGGATGGTGGATCTGGTGGTGCTGGCCATCAGCCTGATCTTCGCCATCTGGATACGGGGATGGCTGCGGGCGCGGGCGCGCCGGCGGCTGCTGTCGATCGAGGAAAGCTGAGATATGAACCGCTTTTTCCTCCAGAGGTTCGGGCACAATGGGCTTTTGCCCGCTCGGAGCGGGGCGAAAGCAACTCGGCAGCGTGGAGCGCGCGGCACGCCCGTGATGGAGGGCCCGGCAGAGATGGAAGGGCAGAGGGTGAAGTGCGGGCTGCGCTTCGTTTTGGCGGCGGCCGCTGTGGGGATGATGCTGGCGGCGGGGCTGCCGGCGCGTGGGCAATCGACGGCGGAAGAGGCGCTGCTCAAAAAAGCACAGACACTGGAACAATCCGGGCACATGGACCTGGCCGCGCAAACCTGGCAGCAGGTGCTGTTGTCGGATCCGAACAATCCGGCCGCGCTGGCCGGGCTGGGGCTCGGGGCGAAGCTGAGTGGCCACGACGACGAGGCCGAAAAGTATGTGGACCGGTTGCGCGCGCTGAATCCAAACAATCCCGAAATCGCGAAGATTGAATCCCTGGTGAGCAACAAGGCGCAGAACGCGCGGCTGCAGCAGGCAGCGGAGCTGGCGAAGAACGGGCACAACGAGGCGGCACTCAGGATCTACCACGAGGTCTTTGACGGGCATCCGCCGGATAACTGGGCGCTGGCGTATTACGACACGGAAGCGGCGATTCCGGCGGCGCGCGAGGATGCGATCGCGGGACTGCGGAGCCTGGCGCAGCGGTATCCGGGGATGCCGCAGTACACCATCGATCTGGGACGGGTGCTGACCTACGATCCGAAGACGCGGCTGGAGGGCGAGCATGTGCTGAGCCAGTATCCGCACGACGCGACAGCGCAGGCGACTCTGCGTCAGGCGCTGGAGTGGGATGTGCAGAATCCCGCCATGGTGGCGGAGATTCGCGCGTACCTGAAAACGAATTCAGATGCGGAGCTGGAGAAGGAACTGGCGGCCACGGAGGCGCGGCAGGCGAAGCTGGGAGCGGGACTGGCGCGGACGCCGGCGGAACAGGCGGCGTATCGGGACCTGGGCGCGGGTCATCTGAACGAGGCGCAGGACCGGTTTGCCGTGCTCAGCGCGCAGCAGCCGAACAATCCGCGCGTGCTGGCCGGGCTGGGGTTCCTGCGCATGAAGCAGGGCAACTTCGGAGCCGCAGCGCAGTTCTTCGAGCAGGCGGAACAGAACGGGTTGAGCGTGCCGCTGATCCGGGAGTCGCTGGAGGCGGCGCGTTTCTGGGATGCGATGCAGCAGGGCACGATGGCGATGAACGCCAACCGCCTGGACGAAGCGGCGAAGGAATATCAGGCGGCGCTGGCGCTGCGGCCGCGGAGCCTGGACGCGCTGACGGGGCTGGCCGGCCTGTACATGAAGGCGCAGGAGCCGGCGCAGGCCGTGCCTTTGTATCAGCAGTTGTTACGGAGGGAGCCGCGCTCGGAGGCGATGTGGCGGGGGCTGTTCATGGCCGAGGCACAGGCGGGACAGGCGCAGGCAGCGCTGGCTACGGCGCAGAAGTTTCCTGTGGCGCTGGCGCGGAAGGTGAAGAGGGATCCGATCGCCCTGCGGACGCTGGCCACGGCCTATGAGGACCTGGGCGATGCAGCGGAGGCGGAGCGGCTGCTGGTGGAAGCCATCAACCTGCATTACGCGCCCGGGCAGGAGAAGGTGCGGACCGATACGCTGCTGCAATACGCGCAGACGCTCGGACAGAATCGGCAGTATGCGCAGGCGGAGACGGTGTATGAGGGGATGCTGGCGCGGGATCCGGAAAACGTGAGCGCGTGGCAGGGACGGGTATCGCTGCTGCACCAGATGGGGCGCGATCCGGACGCGATCACGATGGTGGAGCGGATGCCGCCCACCGCGTATGACGAGGCGCTGAGCGATGCAAATTTCCTGGCCATGCTGGCGGCGATTTATCAGGGACAGAACCATCCGGATGTGGCGCAGGGCTTTCTGGAGCGGGCGGTGCGGATCGATGAGGATGCGGCGGAGCCGCTGCCGATTGCGCTGCAGCTGCAGGTGGCGGCGCTGGATCTGGAGAGAAATCATGCCGACGCGGCTTACCGAATTTACCGCAGCGTGCTGATGGATCATCCCGATCGGCTGGATGGGTGGAAGGGGCTGCTGGCGGCGCTGCACAAGACGGGGCACGATGCCGATGCGCTGGCGCAGATGGGGCAGATTCCGCCGGACGTGAAGAAGCAGCTGGATCCGGACGTGGAGTTCGAGCAGACCGAGGCATCGATTTTCGCGGCCAACGGCGATGTGCGGGCGGCGCTGGGTCTGGTCACGCACGTGGAAGACGTCTATCGGTCGCAGGGCAAGGTTCCGCCGGCGCGGGTGGATATCCAGAACGCCTGGCTGCTGCTGAACGTGCGGGATGACCGGGATCTGTATCAGCAGCTGATGCTTTTAGGCGATCGCACCGATATGACGGACGATCAGCGGCGCGAGGTGCAGACGGTGTGGGCCTCGTGGGCGCAGCAGCGGGCGGCGCAGGCTGCGGCGGCCGGCGATCACCGGCGGGCGCTGGAGATTCTGACGGCGGCGGCGCGCGCGTTTCCGGGGAATTCCGACGTGAGCCGGTCGCTGGCGGTCGGGTATCTGCAGGCGAACCAGCCACGGGATGCGCTGGCCATCTTCCAGTCGCTGGATGCGACGAACGCGACGGCGGGGGACTACCAGAGCATGGTGGGAGCGGCGATCGGGTCGCAGAATATGAAGCAGGCGGAGACCTGGGTGCGGCAGGGGCTGGGGAAATTTCCCCGGGACCCCAGGGTGCTGGCGGCGGCAGCGGATTTCGAGCTGGCGCGCGGCGATCGGGCGCGGGCTGCGGATTACTGGCGAGCTTCGCTGAATGCGATGCCGCCGGTTTCGCCGCAGACGGATCTGGCGCACACTCTGGATCACGCGGACCTGGTACAGCAGACGAAGCCCGCGCATGGCAGCGATCTGGCGAGCCTGCTGAATCCCGATTCGGGGATTGAGGTCCCGGAGCAGAAGGGGCTGGTTCCGCTGCCCGGCTATCACCACCCGGAGACGCAGGCGAACAACGAGCCGTACGGGCCTGATCCTTATTACACGGGAACGGCGCCGGTGCCGATGCCGCAGGGAAGCGCGAGCCAGGCTGGACCCGGGCTGCAGGGTCCGGTGACAACTTTGCCGCCAGCGGGGGCGAGGGGCGGCGAGACCCTGAGTGGGCCGCGCAGGAAGAAACTGACGGGACCGGAGCCGCTGCAAACGCAGCCCTTCCGGCCGCAGGCCTCGCTGGAGATGCCAGAGCCGACAGCGGAGCAGCAGGCAGCGATAGAGGCGGCGGCGGAAGCGGCTCGGAGTTCGGGGGCGCAGGCGCCGGTTCAGTGGGGCGGAGTCCTGAACAGCTCCGTGCCGGGCGGGGTGAGCGGGCAGGGCTCGTGGAGCGATCACGCGTCGGACAGCAACGATCATGTGCATCTGGAGATCTCCTCGTCGTCCCATGAGGCGATCCCGCTGCAGACGCAGGCGACGCTGGCGAAGATACCGACGGAGCAGCCGGAGCAACTGGGGCTGGACTACAGCCAGGATCTGATCGATGTGGCAGCGCGGGCGCGCTCGCGGGCGGCGTTGGCGGAGGCGAAGAAGCCGATCGATCCGTCGCTGGTGCCGATGCAGAATCCGGAGCCGCGCCAGGAGATTGCGCTCCAGCCGCGGGCGCAATACGACGTGCGTCCGCCGGATTATTTCGAAAAGCCGCCAGAGGTGGCCGCAAACACCGGGCCGGGGGCGAGCGACGATGCGCTGATGAACGAAAATCTGCCGCCGCTGCGGGGCTCGTACCAGCGGCCGGCCATCGTGCGGCAGCGCGATCTGCGGCAGCAGGCAGAGATCCAGCTCTCGAAAATCGAGGGTGGGTACAGTCCGTGGTACGGCGGGACGGGACTGGTGAATCATCGCAGCGGCACAGCGGGATTTGATTCGCTGACGGCTCTGCATGCGCCCTTCGAGGCGTCAGAGATGCTGGGCGGGACGGTGGCGCGGCTGACGGTGATTTCCGATCCGACGTTTCTGGATTCGGGCGCGGCGATCCTGTCGCCGACGCTGCCGGGCGGGGTGGTGGAGCGGCTGGGGACGGCGCCGGTGAACGCGGTGCTTAACCAGCAGAACGCCGCCGGCATAGGCGGAGAAGTGCAGCTGGCGATGCCGAACTTCGCAGTAAGCGCTGGCTATTCGCCCTATGGATTCCTGGTGTCGAATGTGATCGGACGGGGGCGGTGGAAGCCGGCGAACGGGCCGTTCACGTTCACCTTCGATCGGGACTCGGTGAAAGATTCGCAGCTGGCCTATGCGGGGCTGCACGACCCGGGATCGGTGGGGCCGGGCTACGAGGGGAACGTGTGGGGCGGCATCGTGGCGACGGGCGGCGAAGCGCAGTTTGCGCACACCACGGGCGACAGCGGCTTTTATGTGAGCGGCGGAGGGCAGTATCTTGACGGCGTGCACGTGCAGACGAACAGCCGGATCGACGGCGACGCGGGGGCTTACTGGCAGGTGCGATCGGTGCCGGACGAAGGCACGATGACGGTGGGCGTGAACTTCTTCGGGATGCACTATGCGCATAACTCAACTTACTTCACTTATGGGCAGGGCGGTTACTTCAGTCCCCAGGCGTATTTCCTGGCCAGCGTGCCGATTACTCTGCAGGTCGAGCAGGGCTGGAATCTGCGCTACACCATCACCGGCGCGTTCGGGGTACAGGCCTTCGAGCAGGACAGCGTGCCGTACTTCCCGCTGGATCCGGCGCTGGAGGTGGCGAACAAGAACCCGTCGTACTCGGCGCAGACGGTGGTGAGCGGGAACTACGATCTGAAAGCCGAGGGGGCGTATCACGTGAGCGACCACTGGTACGTGGGTGGCTTCGCCGATCTGAATAACACGCGCGACTACAACGACCAGGTGGTCGGGTTCTACGTGCGGTTCCTGATTCATCCGCAGGTACCGTCGGATGTGGGACCGACGGGGCTGTATCCCTGGGATGGGTTGAGGCCGTACCAGGCGCCGTAACGGGCGCGACGCCTTCGGATGCGATTCGCCAGGCGGTGGCGCAAATCACGGCTCCCGGCGACAGCGACGCCCAGAAACTGCAGAAGATTTATAGCGCCTTGATGGGTCTGGAAAACACGAGCTTCACCCGGCAGCACTCCGCGGCCGAGAACCAGGCGGAAGGGCTGCACGTGAAGACGGCCGCCGATATCTGCACTATCAGCGCGAATATGTGCTGAAGAAGCTGCGGCTGGATCCGGGAGAATACGGTGCGCTGCGCAGGCTGGAGACGGCCATCGCCGCGGATGAGAACAGCGCGGCGGTGCTGAAGAAGAAGTAGAGCCGGGGCTCCCCTGAGAGTACCGGCTCCTGGGTAATGCCACTTTATAGCTATTTAAGTAACCAGGGATATACGTTACTTTAGCGGTAACAAATCCCTGGTATCTCTGCAGCTGTGTTCCATCACAACCTTCGCCGAGGCGGAGCCGAGAGGCTTCCCGCCAGGCTCAGAGGGGCGGTGCGGCCGTCAGGCAGCAGTGCGCAGAGAACCAAATCTAAAGCCTGAAGGTAGCGATGAACCTCCCCCGGCAATTCGCATTTGTGTCTGTTTTGGTTACCACTTCAGTTATCCCTGCCATGGCAGGGGTGACGATCAGCAGCCCTGGCAACGGGGCCGATGTACAAACTCCTTTTACTCTTTCAGCAACGGCGGTCGAGTGCTCCGCGCATCCTGTCACCGCTATCGGATACTCGCTGGATAACAGCAGCGATACGACGATCATCCACGATCAGGATGTAGAGGTGAATGTCGCCGCGCCCATCGGCAGCCACGTTCTGCACGTAAAAGCGTGGGCTAAGGGAGAGGTCTGCGTAACGGATGTGGCCATCCATGTGACGCCCTCGACCAGCCTGTTCCCGGCGGATGCGGTGAGCGTGAGCAACATTGAAACGCTCAGCACCTGGGAGCTGCAGCACGATCCCGCCACCGACGGGGGATCGAACGGGGTCATGGACCTTGTGAGCACGCCCGTTCATACCGGAACGGCGCGGAAATTTGTGACACAGTTCACGAATGGCGGTGGACAGCTGTATCACGTGTCCTTCGGAGACGATACGGAGGCCACCAATTTTCTCTACGATGCCTGGGTGTATTTTGACGGCTCGGTGAGCCACGTCGCCAACCTCGAAATGGATATGAACCAGGTGATGGAGAACGGCCAGACGGTCATCTTCGGGTTTCAGTGCGACGGATATTCAGGGACGTGGGATTACTCAGAGAACGCGGGGACGCCGGAGAAGCCGTCGGGCCGCTGGGTTCACGCCAAAGCGGCATGTAATGTGCGGAACTGGGGAATCAATGAGTGGCACCACGTGCAGATCAGCTACTCGCGCAATGATGCCGGGATGGCGACTTACAAAGCGGTGTGGCTCGACGGCAAGGAACAGGTCATCAACGGTACCGTGCTCGCCGCTCGCTCGCTGGGCTGGGGCCCGGTGCTGCTGACCAACCTGCAGGTGGACGGGTTGGGAGCGAGCGGAACGGCGACCGTCTATCTGAACGATCTCACGGTTTATCGCTGGTAAGTCCTGGCCGGCAGGAAGCGATTGGAAGGCGGAGCGGGCCGGCTCCGCCTTTTCCTTTTTAGCGGGAAAGGCGTTCTTTCCGCTCTTTGTGGACCGGGACGACCTGGACGGTGGTGTCGCGCATTTCGTTCAGGAAGCGATTGATGACGGAGCCGCGCAGCAGGATATCCCAGCGGGAGCGGGCCGACTGGCCGAAGACGACGTGGGAGATGTTCTCTTTGCGCGCGAATTCGATGAGGGCGTCGGCTACCTTCTTGTCTTTGAGGACGACGACGCGCGCGCCCAGGTCGCGAGCCATGCGCTCATACTCTTCCAGGCGCGCAACGGCCTCGGGATCGCCATGGCGATGATCGCTGTCCGGGGCTTCGACATACACGACGAACCAGTTGGTGGCGAGGCGTCCGGCGATGCGGGCGCCGGTGCGCAGCAGGCGCTCCATGTTGGGGCGGGCCGAGAGGCAGACCATCACCTTCTCGGGGATGGGGGCCTGTTCGAGTCCCTGAGTGCGGCGGTATTCGGCGGCAGCGGTGCCCACCTGTTCGGCGGTGGTGCGCAGGGCCAGCTCGCGGAGCAGGTTGAGATTGCCCTTGCGAAAGAAGTTGGCCAGGGCCTGTTCGACTTTTTCGGGGGCGTAGATCTTTCCCTGGCGGAGGCGGTCGCGCAGCTCGTCGATGGGGATATCGACGTTGACGAGTTCGTTGGCGCGGCGCAACAGGCTGTCGGGAACGGTCTCGCGGATCTGGGTGCTGGCCGAGCGGGCGACGGCGTCGTTCAGCGTCTCGAGGTGCTGAATATTGACGGCGGTCATCACGTTGATGCCGGCGTCGAGAAGCTCGAGGACGTCTTCGTAGCGCTTGCGATTACGGGAGCCAGGGACGTTGGTGTGGGCCAGCTCGTCCACGATGCACCAGGCAGGATGACGCGCCAGAACGGCGTCGAGATCCATCTCATGCAGGGTGACGGAGCGGTACTGGACATCCAGCAGGGGAATGACTTCGAGACCATCGACGAGCGCGGCCGTGTCGATGCGCCCATGGGGCTCGATGAGGCCGATCACGATATCGGCGCCCTGGCGGCGCATCAGGTGCGCATCCTCGAGCATGCGATAGGTCTTGCCCACGCCGGGAGCGGCGCCGAGATAGAGGCGCAGGCGGCCGGGCTCGGGCGCCGCGGGAAGGGTCAGGTCGACGACTCCGGGATCCGAAGGAGTGGGCGGTGGAGTCGGCGGTGGTGTGCTCATCCGGCCTCCACGGGGTGGCGGTCGGGTTCGGCAACCGCGATGGGCAGAGTAAAGCGGAAGGTGGTGCCGCTGCCCAGGCGGCTTTCCACCGAGACTTCACCGCCCTGGGATTCGACCAGGCGGCGCACCAGCGCGAGGCCAAGGCCGGAGGTGCCGCTGTCCGGGTCGCCGGTGAAGCGGCCGAAGATGGTGGGGAGGCGTTCGGCTTCGATGCCGCGGCCGGTGTCGTGCACAAAGAACTGCACGCGATCGGGCTGCTCGGCGGCGCCGATGCGAATGTGGCCGCCTGCGGGGGTATAGCGCAGGGCATTGGCGAGGAGATTGTCGAGAATGCTGCGCAGGGCGCGGCGGTCGCCCTCCACCCAGGCCACGTCTTCAAAGGCGCTGAGCTCGACGTCGATATTCTTCTGGCGGGCCGCCTCGCGGAACTGCGTGGTTGCATCGCGGAGAGCGTCGATGGGGCGGATCTTGTCTTTCTTGATCTGGCGGCGGCCGGTCTCCAGCTCGGCAACTTCAATCAGATCCAGCATCAGGTCGTCGAGGCTCTCGGCTTCGTGGGCGGCTCCCTGGGCGAGTTCCATCTGCAGCGGACGCAGCTCGCCGGCGTGCTGCTGGGTGAGCGCATAAAGGGAGAGGCGCAGGCGGCGGAGGGGCTCGCGCAGCTTCTGCGAGGCCACCGAGAGGAAGCGGGTCTTGAAGCGATCCACCTCGGTAATCTCGGTGACGTCTTCGAGCAGGGTGACGGCGCCGAGGAGTTTGCCTTCGCTGTCGCGCATCGGCGTGGTGCGCAGGCGGAAACTGCGTTCCGCTTTTCCAATGCGCATGGGGAGCAGGGCGGCCTCCCCTTCTTCGCCCGAGGATGCGCGCTGCATGGAGACGGCGGAGCGGATGGCGTTGAGGATGCGGTCGCCGCCCGGGGTGCTGGCCAGAATCATGCGGTCATGGGACGAGCTGCCGAGGAGCTCCGTGGCCGCCTGGTTGAGCTTGAGCACCTGACCTTTGCCATCGGTGACGATGACCGGCTCGAAGATGGAGCGGACGACGGCATCGCTGAGCTGGAATTCCATCTGGCGGCGGCCGGACTCGGTTTCGCGGAGGTCGCGCAATCGAATAGCGAGGCGATTAAGCTCGGTGGCGATGGCGCCGAGGTCGTCGTTGGAGCGCCACTCCACGCGCTGGTGGAGATCGCCCTGGCCGATGCGGCGAGCCACGCGGGCGGTGCGGCGCAGGGGAACGATTACGAAGATCAGCATGACCGCGGAGATGGCCGTGGCAGCCGCGATGCTGACGCCGCAGGCAGCGATGAGCCGCTCCCGGAGGGTGTCCTGCTGGTCGCGGAGAGCGGTGACGCTGATATAGCGGTGGGTGGAGAGGCGATTCATATCGCTGCGCAGGTCGGCGTGCAGGATCTCCAGGTCGCGGGTCAGGTTGGCCGGGTTCTGGGGGGTGTGGTCGAGGAGGCGCGCGTGGCGGTGCTCCAGTTCATCCACAGGGATGGAGCTGTCAAAGGCGGCGACATCGGCGGTGGCGGAGCGGAGGAGCATCTGGGTACGGGCAGCCTGGTCGCGCAGGTCGGCGATGGTGGCATTGCCGGTGGTGATGCGGGCGCCGATGAGCTCCTCGTGGGCCAGCGCTCCCTGGGCAGAGGCAAGGGAGGCGACGGCCGTTTCCGCGACGCGCACCTGGGCATCGAGAGCGGCCAGATGGACGAACGAGGTGCGCACCAGCATGCTGACGGTGGTGACCAGCGCGATGAGCAGAAGGCAGCCGAGAATGAGTCGTTGATAGAGACTCAGCATGAGCGGCAGAAAACGTAGTCCTTAAAGTTGAGCGTAGTGGGGTGCGGCTGGCGATGCAAGCCAGCGGCTCATTCGCCGCCCCGATAACGGCCAAGGACGTCGTTGAGGGTGAGGACGCCCTCCACGGTTTCGCGGCTGGCGCGGTTCAGGATGGGCAGGACCGGCCAGCGGGGGAAGTAGTGCAGGGCGGTGTCGAGGGGCAGGTCGGGGAAGAGGTGGGGCGTGCGGTCGGCCTTCAGGGCACGCTGGATGGGAGCCTCCGGAGTGAGAGTCGCGGAGGCCGAGGTGAGCTCCTCGGCGCTGAGGGCATACCAGGAGCCGTCGCTGAGACGGACGAGGCCGGCGGTAGCGTGCGACTGTGCCATGGCATCAGTGACGGCCTGGATGGAGTCGCTGTCGCGGACGATGGGCACGCCGACCGGCTGGACGGCGTCCTCGATGTGGAGGACGGATTCTTCGCGCATGCCTTCCATAGAAGGCAGGTCGAGGCCATCCTGGTGAGTAAAAATTTCGAAGATGCCCACCGGCTGCAGGCTGCGGGAGATGAGGAAAGCGATGGTATTGGCGAGAATGACGGGGATGATGATCGAGTAGTTGCCGCTGATCTCGAGAACCATGAAGACGGAGGTCAGTGGGACGCGGAGGAATCCGGCGAAGAGAACGCCCATGCCCACCAGGGAGTAAGCGCCCACCGTGCCGGTGAGGTGGGGGAAGAAGTGCTGTTCGAAGGCGCCGACGGCGCCGCCCAGCATGGCTCCAATGAAGAGGGTGGGCGCGAACATGCCGCCGGGGGTGCCGCTGGCGAAGGAAACGGTGGTGGCGAGCAGCTTGAGGAAGGTGAGAGCGATGAGAACCTGCCAGATGAACTGGCCGTGCAGAGCCTGGTCGATGACGCCGTAGCCGACGCCCATCACCTGGGGAAATCCGAAATAGCCGATGGCACCCACCATGAGGCCGGCAACGGCGGGCTGGGCAAAGTGGCTCCAGCGAGGCATGGCGCGGAGGCGAGGCCGCAGAAATCCAAGGGTGGCCGAGAAGACCGGGGCGAGGAGACCGCCGAAGAGGCCCAGGACCGCATACGCCATGAGCTCACGCGGATCGCGGAGGCTGATGGAGGGAATGCGGAAGATGGGCTCGGTGCCCATGAAGAGGCGCACAACCACCACGCTGGAGATGGCGGCGAGAACGAGGGAGCCGAGGACGGCGGCGCTCCAGCTGCCGATGACTTCCTCAATAACAAAGAGGATGGCGGAGATGGGGGCGTTGAAGGCAGCGGCCAGGCCGGCAGCGGCGCCAATGGGGGCGAACATCCGCAGGCGGCGGCGGGAGAGCCGCAGGTTGCGGGCAATAATGGAGGCGACGCCGGCCCCGATCTGCAGCGACGGATCTTCGGGACCCAGGGAAAGGCCACCGCCCAGAGCGAGGGCGGAGGTGATGAATTTGCCGATGACGGTACGGAACGAGATGTATCCGTCGTAGACGTAGAGAGCGGCCTTGGTCTGGTTAACGCCGCTGCCGCGGGCCGCGGGAAAGAACCAGACGACGAGGGCGGCGACCAGAAGTCCCGCGATGCCGGGGATGAAGAGCAGGCGGAGCTGACCGGGGTGCGGCGCGGAACCGAGTGCGAGGAGACCGATCCACTCAATGGCGATGCGAAAAGCGACGACCAGCAGGCCGGAAAGGATGCCGATGAAGATGGAAAGGACCAGAAAGAGGCGCTCGTCGCGGGTGGGCGCGATCCGGTCGATAGCCGCCGAGAGAGCGGAGCGCGGGGGAGCCTCAGCCGGCATGGGCTCGACGACTCCGGGAATTCCGGACGAGACCGAATTCGTGGCCCCAATTCTGTCGCCGGCGGTTATGGGTACAGACGTGGTTGGCGTGGGGTAGTCGGGCATTTAATCCTGATCCACAGCTCCTGGATTCCTGGCGATGCGCAGCAGCAGCGCATCGTCCCCGGTGGGCGCGCCGCAGACCTGAGCGGTGAGGGTCTCCGTATCATAGGCCAGCTGCAGGATGGTGTTTTCGAGATCGGGCTGCTGTTCCATCTGGAACACGTTCAGCTCTGAGGGGATTTGATCCCATCGACTGACGATGGCGGCCAGTTTGGGCGATACCGCGGCGTTGGAGGTGCTGCAGGCGGAAAGCCGATCGCGGGCGACCCTGCGAATATAGAGGATGCGTTCGGCCCGGCTGCGCGAGGGAAGATCCAGGGATGGATAGAGCAGCAGGATATGGCTGGCCGTGTCCGCCATGTACTGGTCGCCGGCTTTCTGCGACGGGGGAAGCGCGGCGGCGGCCGGTTGGCTGAGAGCACGGCTGAGGTAGAGGTTGGCCACCCGATACAGGCCCAGGTCGAAGGCGGTGCGCCCGGCACCCTCAAAGGCAGCGAGGGGAGCGTCGCGATGGGCGGCCACCGAGCGATAGAGGCTGAGGGCATCGGAGAGGTCCTGCGCTTTTTCGAAGAGAGCCGCAATTTCGTCTTTGATGAGGGGATCGTCGGGTGCATTGCTGGCGGCGATGAGCAGCTGGGTCCGGGCGGGCGCATATTCTTTGCGGGAGAGCAGATAACCGACAAGTTCGAGGCGGACTTCGCGCCGGCGGTCGTATCCGTTGCCCTCCCAGGTGCCGTCCAGCGCGGCCTGATAGCGCTGGATGGCGAGGCGCTCGTCGCCCTTTCTGGCGGCCAACCGGGCCAACTCGAGGTTGATGGTGCCGTCTCCCGGCGCCGATTCGAGGAGCGTATTGAAGTAGGCGGTCGCTTCGACGGTTTTGCCGGCCTGCGCCAGGGCGGTGGCCAGCTCAATTTCTGTGTTGCGGTCCGGGACGTAGGCCAGGGCGGAGCGCAGGGCGTCGATGGCCTGGGTGGGGTTGCCGGCGCGCAGGGCGGCTTCGCCCCGGGCTTTCCAGCGCAGCCCGAGTTCCTGCTCGTGGTTGCGGAAGGAGCGGTACAGGAGCAGGGTGAGCAGGAAGATGACGACGGTAATGAGAAACAGGGTCAGAAGAGAGGCGGCGTCACGCAGAATCAATCTGCGCCTGGCCAGCCGTTCTTCCGGGGTCAGTACTGTGCCCGCGTTCAGGGTCGCCATCTACTCTATCTTCCCAGATTTCTGCCGTTTGACGGGCATCTGTTGGGATGCACTGAAATTTCCAATGGGAAGGGTCCGAGCGGTACGATGAGGAGCAGGCGGAGAGCAACCGAAATGGAGCTGGACGAAAAGCGATCGGCGCTGGATGAACGGTTGCGGCATCTCGGCAGCCTGATCGTCGCCTACTCCGGTGGAGTGGATTCCGCTTATCTGGCCTGGGCCGCCCATCAGGTCCTGGGGGACGGAATGCTGGCCGTTCTGGCGGATTCGGCATCTCTGGCGCGCAGCCACCATCGCGACGCCGTGGCTTTCGCCGAGGAGCAGGGGATTCCCCTGCTGGTGCTGGAGACGAAGGAACTGGAGCACGAAGCCTACGCTGTGAACCGGGGCGACCGGTGCTTCCACTGCAAAGATGAGCTGTTCACCGTACTGGAAGCGGAGCGGGTTCGGCGCAGGATGGCGGCTGTGGCCTATGGGCTGAATGTGGATGACGGGAAGGACTTTCGGCCCGGGCAGAAGGCAGCGCAGGAGCACCGTGTGGTGGCTCCGCTGGCCGAGGCCGCCCTGACCAAGGCCGACATACGGGCGCTGGCGCAGGCCGCGGGTCTCCGTGTGTGGGACAAGCCGGCATCGGCGTGCCTGTCTTCAAGGATTGAATATGGACGGCGCGTGACGCCGGAGGCGCTCCGCCAGGTGGAAGATGCCGAGGAGGCGCTGCGGTTGCTGGGACTGCGGCGGTTTCGCGTGCGCCACCACGGCAGCGTAGCGCGGATTGAGATTGCTGAAGAAGAGATGGCAACGGCGCTCGATCCGGAGTTCTTTCGCCGGATGGCGGCGGCAGTGCGGGCCGCGGGCTTTCCCTATGTGGCCGTCGATTGCGACGGATACCGCTCAGGCTCGATGAACGAACTACTGCCGGCGGAGATGCTGGCCAGCCCACGGCCCGGCGCGAGGGCCTCGTGAGCACAGAGGTGAGGGTCGGCTGGCTGGAATGCTTTGCCGGGATCTCCGGCGACATGCTGCTGGGCGCGCTGGTCGATGCCGGCGTTCCGGCGGAGCTGCTGCAGAACGCCGCGGCGGCGCTGGGGATTGGCGCGGAGCTGCAGGTGCACTCCGTCGTGCGGAGCGGTATCCGCGCGACCAAGGTGGACGTGCTGGAGCAGGGAAGGGTCGCGGAGAGCGCAGCGCACGACCCTCCGCACGAAGGCCACCATCACCACGGAGACAAGCACGCCCACGTGCATGGTCGGCATTGGCCGGAGATTCGCGTGCTGATCGACAAAGCGGCGATTCCCGAAGCCGCGAAGACGATCGCCCAGCGGGCGTTTGCTCTGCTGGCGGAGGCGGAAGCGAAAATTCACGGCATTGCGCCGGAGCAGGTTCACTTTCACGAAGTGGGCGCGGTGGACGCCATTGTGGACATTGTGTGCGGGGCCGTGGGTCTGACCTCTCTGGGTGTGGACGAGTGGCGCGCCTCGGCCGTGAACGTGGGCAGCGGGTTTGTGAATTGCGCGCATGGGCGGTATCCGGTGCCGGCTCCCGCAACGGCGGAGCTGCTGCGGGGCGTGCCGACCTGCGCCGCGGGCCCCACGATGGAGCTGACCACGCCAACCGGGGCAGCGATGCTGCGGGCGCTGGGATGTGTTTTCGAGGCGACGCCGCTGACCGTGTCGTCGATTGGCTATGGTGCCGGCAGCCGCGATCCGGAGCGCTTTGCCAACGTGCTGCGGCTGTCGGTTGGCGTGCGGACCGCACGGGCGGACCCGAAGAAATTCAAGCAGGATCCGGCCGTGGTGCTGGAGTGCGCGCTCGACGACGCGACGCCCCAGGTGCTGGCGCATGCCATGGAGCTGGCGATGGAGAACGGCGCGCTCGACGTGATGGCGGCGCCGGTGACCATGAAAAAGGGACGGCTGGGCACGCTGCTGACCGTGCTGTGCCGGCCGAAGGACGAAGCCGCTCTGGAGCAGCTGCTCTTCCGCGAGACGACCACGCTGGGAATCCGGCGGCGCGAGGAAGAGCGGGTGATCCTCGAGCGGGCCTTTGTGACGGTGGAGACGCCCTACGGAAAAATCCGCATCAAGATTGCGTCCTCGGCCGGCGAGATTCTGAATGCCATGCCGGAATACGAGGATTGCCGGAGGGCGGCGCGGGAGCATGACGCGCCCTTGCGCGCGGTGATGGATGCGGCGCGCGCGGCCTGGGCAGAATCGGCATCGAAGGCAGAAGCATGACGCGGGAGAGCATTCTCGAATTGCTGGCCCGGGTGCAGGCCGGGGAGACCTCGCCGGACCAGGCGCTGCGGCATCTGGCCAAGCTGCCGTATGAGGATACGGGCTTTGCGCGCATCGATCACCACCGGGCGCTGCGCCTGGGCTTGCCGGAGGTGATCTACGCGGCCGGTAAGAGCCCGGCCCAGGTGGCGGAGATTTTTGCTCGAATGGCGGAGGCGGGCGGCAGTGTGCTGGCCACGCGAGCCAGTGCCGAGGCCGCTGCGGCCGTCCAGGCGCGCGTGCCGCAGGCGGTGCATTACGAAACCGCGCGCATGATTGGATTCAACCCTGATGAGAAGCGCGAAACCGCTGGCCCGGTCGCCGTTGTCTGTGCGGGCACCAGCGATTTGCCGGTGGCAGAAGAAGCCGCGGTCACCGCCGAGTATCTGGGTTGCGCGGTGGCGCGCATCTGGGATGTCGGCGTCGCGGGCCTGCATCGCATCCTGGCCGAACGGGAGTCTCTGAACGCGGCCCGGGCGGTGATTGTGTGCGCCGGCATGGAAGGCGCGCTGCCCAGCGTGGTGGGCGGCCTCGTGGCGGCGCCGGTGATTGCGGTGCCCACCAGCGTCGGCTACGGCGCGGCTTTTGGCGGCGTCGCGGCGCTGCTGGGCATGCTGAATTCCTGTTCGCCCAACGTGTGCGTGGTGAATATCGACAACGGATTCGGCGCGGCCTACGTGGCGGCGATGATGGTGAAGCAGGGGACAGTCCACAGTCCCCAGCCCACAGAAGCGGCCGCTTCCTCACATCACAGTTAGGCCACGAGCAGGATTTTGCCTTGCGGGTGCTGGTGCTCCGCCATTTCCTGGGCCTTGCGGGCTTCTTCCAGACGAAACACCCTGGCCACGGGGATTGCGAACTCACCGCGCGCCACGTCATCGGCCAACTCATACAGGCGCGAGGCGTCGGGCTGCGCCATGAAGGCGTGAACCTGGATGTTCCGGCCCGCTGCCTCCTTCGGCTCTCCGAGAACCGAGCCGAGCACGCCGCCGGGCTTGAGCGCCCCCAGCAATTTGCCAATGGTTTCGCCGCCCACCGTGTCGGCAATGGCGTCAAGATCGCGCAGCGAGTCGACGTCGCCTTCATCCTGGAGCGAGACGACCCGGTCCGCCCCGAGCTTCGCAGCCTCGTCGCGTTGCGAGGATTTGACTCCGGTGATCACGCGCGCGCCATGCTTGCGGGCCACATGGACCGCGGTGCGGCCTACTCCACCCACTGCGCCGGTGACCAGGATCGTCCAGCCAGGCTGCACTTTCACAGCGCGTTCGATGAGCTGCGCGCCGGTGGTCAGCACCAGCGGCAGAGCTGCAGCATGCTCAAAGCTGAGGCGGTCCGGGATGGGGGCGAGAATGTTGGCTTTGACCGTGGTGAATTCAGCGTAGGTGCCGTTGGCCAGGCCCATCACGCGCATGCCCTTCTTCAATCCGGTAACGTCGCGGCCGAGGTCCGACACCTCGCCGGCCAGGTCGCGGCCGAGGATGGCAGGGAAATCGACCGGCATGCGGGCTCGGGCAGAGCCGCTGCGAATCTTCCAGTCCACGGGATTAATGCTGGTGGCGCGCACGCGCACGCGAACTTCGCCGGGGCCGAACGGTGGCTCCTGCTGATCGTTTTCCACCTGGAGTTTGTTCACGTCGCCGTATTCATAAAGAACGACTGCCTTCATCGCAGAATCTCCTCTGTCTGCTGGGATGAGGCAGAGAGGCGCAGCGGTCGCTTCAGCACCCTAAACGCCGACGGTCGTGCCTTTCGGCTTCTTCGACAGCAAATAGATCATGAAAATGACCGCCAGAAGAGAGGCAAACCCCGCGAGGCCCAGGATGCGGAAGACTGCGACGGTGTAGCGGCCCTGCGACGGCGAGTAATTGCAGCAATAGAGCAGGACCAGGTCGCTGAGGGTGCCGATGTGCTTCGTGCTGGCCGAGATAATGGCGAGGCGCACGTCGCGCGACTGATAGTCCACGCCGAAGAGGTATTTCGACATGCGGCCATCGGGCGTCGCGATCATGATCACGCTGGAGTGCGCGAACTGATCCATCTTGCCGTCGGGGCCGGGGACGCGGACGTAGTGGAAGCCGGTGGCCTGGGCGAGATCGGTGATGGACGTCTGCGGACCGGTGATGAAGTGGACGGAGCCGGCGGCGTTGGGCTCATCCAGCATCGACAGGAAGTGCTCTTTCTTCGCCGCGGCGTCCACGGGCTTGTCCGCCGGGTCGATGCTGGCCACGAGGACGTCGTATTGATTGCCGGCGTGGAATCCGCTCTCGCGCAGCGCGACGGACATGCCGTGCAGGACTTCCGGGCAGAGGAGCTTGCAGTTGTAGTACATCAGCTCCAGCATGACGGGGCGATTGTCATGGAAGTAGTCGCCCAGCCGGACGCTGCGGCCGGTGGCATCGGTCCAGGGATCGCTGAGGGGCAGAGCGCGCCCGAGGTTCTGGTCGATGCCGGCGTGTTTTTGCCAGGCAGGAGCCTGCTGGGCGGTAGCCCCGACGGGCTTGTTGGCGGCATACTGAGCCCGCGCCGGCGGAGCAGCGAAAAGAACGGCCAAAGCCAGGGCGAAGCTGGGGATTCGGAGGGGAAGCACACACCAGAATACGCCGCTGGGACGCCCACCACAGAGCTCACAGAGCCCACAGAGAAATACCGTAGGGTGGGGACGGTCAGGGCCAGGGTTGCAATGGGACACGCTCGCCGGCGGCGGCATTTCCGCAGGGCCGGTCAGGCGTTTCTGTGGCGGCAAACGAACTCAGGGCTTGCGGCGCCGCGCAAGCGGCGCGACGGAGACAGCGCCGGGTTTTAACCCGGCGAAACTCGCGCCCGAACCAACCCGGGCTTCAGCCCCAGGACAAACTTCCGGAAAGCCGGTGACTCGGCCAACACTGACGCGCTTTGAAGGGGCACGGCTTCAGCCGCGTCGCAACGGCATTCTCGAAAGTCGGGCTTTCAGCCGCTGAGGGACGTCTTCCCGTAATTTCCGTATTGCCGGTAATCCTTCCGCAACTCGCACTCAGGCAGATTTCGAGGCCCCAATCGACGAGTCCCAACGTATCAACCCATGCCACTTCTGCCGACGGGTTGTGGGTGTTCTGAATGACTCCGCACTCAGGCATTTTGTCCAATGCATCAAGGGTGTAGCCGTTCGGCAGCTTCTCATGGATGTCGCCAAAAACCAGATCGGGCGTTCCAGGGAAAACGGAAAGTGCTGACGACAGGACCAGGCAGGCAAGCACAAATGCCATTGCAACCGGCGGAAATAAGAATGCGAATAGAGCGGCTTTGCGCCGTGGTTGCCCGCGCATCTTGAGCAAAAGAAACACGAGACCAGCGCATCCCGCCCCTGCGGCTGACGCAACGCTCATCAGCAAGAGCATCATGATCAGCTGCCGATGATCTCCACTCAAATGTTCCCCTGTTCAAGAAGCACAGTGCGATCTCACAGTGCTGCTGTGTTGTTGTTTCTGTATCGTCGGCAGCGCGGAAGTTTGGCGATAACCTGTCACCTGTCACCGGCAACCTGTCTCGTGACCTCCGTACCGTCCACCCCTCCGATTTCTCTTGCTGCATGCTCCGCCACCCGCCTACTCTGGGCAAAGTGGGGATTCTCCGCCCAGGCGGAAAATCCCCATCGCTGTCTTCGGGCACACTCTCTCCCGAAAGCGCCGGCGATCATGGGGACCGCCTTCAGAATTTGGCTCTTTGACAACCAGGCTGGGATCACCCGGCTGCATCGGATCTGAAACCCGGGATCGCGAACATCAGGGTAATACCCCAAAGGTATTACCCTCCAGGTCCTCTGGAATCAACAGATCGATAGGCCGCGACCCAGGGGGGCTACCCCTATCCGGGTGCGAGTGGGTGAAGTTCGACGGTTTTGCCGGTGCGGACGGAGGTGCGGGCGGCATCGAGAATCTGCATCACGATGACGTTCGTATCGAGCGCGGTGAGGTCGCCTTTCGGAACCAGCTGTCCGCGAATGACAGCGGCGAGGTAGTGCAGGGAACTGTCCTCGGGCGAAGAGAGCGGAGGAGCGGTGAGGGACTCTTCGAGAGACCTTTCGCTGAAGCGCTCGCGGAGGTGAGTGCCGTTGTCCGCGATGGCATACGCCCTTGTGCCGTAGACCTGAGTGTCTTTGACGGCGAAGGTCCAGTCCCATGAGGGCAGCAGGACGGCCTGGGCCTGGGGGTATTGGAGGACGATGGTGGCGTCGTCGTCGACGTGGGAATAAATCTGCGGCTTGTCGGTGTGGGCGACGGCGGTGACGCTGAGGGGCGTCGCGCCGTGCATGAACCAGGTCATGAGGTCGGCGCCGTAGCAGCCGAAGTCGTAGAGAGCTCCGGCTCCGTCGAGGGCGGGATCCGTGAGCCAGTTGAGGAACTCGGGCTGGACGCCGATTTCCTTCGGGCCCTGGTGGCCGTCGCGGATGATGACCTTGCGGATGTCGCCAAGGCGCCCCTGCTGGAGCAGCTGGTCGATGGCGGTGTTGCTGGGGTACCAGGTGGTTTCGTAATTGACGAGGACCTGGATGTGGTGCTCGCGCGCGGTGCGGCGAATGGCGAGGGCGTCGGAGAGGGAGAGAGTCAGAGGCTTCTCGACCATGGCATCGACGTGATGCGCGGCGGCGGCTTCAATGACGCGGCGATGCTCAGCGATGTTGGTGTAGACGAGCAGGGCCTGAGGATGCTGGTGGGCGAAGAGCTGGTCGACGGTGTTGTAGAAAAGACCCGGATCGAGGTGGAATTCGCGCTGATAGCGGGCGCAGAGGGCGTGGTCCGCGTCGACGATGCCGACCAGCCGCGCGTCCTGCTGGCGGGGAAACTCGTGGAGGAAGCCGACGACGTGTCCATGTTCGAGTCCCACGATGGCGACGCGGACGGGTGTGACGGGCGCGGCCTGCTGCTGTGCGGAGGCAACGGAGACGGCTGCAGCGAACAGGGCGATGGCCGACAGCACGCGGGAGGTCATGACGGCCATGTTACCGTGAGCGCGCGAGTTCGGCGGCGGGCGTTGCCACGCTTCCTGGCCGGATGGTAGGGTGAATCTTTGACCTATCCATTGAAGGAAGTAGCCATCCATGCAGACAAGCTATAACGGGGTTGCCTTGCCGAAGGACGGTGAGGCGATTCAGTATGCCAACGGGAAGTACACAGTTCCGGATCATCCCATTATCCCTTTCATTGAAGGCGACGGCACGGGGCGCGACATCTGGCGAGCGTCGCAGCGCGTATTCGACGCGGCTGTGGAGAAGGCGTACGGCGGCACGCGCGCGGTGAAGTGGTTTGAGATTTTCGCGGGCGAGAAGGCCTTCCGCGAGTTTAAGAACTGGCTGCCCGACGACTCCGTAAAAGCGGCGACGGACTTCCGCGTCTCCATCAAAGGGCCGCTGACGACGCCGGTGGGGGGCGGGATCCGCTCGCTGAACGTGGCGCTGCGACAGATTATGGATCTGTACGCGTGCGTGCGGCCGGTGAAGTATTACCAGGGCGTGCCCAGCCCGGTGAAGCATCCGGAGAAGCTGGACGTGACGATTTTCCGCGAGAACACGGAAGACGTGTATGCGGGCATCGAATTCAAAGAGGGGACGGCGGATTGTAAGAAGCTGATCTCATTTTTGAACGACGAGATGCTGAAGGGCGGCAAGAAGAAGGTCCGCGAGGATTCGGGCGTGGGCATCAAGCCGATCTCGATTACCGGGACGAAGCGGCTGGTGCGGTATGCGATCCGGCACGCGCTGGAGACGGGCCGCAAGAGCGTGACGCTGGTGCATAAGGGGAACATCCAGAAGTTCACCGAGGGTGCGTTCCGCGAGTGGGGCTACGAGGTGGCAGTCGCCGAGTTCCGCGATGCGGTGGTGACGGAGCGCGAGAGCTGGATTCTGGGGAACGTCGAGGCCAATCCGGGGCTGACCGTGGAGCAGAATGCAGCGCTGATCGAGCCAGGGCTGGAGTTCGGGAACGATGAGTTTCGCAGGAGCCTGAATGCGGAAGTGAAGGGCGTTCTGGACGCGATCGGGAAGTCGCACGGAAATGGGCAGTGGAAGAAGAAGGTGCTGATTAACGACCGTATCGCCGATTCGATTTTTCAGCAGGTGATCATCCGGCCGGACGAATACAGCATTCTGGCTTGCCCTAATCTCAATGGCGATTACATTTCGGACGCATGCGCGGCGCAGGTGGGCGGACTGGGCATTGCTCCGGGCGCGAACATCGGCGATGGCTACGCTGTGTTTGAAGCGACGCACGGCACGGCTCCCAAGTACGCGGATAAGGATGTGATCAATCCGGGATCGGTGATGCTGAGCGGGGTCATGATGTTCGAGTTTCTGGGCTGGCACGAGGCGGCCAAGCTGATTGAAAGCTCGATTGAGAAGACGATCCAGCAGAAGTTCGTGACGTACGATTTTGAGCGGCAGATGCAGGGTTCGACGAAGGTGAAGACGAGCGAGTTCGCGACCCACATGATTGGAAACATGTAGCCGGTAGCCTGTGGCCGGTAGCAACCAAAGGAGAAGTATGCGGAAGAAAGTAACGATTGCAGGGGCGGGAAATGTGGGCGCCACGACGGCGCACTGGATTGCAGCCAAGGAACTGGCCGATGTGGTGCTGATCGATGTGATCGAGGGCATTCCGCAGGGGAAGGCTCTGGATCTGCTGGAAGCGATGCCGATTGCAAAAACCGACTGCCACGTCATCGGCACGAACGATTACGCAGACACGGCGAACTCGGACATTGTGGTGATCACGGCGGGCATTCCACGCAAGCCGGGGATGAGCCGCGACGATCTGCTGCAGACGAATTACAAGATCATGTCGGATGTGGTGGGGAAGGTGGCGGCGAATTCGCCGAACTGCATTCTGATTATCGTTTCCAATCCGCTGGATGCGATGGCGCAGGCGGCGTTCCGGCAGTCGAAATTCAACCGCGAGCGGGTGATCGGGATGGCGGGCGTACTGGACTCGGCGCGCTACCGGACGTTCATCGCCGAGGAGCTGAAAGTTTCGGTAGAGAACGTGACGGCGTTTGTGCTGGGCGGCCACGGCGACACGATGGTGCCGCTGCCGCGGTACTCGTCGGTGGCGGGGATTCCGATTACGGAGCTTCTGCCGAAGGAGCGGATCGAGGCGATTGTGCAGCGGACGCGGGATGGCGGCGCCGAGATTGTGAAGTATCTGAAGGCAGGCAGCGCTTACTATGCACCTTCTGCCGCGGTGACGGAGATGGTCGAGGCGATCCTGAAGGACAAGAAGAAGGTTCTGCCCTGCGCGGCGTTTCTGGATGGCGAGTACGGCATCAGCGGGTATTACATCGGCGTCCCGTGCAAGCTGGGCAGCCGCGGGATTGAGCAGATCCTGGAGATCCGGCTGAGCGCCGAAGAAGATGCGGCTCTGAAGAAGAGCGCAGCGGCGGTGAAGGAGCTGTGCGCCGTGATCGGCGTGTAGCCAGGTTACGGGTTAGAGGTTGCAGGTTACAGAAAACGGGCGGTGGGCGGAGTTTGAGCCTGCCGCCCTTTTTCTACGCACGGGAGCGCAGGAAGGCGATGACATGGTCGGCTTCGATGACGCCGACCAGCTTGCCGGATTTGTCCACGACGGGCAGCGCGCGCAGGTTGTACTTGTCGAAGAGCTCGGCCACTTCGTTCTCGTGGTGATCGGCACGGATGGAGACGAAGCGCGGCTCGGCCAGGACTTCGAGGCGGGTTTCCGGACGGGCGAGAACCAGGCGCGCCAAGGGGACGACGCCCTGCAGGAGCTCGTTTTCGTCGATCAGATAAATCTCCGTTACCGTCTCGGGATCGCCCTCAAAGCCGCGCAGGGAGCGGATGCCGTCGGCGACTGAGGCGGTTTTCGGGACGGCGACGTAATCCGTGGTCATGCGGCCGGCGGCGGAGTCTTCGCGGAACTCGAGGAGTTCCTTGACCTCCTCGCGCTCTTCCGGGTCCATCTCTTCGAGGATGGCTTCAGAGCGCTCGTCGGAGAGCTCGGCCAGCAGGTCGGCGGCGGCGGAGGGATCCATCTCCTCGACGATGCCGGCGGCGGTTTCCGAATCGAGGGCCTGCACGAGGGACTTCTGCAGGCGCGGCTCGACTTCCTCCAGGGCCTCGGCGGCCACCTCCTCGTCGAGGGTGCGGAGGACGGCCTCGCGCTCGGCGGGGGCGAGATCTTCGAGGATATCGGCGATGTCAGAGGGATGGAGCTGGGCGAGGCGCTCGTGCTCGATGTTGAGCTTGACGCGCCGGGCCGGATCGACCTCGATCATGTCGACGAAGTTCCACGGAATGACCCGGGTAGGCAGGCGCGAGGCCAGAGACTGGAGGGTGCGGCGGGGAAGCGCGCCACTCAGCAGCCGGCGGACGGCGCCGCGGAGGCCGACTTCGACCTCGGTAACGCAGAGCTGCTCGTCAAGGCCGTCGTTGGGCTGCCAGCGCAGGTTAACGTCGTTGACGCGGACGACTTTGCGGCCGTGCACGTCGATGATCTGGCGGTCGAGGAGGTCCTGGCGCAGGAGGATGAAGGTTTCATCGCCAAGTAACGGAGTCAGGACCGATTCGGAGCGTAGTTCGAGGGCGCCGCTGGGCGTCCAATGGACATCGCGTGAGGAGATGAGCTCAAGGCCTTTGCGCGTCTTCAGGACGAGCCCGGCGACCCGGCCGGCATCGGCGCCGGTGCCCACGGCCACATCGCGGACGCGTCCGCGCATGCGACCTTTGGCGCTGGTCACGGGCGTGCCCAGGAGGGCGGTGAGCGTTCGCGGAGAGGTTTCGTCCGACATGGGTGCCGTTCTCGGGTTGAGTGTATCAGCCGGTTTCCGGGAAGCGGGCTGGAAAGCGAAGGAACGGGCGGGTGGATGCGATTGATGATGGGCGAGGTGCGGCAAGCGGGCGCGGATGAGGGCGCGGCGCGGGTCCTGTTGCGCAGGGCCGGGTTTTGATTGACTGTCCGGAGGTATCGACATAAACTCAGCGCTGGGCGCGTCGGCGGGAGGGAGTACCGGCTCTGCGGCCGCCGATCAGTTCACTTCGCCTTCCTCATGTCCTCAGGACCCACCTCGTACGCACCGCATTCCGATCGAGTGAAGCTGGTTGTTGCTTCCTCGGTCATGCTGACGTTCATTTCCTTCTGGCGTGCGGCGGCGGTGGTGCTCAACGATCTTGGATCGTCCGCTTTCTATGCGGGCGGCATTGCCGAACAGGCGGTAGGAAAGGCCGCGCCCTGGTTCATTTTGGGCGTGATGCTGTTCTCTTTCGCGGTGCGCGCCGTGTACGTGGAGAGCTGCTCCATGTTCACGCGGGGCGGCGTGTATCGCGTCGTCAAAGAGGCGCTGGGCGGGAACTTCGCCAAGCTGAGCGTCTCGGCGCTGATGTTCGACTACATTCTGACCGGGCCGATCTCGGGCGTATCGGCGGGCCAGTATATCGTCGGGCTGCTGAACGAGATCCTGGGGGTGGGAGCGCTCCACGGATGGCTGCCCTCGTGGATGCTGCAGGGCGCGCATAGGGCGCTGCTGCTGCCGATTAACGAGACGTCGGCCGTGATCGCCTTCGTGGTTACGATCTATTACTGGTGGCAGAACACCAAGGGCATCGAGGAGTCCACCGACAAGGCGCTGGCGGTGATGCAGGTGACCACCGTGATGGTGGTGCTGCTGCTGGGTTGGGGCTTCATCACGGCGTTTCATAAGCACGCCTCGCTGCCGCCGTTTCCGATACCCTCGAACCTCCACTTTTCCCACGATGCGCTGGGCTTTCTGGATGGCACCAAACTGGCCACCACGCTGGGTCTGTTTGGCGTGCTGATGGCGTTTGGCCACTCGGTGCTGGCCATGAGCGGCGAGGAAACGCTGGCTCAGGTGAATCGCGAGATCGAGCACCCGAAGCTGAAGAATCTGAAGAAAGCTGCGATTGTTATCGCGATTTACAGCTTTATCTTCACCGGCATCGGCACCATGCTGGCAACGATGATTATTCCGGACGCCGTGCGCGTGCCGGTGTACCGCGACAACCTGATCGCCGGCATGGCGATGTATATGTGGGGTCCGCAGATGCTGCGGATCATTTTCCGCGTGTTTGTGGTGATCGTGGGCTTTCTGATCCTGTCGGGCGCGGTGAATACGTCGATCATCGGATCGACGGGCGTGATGATGCGGGTGGCCGAAGACGGGGTGCTGACGGACTGGTTCCGCAAGCCGCATCGCCGTTTCGGGACCAGCTATCGCATGGTCAATCTGGTTGCCGGCATGCAGTTATTCACCATCGTGGTGAGCCGCGGCAACGTAATCATGCTGGGTGAGGCGTACGCGTTCGGCGTGATCTGGAGCTTCACGTTCAATTCGCTGGCCATGCTGGTCCTGCGATGGAAATACAAAGGCGAACGCGGCTGGAAGGTGCCGGTCAACCTGCGCATCGGGAAGACCGAGATCCCCATTGGTCTGTTCTGCGTCTTTCTGACGCTGCTGATGACGGCCATGGTGAATCTGGCCACCAAGAGTGTGGCCACCGAGAGCGGCGTGGCCTTTACGGCGGCCTTCTTCATCATCTTTGCCGTCTCCGAACGCAGAAATGCGGCCAAGCACCAGCGAACGCAGCAACAAATGAAGGAGCATTTCCAGCTCGAGCAGCAGGACACCATCGGGCGAGAAGCGCTGCAGGTAAGGCCGGGCGGCGTGCTGGTGACCATGCGCGATGCGAATAATCCCTATGCGCTGAAATGGGCGCTGGCCCGAACACGAACGGATCAGCAGGATATTGTCGTTCTGACCGCGCGCATGATGGGAGCCGGCGGTCCGGAGTACGTGGACAACCAGCTCTTCAGCGAGCACGAGCAGATGTTGTTTACCAAAGCCGTTTCCGTGGCGGAGAGTTTCGGGAAGCATATCTCTCTGTTGGTGGTGCCGGCCGGCGACGTCTTCGCGGCACTGGTGCAGGCGGCTAACTCGCTGGAAGTGGCAGCCCTGGTTTCAGGCCTGTCGACCCGAATGTCGGCCCAGGAACAGGCCTTCCACGTGGGACAGGCGTGGGAGAATCTGCCCGAACCCAAACGGCAGTTCACCTTCTATGTCGTGTCTCCGGATGGGGAGGCGGAAGCCTTCCATATCGGGCCGCACGCGCCCGCGCTGCGAGCCGAGGACGTGCAGCTGGTCCACCGGCTGTGGCTGAACTTCCGGCGCGATCCGGAAATGCAGGGACTGCATCACAGCGACATCGTGACTTACGCGCTGACGCGTCTGGCCATGGATTACGCGCGCGATAAGCAGGAGACGTTGCGCAGCCTGCGCCGCTACACGCAGGATGGGAGTCGAGATACGCCGCTGGGCATCGCTTATCGGTCGCCGGGGCGTGAAGACCCGTCAATGCCGGTGCCGCGACCTTCGCCCGACGATGAAGGCCACTAACTCCTCCGCGGGACGCTAACTCCTCTCCGCCGCGTGCGGCTCTGATTTGTCAGTACCCCCCATACGGGATAGTCTCGATAGCAGGGCTACGGGAAGCCTGTGTCTCGCAGCCAGCGGTTTCTTATTTCGAATAGGTGGAGGGTATGTGGAAGTGAAGCAGATTGTTGCAGAAATTGACAATGAGATTGCCCGGCTGAAAGAGGCGCGGGCTCTGCTGGCAGGCCAGGGATCCGGAAAACGAGGCCGCGGGCGCCCGCCAGGGAAAGCCACCGCAAGCGGCCCAGCCAGAAAGCGGCGGCTGACGCCGGAAGGAAGAAAGCGGATTTCCGAAGCGCTGAAGCGGCGGTGGGCTGCGCGGCGCAAGGCGCAAAAGCCGGCCAAAGCGGCATAACTCACGGGGGCAGACCCTGGGGCTGGTCAGAAGTCAATGACTGGTGCGAGGGCTGCTCGCCGTTCAGAGCGTGCGCCGGAAGAGGCTGGCAGCCACCAGCAGCGAGGCGATGCCGAATCCGAAGAGAAAAAGTAAGTCGAACTGAATCGCCGCAAAACCTCCGTCCTTGATCAGGATGGACTTGAGGCCGTGGACCGCATAAGTAAAGGGGTCCACGATGGCGATGGCCCGCAGCCACGGCGGGAAAGCCTCAATGGGGTAGATGGCGCCGCTGGGAAAGAATAACAAGGTATTCAGGACGCCAAACATGGCGCGCGGCACCAGCGGATCATCGACGCGCACCATCAGCAGGAACATCATTCCGTTAAATGCGATCGACGTGGCGACGATCAGTAAGGCCAGCTGCACGACCGCGCCGGGGTGGAAAATGACGCCCAGGCCCGCGAGCAGGGAACCAATCACGGTAAGTGAAATGCCGGAGAGCACGGCTTTGATGGCGCCGGCGACGTTCAGACCCATGACCAGCTCCAGCTTGGTAATCGGAGTCACGAGATAGCCCTCGTGGACGCCGCGCGCTTTGTCGTCGATGTACAACATGCCGCCGCCGATCATGACGGAGACATACATGGCGAGGGCGATGGAGCCGGCGAGCAGAAACTTCATGTACTCGACATAGGGATAAAGTTCAACGACGTCGAGGGTGATGGAGGGTACGACTTTGGACTGAATCAGGGGCGCGTTGAGGGCATCGACGACGGACTGCAACTCGCTTTCGAGGCTGCCGCTGACAAACTGGTCGGAGTTATCGACCACCAGGCCGATCTGCGGGGAATCTCCGGAGAGGACGCGGCTGGAATACTGCTTCGGAATAATAACGGCAGCGTCGATCTTGCCGGTCCGGACGTCGGTTCGGGCCGTGTCTTCGTCGGCGTAAGGAATGGTGTTGAAGGTGCGGATGTTAGCGGCGACGGCTACAAAGGCCTCATGAACCTTCAGGGCCTCTTCGCCGTGATCGAGGTCCACGACACCAACGCGCGATTGGGTTACTTTGCCGCCAAAGGCATTGCCCAGAATCACCAGCTGCACGAGCGGCAGCATCATGGACATGAGCATGAGCGCAGGGGAGCGGAAGAACTTGCGCATCTCGCGTTCGACGATGGCCCACATGCGGTTCATGGCTGCATCCCCGGACGCGGGGGCATCATGAAGCTGACCGCCTTGATCTGCTCATCGCGCAGCTGGCGTCCCGTGTAGTAGACAAACACGTCGTCCAGCGTGGTGTTCTGGACGTTGAGCGAGCGGAGGGGATCGCCGGAGGCGGTGGCCATCTGCACCAGCTGGGTGGTGGTGGCCGAGCCGTCGGAGGTCATGATGCGGTACTCGCCGGAACCGTGAGACTCCACGTTGGTGACGCCGACGAGCTGTTCGAGCCTCGCCTTGAAGTCATCGGCGTCCCGGCTGAATTTCACTTCGACCACGCTGGAGCCGGGGATGCTGGACTTGAGGCCAAGAGGCGTATCGAGCGCGACCAGCTTGCCGTGATCGATGATGGCAATGCGATCGCAGAGATTGTCGGCTTCATCCATGTAGTGCGTGGTGATCAGGATGGTCAGCTTCATCCGGGTGCGCAGGCTGTCGAGCATCTCCCAGACGGCGACGCGGGAGACGGGATCGAGTCCGGTGGTGGGCTCGTCGAGGAAGAAGATTCTTGGATTGTGGACGAGGCCGCGGGCAATCTCCAGGCGACGCCGCATGCCGCCGGAGAGAGTTTTAGTCTGGGCCTGGCGCCATTTGGTCAGATCGACGGCTTCCAGCAACTCGGCGATATTGCGTTCGCGCTGGACGCGGGGCACGCCGTAGAGCTTGGCGTAGATGGAGAGATTTTCTTCGACGGTGAGGTCGATGTCGCTGGTGAGCGCCTGGGGAATGACGCCGATGAGATGCCGCACCTTGTCTGCCTGGCGCATCACATCGTTGCCGGCGATGAGAGCGCGACCCTCGGTGACCGGGATCAGGGTGGTCATCATGCGAATGAGGGTGGATTTGCCTGCGCCGTTGGGACCCAGTAATCCGAAGATCTCGCCGTCGGCCACATCGAAGGTGACGCCTTTGACGGCTTCAAAGGTCCCGTAGCGCTTCACGATATTCTCCACCGCGATGGCCGGCGGGGGAGGGTGGGGCGACTCGGCCTGCGTGGTTGGTTTCTCGCGGGTCACGGGTGCACCAGCTTGTCTTTGGGGACATAGACGTAACAGATCATGCCGGGAACGTAGCGCTCGCCGGGATTGTCGATGAGCAGCTTCAGCTGGATGGTTTCTATATCGCGCTTGCGGCGGCTCACGTCGCGCTGCGTGGCAAAGTCGGCCAGTGCGGCTTTAGCGATGACCCTGCCCCAGACGGTAGCGCCACTGGGCATCACCACGCGCAGCTTGTCGCCCAGCTGCACGGCATCCGCTTCGGTTTCCGGCAGCGGGGCGTAGACCCAGGTTTGCGATAGATCGACGACCGTGACGATGGGAGTGGCCGCGGAGACGACTTCGCCCTGGCGCGCGGCCCACACGTTCACGATGCCGGTGACCGGAGAGACGACTTTGGCATAATCCAGCTGCACCTGCGCCTGATCGAGCAGATCCTGGGCGTTGCGGAGATCGGCGCGGGTGGAGTCGACCGTCTGGGCCGCGACTCTGGCCTGGTACAGATTGGCTTGGGCGGTTTTGAGCGCGGCCTGCTGAGCGGAGACATTCTCGCGAGCGGATTCCAGCGCGGCCTGGGAAGCGTTGAGGCTGGTGACCATCTCATCGCGGGTCTGCTCGCTGGTCACGCCGGCTTTAGCCAACGCGACGGCGCGGCTGGTGTCGGCGTTCTGATGTTCGTATTGCGCATGCGCCTGGGCGAGAGCGGCCTGTGCGACGCGCAGCTGCGCTTCAGCAGCGGTGACCTGCGAGGTGGTCTGGCCCACGGTCTGCAGCTCCGTATCCCGGGAACCGGCAAGCTTGTACCGGGCGCCATTCACGCTGGCCGCGGCGGCGTTGCGGGCTGCGGTCAGGTCCTCAGCCTGAATGGTGGCCACCATCTGTCCGGCCGTGACGTGCTGTCCTTCGCTGACATCGAGGGAGGTGATGAGCCCCTGGATGCGGGAGCTGACGATGACCTCGTTGGCATCGACGGTGCCTACCAGCTGAAGATCGGTGCTGTGATCGGTGGACAGCAAATACCAGACGAACGCAATCACCGTGAGCACGCCCATGATGATGAAGATCCGGTTGCGTGGTTTCATGCAGTCTTTTTCTCCTGGAACGCGTGTTCCGGAATGGGCATGGTGGCCAGCACCTGCCGGGCGAGCTGCGCCCCATGGCGGCGATCGGTGAAGATCGCGTGGCCCAGAAATTCAATGGCCAGGCGGCGCCGGTCCGCAATAGAGGAGCTTTCCAGCGGGTCGAAGGGCGTCGCGAGGCGCACCATGGGAGCGCTCAGGAAATAGAAGACATTGGCGCCGAGTGCCGCATACATCATCTGCAGGGGGTCGACGCGGCAAAGCTCGCCGGAGAGCATCCCTTCCCGCACAATCTGGTCGGCGCGCCGAAAGATGGGTTCGAAGGCCTTCTTCGCGAGGATGTTCATGGCGCTGGACTGACCGTCGCGGAAGCGGACCATCTCCTGCTGCATGAGGGCCTGAAAGCCCTGCTGGCTCAGGATGCGATCGAAATGCTGGAGGACAAAACGGAGGAGGCGCTCGCCGGCGCTGCACTTCATGTCGAGCACGGCCAGCGCGCTTTCGGCCACCTGGGTGGCGACGGCTTCCAGAGCCGCGCCATACAGGGATTCCTTGTCGCGAAAGTAGTAGTAGAGCAGGGCCTTGTTCACTTGGGCGGCAGCGGCAATGGTGTTGGTGCGGGCGCCGGCCAGTCCATGCTCGCTGAACTCGCGAATGGCCGCATGGAGGATGCGGGTGCGGGATTTGTCGGGATCGGGTGAGAGTTGGGTCGGGGTCATGATTAACTGGTTAGTTAAACTAACCGTTTAGTCAAAGCTATGGCAAAGAAATCCTTTTGGCAAGCGAGGCTGCGAGGCCCCTTGCTGGAAAAATCAGCTTCGGTCCGGTTGCAGCTCTCAGTGCCCGAGGGGTCGGGGGCGTTCGGCAGGCTCGTGGGAGGGCGGCTGCGGTTGCTTTTTCGAGTAGCGTCCGAGAAAAAACATCGTCAGCCCGAAGACGAGCATTACCAGGCCCCAGATGAGATTGATGTCCAGACCGGCGGAGCGGTCGTAGATGGAGCTGCCACGGGTGATGAGGCCGAAAATCGTGAGCATCGCTCCGACGATGGAGAACAACAGGCCGAGGGGTGTGCGGAGATCGAGGCTCATGCATTCCTCCAGGAACGAGCGGAGAAGCGGTCAGCTGAAAAACGGTCAGCGATGAGGCGGTCTGAAGGTGCCATGCGCTTACCGGAAGATGAAGTTGAGGCCGACCAGCATGACCAGGAGAATCACCCCGATGACCGTGGGGCGAGCGTACCAGGCCATGTTGTGTTCGACAGGTTTGGGCGTGAGCGAGTAGACGAGGCCCACCAGTTCGGGCTCGGGACGCGGTGTCGTGAAAAGGCTGATGCCGATGGTGAGGACCAGATTGACGGTGAAGGCGATGATGGCCTGGTAGAAGTTGAGGGCCATGGCGCTGGGATACACGTGGACGACATGGATCCACCCGCCGTGGATGCCGGTGGCGGTCGCTGCGGGTACCGTGAGCCCGTGATGCAGCACGGCGGCGCAGGTGCCGGTGACCAGGCCGATGAAGGCCGCGTGGCCGGTGGTGCGCTTCCAGAACATGCCGAGCAGAAATGTGGCGAAGAGCGGCGCGTTGACGATGGAGAAGACCAGCTGCAGCGTGTCCATGATGTTGTTGAAGCCAAGGACAACATAGGCCGTGCCCATGGAGATTAATATGCCGACGACGGTGGTCCATCGGCCCATCTTCAGGTAGTGCGCATCGCTGCCGTTCTTGTAGATATAGGACTGGTAGAGATCGAAGGTCCAGACGGTGTTGAAAGCTGTGACGTTGCCGGCCATGCCGGACATGAAACTGGCCAGCAGGGCGGTAAGGCCGAGGCCGAGGATGCCGGTAGGGAAGTAGTGGAGGAGCATGTTGGGGATGGCCAGGTCATAGTCGAGGATCGGCTGGCCGTGAGTGTCGAGCATGATTTTGCCGGTAAGCGGATCGACCTTGGGAGGAATCAGGCCCTCGCCGTCCTGGGCGTAGGGAGAGTTGGCGGCACTGCGGCTCATGCCCACGGGCGCGGAGGCGGCCATGACGTGGCGGGTGACGACGGGTGTGGCGATGGCGATCAATCCCGGCAAAATGACCAGGAAGGGGAAGAACATCTTGGGGACGGCGGCGATGAGGGGGACGCGGCGCGCGGACTCCTCGGAATTGGCGGCCATGGCGGTCTGGATGACGAGGAAGTCGGTGCACCAGTAGCCGAAGGAGAGAACGAAGCCGAGGCCGGCGGTGAGGCCGAACCAGTCCACGCCGAGCGGGTTGGTGTGGGCGCTGGCCATGCCCTGCCAGGAATGGAGATAGGCTTTGGGCAGCGTGTGCTTCAGGCCATCCCAACCGCCGATGTTTTTCAGACCCACCCAGACGAGAGGAACGAAGCCGGCCACGATGAGGAAAAACTGGAGGACTTCGTTGTAGATGGCGCTGGTGAGTCCGCCGAGGTAGATGTAGAGGAGGACGATGAGGGCGGAGAGAAGGATGGCAAAGTGGAAGATCCAGTCCAGGGGCAGGCCGAGATAGCGGAAGAGCCCGTCGAAAACGTGGAGGGTCTGGATGAGGCGGGCCATGGCGTACATGGAGATGCCGGAGGAAAACACGGTCATGAAGGCGAAAGTGCCGGCGTTCCAGGCGCGGGTTTTCTCGTCGAAGCGGAGGCGGAGAAATTCGGGGACGGAGCGGGCTTTGGAGCCGTAGTAGAAGGGCATCATGAAGACGCCGACGAAGACCATGGCGGGGATGGCGCCGATCCAGTAGAACTGGCTGGTGACGATGCCATATTTGGCGCCGGAGGCGCCCATGCCGATGACTTCCTGGGCTCCGAGGTTGGCGGAGATGAAGGCGAGTCCACAGATCCAGGCAGGCAGCGAGCGGCCGGCCTGCAGGTAATCCTTGCTGGTCTTCATGAAGCGTTTCAGTGCAAAGCCAATGCCCAGCACAAAAACGAAGTACAGCAGCATGATGACCCAGTCGATGGTGGTGAGGTTCAAACCCGAGGATTCCTTTCAGGATGGGCAGGTGGGCCGTCGCAGGTGAATGTACACGGTTGCATCGGCTGAAGTCCAGGGGGCAGCTGGAGTGCGGGCAGCTAAGAAGCGGGCAGCGATTGGGCGCTCAGTGGGCAGTGGGCGGCAGTGGGACGGAGAAGTCACGATCGGAACCGGAAGCCAGGCCGTTGATTCAGATGCAGGCGCCTCATGTGTGGCCGCTTCATTGCTGCTCGTGCAGTGCCGGTTGCTGGTCGCGACTTTTTATCGCCGCCCTTTCTTTGCTGACCGCTTTTTCAGCTGCCCGGACTTCATCTGCCCGGACCTTCGCCGCCCGGTTTTCAGCTGCGTTCAGAGCGACTGAACGGGGATCAGGGTCAGGTCGTCCACCCGTCCGACTTCTTTCTGGATGAACGGCTCGGCGTATCGAACCCCGGCCAGCATTCCATAGTGACGCGCTTCGGCGAAGGTCCGTTCACGGATCTCCTCCTCGGGCACGAAGAGGCCGCTGCCGGCAGCCTGATTCGCGTATTGCGAGCGATACGCCATCAGCGCGCGATGACGGTCCTCGATAAAAGGGGTGATGTCGACAACGAAGCTGGGCCGGACGTCGGCATAGAGGCTGGCATACACGACCTTAAAGGGTCGATGCGGAGCGGTTCCGGTATCGATCCGGGCCAGTCCGGAGAGAAAGCAGGCTTCGTAGCCGAGGGTCGCCGAGGTGTAGTGGTCGGGGTGACGGCCGGCCCAGTAGGGAAGGATCACCACCCGGGGACGCACCCGGCGCAGGACCGCGACGATCTTCTGGCGGTTGTCCCAGGTGTTTTCCACGCGGCCGTCAGGAATATCCAGCGCGTCGCGCCAGGCCACGCCCAGGATGCGGGCGGCTTCGGTGGCTTCGGCGGCGCGTTCTTCGGCGGAGCCGCGGGTGCCGGCCTCGCCGCGGGTCAGATCCAGAATGGCGGTGGAGACACCCAGGGAAGCCAGACGCAGCAGCGTTCCGCCGCAGGTTTGCTCCACATCGTCGCGATGCGCGGCAATGGCCAGAACGTCAGCGATCGATGCATCGGCCATGCGGGCTCGGCTCGGGCTATCCGTTAGTAGATGGTATTGTCGGCATCGGTGCCGGCGTCCATATAGGCCGCGTCGATGGCGGTGCCGGCCACGGTCACGTTGGCATTATCCAGCGCGGCCATATTCGTCGTGTTGTAGATATAAATCTGGCCGCCTTCGGTGGTGTACACCTTGTGCAGCCCGGTGACCGCCGCGATGCCGGTGCCGTCTCCCTTATACGAGCTGAGAGTGGCCGTATTGTTGGCTGTGTTGAACATGGTGACACAGCCGAAGTTCTGGCTGCCGCCGTTCTGCGACTGCAGGTAGCGGGGCCCCTGATTGCAGCGGGAGGAGCCGATCCACAGGGTGTTGTCGTCGGCGAACACCATGCGGGTGTGGAGGCCGTCGCTGATGGAATAGGTGCCGGCGATGGTGTCGGCGGGCGTGTTCAGGATGGTGAGATACCCGGCAAAGAGGCCGCTGGAGGGCTGCAATTGCTGGCCGGTCACGTAGAGCGTATTTCCATTGAAGACGGCATTACTGGCTCCATTGGGAATGGGAACATTCCCCACCGCCTGCAGGGCAATCCCGCTGGCGCCCACGCTGGCGGGGTTCAGATCGGACGCTGCGATGGGAATGGAGGTGATGCTGGAAGTGGTGCCGCCACACTCCGGTCCGCAGTTGAGAACGTAGGCGGTGGTGCCATCGGGCGAGAAGACAGCCTTGACCGGGTGATCAAAGCTGGCCGACGCTCCGGTACCAACGGGAAACACACACCAGATGGGCAGCGCCTGCGGCTCGCAGTCCTGGGCCTCAGAAGCATGCGCTATGCCCGATGTATCGGTATAGGTGTAGACGTAATGCGGATTGTTCTGGGCCGCGTACTGCTCGGTCTCAGTGAGATGAACAATGCTGTAGACGGCAAAGGTCGACGGGTCGAGGGATGGATTGACGGTGGGGTCGTCGGAAACCGAGGAAGCCTGCGTGGCATTCTGAACGAAGGCCAGGGCGACCGTGCCGCCCGGATTCACTGAGATCCCATAAGCGTTGGGCAGGTTCAGCGTCAGCGAGACGCCGCTGTTGCGGTCGACGACGCTGATGACGTGGGTGGTCGGATTGGCCGCATAGACGTAGCCCAGATCGCGGCTGATGGCGATCCCGTTATAAGGGCTGACCTGGGTGCCGCTGGAGATGCCGCCGGGGATGGTGACCGTGGCTTCCACCTTCTCCTGGGCATAGCTGACCAGGGTCAGGCTGCCGTCGCCCTCGCTGTAGACCGCTCCCGCCTGCTGTTCCGGCAGGTTCTGAATGGTGAGCGGCAGTTTACCGGAAAAGCCGGTGATGGTGAAGGCTCCGGTAGAGGTGTTGGAGGCGTGCCGGATGTCGTAAAAGGCATCCATGAAAGGCAGCGACCCGGTGGCCAGCGCGCTGGGGTTCTGTTCAGCAATCAGGACCCGGTTCAGGAGCTTGCTGGGGGGCAGGCTGCGCCCGGCGAAATAGAAATTCTGGCCACAGGAAATGGCGACCAGGCAAATCACAAAAAGCGCGCTGAGAACACCACAGAAATACGGGAGACTTCTCTTCTTCAAAACGGTAGAACCTCGCCCTGCCCTGGCTGTGAAGTAGTACGGGAAAGGCAAGTATATCAGGGCCGCCGAACCTTCTTCGCCCCGTGGACCTGGGTCCTGCGGGCGCCCGGCGATCCGGCTGCCTGGCCGCCGCAGAGTCCGCGGTTTGCCCTGTTACCATGATCGAGAGATACCCCCATGCCCAACCGACTTGAGTCGCTTTTTGGCCGGCGCACCGTTCTCTGTGACGGAGCGATGGGCACTTCCTTATACGCGCGCGGCGTCTTCATCAACCGCTGCTTCGACGAGCTGAATCTGTCGCAGCCGGAGCTGGTGCGGAGTGTTCATGAGGAGTACCTGCAGGCCGGCGCTGAGGTGATCGAGACCAACACCTTTGGCGCGAATGCCGTCCGCCTGGAGCGCTATGGCCTGCGCGATAAGGTGGAGGAGATCAACCGCGCCGGCGTGGCCATCGCGCGCCAGACCCTGCGCCAACTGGCGGACAAGCAGGCGGGCACAGCCTGGGTGGCGGGATCAGTCGGCCCCCTGGGCGTGCATCTGGAGCCGCTGGGGAAAACGAGCCTGGAGGAAGCACAGGAGGCATTCGCGGAGCAGATTCGGGCTCTGACCGCGGGCGGTCCCGGCGTGGGCGTCGATCTGCTCATTCTTGAAACCATGCCCGCGCTCAATGAAGCCGAGCAGGCGGTGCTGGCTGCGCGCCGCGTCGCTCCGGCCGTGCCGGTGGTGGTGATGGTGACCATCGACGAAGAGGCGAATTGTCTGGATGGGGCGTCGGCGGAGAGCGCGGCGGCCCGCATCGCCTCCTGGGGTGTGGATGCCATGGGTGTGAACTGCAGCGTGGGACCGGCCACCGTGCTGACGGCCATCGAGCGCATGGCGGCCACCACCAGCCTGCCCCTGATGGCCATGCCCAACGCCGGTATGCCGCGTTCGGTGGACGGCCGCAACATCTATCTTTGCTCGCCGGAATACATGGCGAGCTTTGCGCGCAAGTTTACGCGCGCCGGGGTGCAGTTCATCGGAGGCTGTTGCGGCACGACCGCGCAGCACATCCGCGCCATGAAGTCGGCTCTGCGCGCCACCGAGGCGCAGGCAGCCAGCCAGCGGGCTTCGCAGCAGGAGCCCATTGTGACCGAAACCCCCCCGGTGCACGTCTCGGAGCGGTCGCGCATGGGGCGGCTGATCCATGAAGGCGCCTTTGTCACCATGGTGGAGATTGTGCCGCCGCGCGGTATCGACTGCACGAAGGAGCTGGACGGCGCGCAGGCGATGGCGAACCTGGGCGTCCATGCCATTAACGTGCCCGATTCGCCGCGCGCCTCGGCACGCATGAGCGCGCAGAGCCTGTGCATCCAGATTCAGCAGAAGACCGGGATCGAGACGCTGCTGCACTACACCTGCCGCGACCGCAATGTGCTCAGCATCCAGAGCGATCTGCTGGGAGCCTCCTCGATTGGCCTGAAGAACGTGCTCTGCCTGACCGGCGATCCGCCCAAGCTGGGAAATTATCCCGATGCCACGGCGGTTTACGATGTGGACGCCATCGGACTGGTCAACATCGTGCGGCGGCTGAATCACGGGCTGGACATCGGCGGCAACCCCATCGGCGCGTCCACGGGGTTCACGATTGCCGTGGCCGCCAACCCGGGCGTTCCCGACATCGACAATGAGATTCGCCGCTTTGCCTGGAAAGTGGAGGGCGGCGCGGAGTATGCGATTACGCAGCCGGTCTTCGATCTGCGCGTGCTGGAGGCGTTCCTGAAACGGATCGAGGGCTTCCGCATCCCGGTGGTGGCCGGCATCTGGCCGCTCACCAGCCTGCGCAATGCGGAGTTCATGAAGAACGATCTGCGCGTGAGCGTGCCGGATGAAATTCTGATCCGGATGCAGAAGGCTACTACGCCGGAAGCGGCGCGGGCCGAAGGCGTGCGCATCGCTCAGGAGATGCTGGAGTCGGCCCGGCAGATGGTCCAGGGAGTGCAGGTGAGCGCGCCCTTCGGCCGCTACGGCGCGGCTGCGGAAGTTTTGCGCGCGGTGCTGCCGGGCGCGGCCTCTGCGCCTGCGGCTCGGGAGGGAAGCACCGTTGCCCAACTTTGAAGATTCTCTAAAGAAGCTGGAAGAAATCGTCGCCCAGCTGGAGCGCGGCGACGTGCCGCTGGAGGAGTCGATCCGGCTCTTTGAAGAAGGCACGCTCCTTTCCGCCGAATGCCGCAAGCAACTGGAAGAAGCCGAGGGCAAGGTGGAGATGCTGGTGAAGCAGCGCGACGGCGCCATGAAGCGTGAACCCTTCGGCAAGCAGAGCTGAACGGTCGTAATCTTCTGCGATTGCGGGCCGGCGCGTATCCTGAAATCCATGTCCGAAGCGCCCGCTCTTCTGACTCCGGTGCAGACTTCCGTCACGCGCCGCCTGCGGTTCAGTACCGATCGTATTCTGCGGCGGCGTTTCCAGCTGGTGGACCAGCCGGTGCGCTCCAACCTGCGCGCCGGGCTCCTGCTGGAGGTGCTGGACAAGCTGGCCGAAGACACCGCCCTCCGCTACGTCCGGCACTGGCACCCCACGGCTCGCGTGGTCACCGCGGCCATGGATTCCATGCGGGTGCGGAATGTTCCGGACGAGAGCCGCGACATGGTCCTGCACGCCCGCGTGAACCTGGTCGGCCGAACCTCCATGGAAGTCGGGGTCCGCATCGAGCAGCCTGACTGCGAACGGCCGCACATTGCCTCCTGCTACTTCACGATGGTGGGCCGCATCGAGGACGAGCAGGGAGAAGAACACAGCGTCCAGCTGCCTCCCGTGGACTGCCGCAGCCGACTGGATTGCCTTCGCGCGGATCGGGCGCGCCATCGCCGGGAAGCCTGGCGCCAGCATCTGAGCGCGGCGGAAGAACCGCCTTCCCGGGAGGAGTATGACCGGCTGCGCCGCCTGCACGATGCGCAGGAACAGCCGGCCTTCGCCGGACTGCTGGCGGGCAAGCTGGTCGCGGAGGGCTGGGAACGCACCTATCCGGAGCAGGAGAATGTGCCGCAAACCATCTTCGGCGGGCTGGTGGCTCATCGCGCCCTCATGATCGCGCACATCTGCTCCGAGCTGGTGGCCAGCGACCGGGCGCTGCTGGTTTCGGTGGATCGCATCAACTTCTACCAACCGGTCCGGATGGGCGACAAGCTGCACTTTGTCAGCCGCGTCACCTACACCGGCGATACATCGATTGCCGTGGAAACGGCCATCACGCGGATCAGCCGGGATCGCACCAGCACCGCTTTGAGCAACGTGTGCGCCTTCACGTTTGCGAATGTGGACGCAGAGCTGCAGCGTTTGCCGGTGCCGCCCATTTACCCCACCAGTTATGCCGAGGATGCGCGCTACCTGGCCGCCTACCGGCGCCGCCAGGCCTGGCTGGCGACCAGGGCGGCTGCGGAAAGCGCGGGTTAATCAGCCTGTCGGACGGGCCGCGTCTTGTGTCAGACGCGCGCGGACAAACTCCACCAGCTCGTCGGACACGTAGTGCGGCGGCGCAATGGGAAAGCGCGCTTTGTCCGACATAGTGGAAAGGTCCACCCGTGCCCAGACCGGTGCGTTGGCCGTGTCGGACGCCAGCAGCACCGCGTCGGCACGGTCCAGGAATCGGCGGGCTGACTCTTTAAAGTCCGTTACGCTGGGATCGAGCACCGTGAGGTAAAGATCGGGCTGCAGGAACTCGAGGATGCTGTTCGACTCGAGGATGGCGTTCTCTGATCGCGCCAGCTCCTGCGAGACGCGCGGCATCGCGTCGGACAACGCGCCGATGCGCGTGCGTACCCAGATGGACCGCTCCGCGCCTGCGGCTAAGAAACGCGAAGTGTCCGTTCCACTGGCGGGATCGCGCTCGAGGTTCACGGCCACGCAGGCATCTTCGGTCTGACACTGGCAGGGTTTGCCGTCAGCGGTGCAGAAACCGTGGCCGTACTGGGTGATTTTGAAGGCGGACCAGCGCAGCTCCGGCAGACGCGCGATGAGGCCGGCAACGACCGAGGTCTTGCCGATGTTGCGTGTCTGTCCGCCGACCACCACGACTGCCACGGCTAGTCCTCCTTGGGAGCCGATCCGCGCGCCAGACGCGCCAGCACGGCCAGCTCCTTCAGGTATTGATGCAGCGGCCGCGCCGGGCGACCCCAGAAGACCACGCCCCGTCCGCGGACCTTTTTGTGCGTCAGCACGCCGGAGCCGGAGCCGAGGATGACCTCTTCGTCGATGGTGGCGTGGTCGCCGATGCCCACCTGGCCGCCCACCACGGCGTTGGCCCCGATGGTGCTGGAGCCGGAGACGCCGGTCTGCGCCGCGATCACGACGTCGTGTCCGACATGGACGTTGTGGCCGAGGTGGACCAGGTTGTCGATTTTCACCCCGCGCTCGATGCGCGTCTCTTCCAGAGCGCCGCGATCGATGGTGGTGTTGGCGCCAATCTCCACGTCATCCTCAATCACCAGCCGTCCCTGCTGCGGAAACTGCAGATAGCGGCCTGTGTCGGCATCGCGTACGTAGCCAAAGCCGTCCGACCCGAGCACGGCGCCGGCATGCGCGATCACGTTGTCGCCGAGCTCAGTTCCGGCATAGACCACCACCCGTGGATAGAGATGGCAGCGGGCGCCGATGCGCACTCCGGCAGCCACGACCCCGCCGGCATCGATGCGTGTGCCCGCGCCGATGCGGGCGTTGGCTTCGATCACGGCACCGGCGCCGACCGAAACCTCCGCGCCCAGTTGTGCCGAGGGGTGCACGATCGCAGCCGGATGCACGCCGGAGGCGTCCGACGCGGGGCGCAGCAGACGGGCTGCCTGGGCAAAAGCCAGCTTCGGCTGCGGTGCGACCAGGAGCGACTTTCCGGTGACCTGACCGGCCAGCTTCGCGCTCAGGATGAGGGCCGCCGCGCGCGAGGCGAGGGCCTGGGCCAGAGACTGCTCATCCTCGGCAAAAACCAGCGTGCGCGAAGTTGCCGCCGTTGCGCTGGCAACGCCCTCCACCTCTACATCCGCGTCGGACAAACGCAGCTCCGCATTCAGGGCCTGGGCCACCTGAGACAGTTTCATTTGCTTTTCAGAGTACAGCGGAGAAGGGAAGAAGGGCAGCGAGAGACTACTTCTCGCGGGCCACCACGAACTCCGGCATCCATTGCAGGGCGCGTTTGTATTCCGAGTCCGGCGCCACCGACAGCGCTGCCTGGGCGGCAGCCGCATACGTGAATGCCGCCTGCATGGCGTAGTGCATCGACTGGTTGCGGGTGAGGATGCGCAGGATCTCCTCATGGGAGACGCGCTCGAAATTCTTGTCTTCGAGGACGGTCTGGATGGCGGCGCGCTCGGCCGGGGTGCTGCCGTTCTCGAGCGTATGGATCACAGCCAGCGTGGCCTTGCCCTCGCGCAGATCGCTGGCCACCGGCTTGCCCAGAACTTCCTCCGTAGCGGTCAGGTCGAGCACGTCGTCGACGATCTGAAAGGCCAGCCCGAGGTTGCGCCCGTACTCGCCCATGGCATCTTCTGTGGCCCGGTCGGCGCCGGCCAGCACCGAGCCCAGCCGCATGGAAACCTCGAAGAGGCAGGCCGTTTTCCGGTAGATGAGGTCGCTATATTCGCCTTCGGATATAGGCTTGCCCAGCCGCTCCATCTGCAGCAGCTCGCCCTCCACCATCTGCTGGGTGAGGCTGATGAGCAGATCGAGCAAGCGGAAATTCCGCTCCCCCAGGGCCACGCGAAAGGCCTGCATGTAGAGCCAGTCGCCGGCCAGCACGCATTTTCCGCTGCCCCAGGTGCGATTGGTCGAAGGCCGCCCGCGCCGCTTGTCGGCTCCGTCAATGATGTCGTCATGCACCAGCGTCGCCGTGTGGACCATCTCCACCACCGCGCCCAGGCGGATCATGCCATGTCCGGTGTAGCCCAGGCTCCGCGCCGCCAACAGCAGCAGGGAAGGCCGAATGCGCTTGCCGCCGCCTTCACGCAGGTAGTCGGAGATCTCCGTGATCGCCTGGACCGACGAGACGGCGTCCGCGCCAAATTCGCGCTCGATCGCCGCAAGATCGTCGTGCAGCAGTTCGAAGACTTCCCTGGCCGTCGTTGTCGCCGCAGTGCTCACTCAGTCGATTCTCCCACCAGCTCGGCCCGCCGTTCAGTTCGAACGGTAATTCGTGAACTGCATGTCGATGCCCAGATCACGACCGCGCAGCAGCGCCATCACTTCCTGGAGCGCGTCGCGATCCTTGCCGGAGACGCGTACCGTGTCTCCCTGGATCGAAGCCTGCACCTTTTTCTTTGAGTCTTTAATAATCCTAACGATTTCTTTGGCTTTTTCCCCGGCAATGCCCTGTTGAAGGGTGATCTTCTGGCGAACCGTAGATCCGCCGGCGGGCTCGATGGTGCCAAAGGTGAGCGCCTTGAGGGAGACGCCCCGCTTCACCATCTTCTGCCGCAGAATCTCGGTGACGGCTTCCAGTTTGTAATTGTCGACGGAAGCCAGCTGGATCGCTTCCTCGCCTTCCAGCTTGATGTCCGACCTGGAATCCTTCAGGTCGAAGCGGGTGCGGACTTCCCTGGTTGCCTGCTCGATGGCATTGCGCACCTCCTGCAGATCGACCTTGCTCACAATGTCGAAAGAGTTTTCCCCTGCCATGATCCCTGCCTCTGTCTCTATTAGATTATCCGCTACCCGGCTGGATCCTGGGCAGAGGAGGTTTTTGGGGTTCCGAAAAAGGCACGGAAGTTATCCGCGGTGGTGTCGGCCACCCGTTCCGGGTCGAGCCCGTGCAGGGTGCCGATCAGAACCGCGACCTCCCTCACCCAGGCCGGTTCGTTGCGCTTGCCGCGGTTGGGCAGCGGGGCCAGAAACGGGCAATCCGTCTCAATCAGCATGCGATCCAGCGGGACGGCGGCGGCCGCATCGCGCAGGTTCTGCGCTTTAGGGAAGGTCACATTTCCGGCGAAGGAGATGAGAAACCCCAGATCCATGGAGCCCTGCGCATGCCGCCACTCGCCGGTGAAGCAGTGCAGGATGCCGCCCAGTCCAGTGGGCGCCCATAGCGCCTGCAACATGGCCAGGGTGTCGTCCCAGGCGTCGGCGCTGTTGTTGGAGGGTCGGCAGTGGATGATGATCGGCTTTTTGTGCCCGGCGGCAATCTCCATTTGCCGGGCAAAGACCGTCTTCTGCACCTCGCGGGGGGAGTGGTCGTAGAAGTAATCCAGGCCAATTTCACCGCAGGCCAGCACCTCCGGTTCCTGGAGCAAGCCATCGAGTTTGCGCAGCGCGGCCTCGTCCGCCAGTCGCGCCTCGTGGGGATGGACGCCGGCGCTGGCCCAGATCTTTGGAATCCCCGGCCGGCCAGCATACTGGCGGCTAAGCGCGAGGGCCTGCTCCATGGTGTCCGGCCCTTCGCCGATGCCGATGGAGAGAATCTCGCGCACGCCCGCTGCCCAGGCACGCTCCAGCAGCGCGTCGCGGTCCTCGTCGTAGCGGGGGCTGTCGAGATGGGCGTGGGAGTCGATCATGGGTAAACCTCGCGCCGGTGGCCGATCCGGAGTACCAGCACGATCACCTTGCCATCCTGAAGGTCGCAGACGATGCGGTAATCACCCACTCGATATCTCCATAGATTTCCCAGGGTGGAACCCTGCAGCGCCTGACCGATGCTGCGCGGATTATCGAGACTGGCGACGCGTTCCCGCAGGAACGCCGTGATGCGCCGGGCGGTCTGCGCGTCCATTTTGGCGAGGTTCTTTTTTGCCAGATCCGAGAAGACGATCGTCCAGGCCAAGGTCGCGCTCAACCTCTTCGAGAGTATAGGTCCTGCTGCGTCCTTCGCGGAGGGCGATCAGCTCCTCTTCCGCGATCTGGATATCTTCCAGGTCCTCGATGTGCCGCAGAATGGCTTCGCGCGCATAGTACGTTTTGGTGCGCCCCGACCGCTTGGCGAGTCGAGCGAGGCGCTCTTCAATGTCGGCCGGCAGTCGAATAGCGAGCATTTGAGAACTCCGCTATACAAGTATAGCAAGCTATCCTACTTCAGCCGCGCCCCGATCTCCACGTCTTCCAGGAACCCAGCCAGCACGGGCCGTCCGCCTTCGACCGAGGCCGCGACGATCATCCCGTTCGACTCGAGGCCACGGAGCTTGCGCGGGGCCAGATTGGCGACGATGACGACCTTGCGCCCCACGAGCGATTCCGGCGTGTAGGCTTCGGCAATGCCGGCGAGGATCTGCCGTGTTTCGTAGCCGAGATCGACTTCGAGGCGCAGCAATTTGTCGGCTTTGGGCACGCGCTCGGCGACCTTTACCTGGGCCACGCGCAGCTCCACTTTGGAGAAATCGTCGATGTTGATCTTTTCGCCGGGAGCCGGCACCGCCGCGGCAGCCACAGGGGCAGGAACCGCTGCGGAAGAGCTCTGCCGGGCCGGAACACCGAACATCTCCCGCAGCGTCTCTCCGATGGCGTGATCAAACGCCGTGACCGCCGCCGACTCGCTGGTCGATTCCGCCATGGCCACGGCCAGACCGTCGATCAATGAGTGGAGCTTCGAAATGCGCGCGTCCGAGGGTTTTGCTGCAGCGGGGACAGACGCCGCCCCGTTGTTCTCCTGTTCCAGTTCGCTCATGCGAGTGATCGCCTCCTTGTCGGCGCGGGGGAAGAGAGGAGAGCCCTCGCCGAGCTGCGTGCCCGGCTTGAGACCGCCCCACTCGAGGTTCTTCAAATCCGCTTTGTGAATGTCGCCCAGGCCCAGTTGCGCCCAGACCTTGGCCGCCGCTTCCGGGATGACCGGATAGACGAGCGCGGTGATGATGCGAATGGCCTCCGCGGCGGTGTAGAGCACGGTTGCGCGGAGCGCGCGCTGCTGCTCGTCGGTGACGCCGTCGGGCTGCTTCCAGGGCGCAGTCGCGGTCAGATATCCATCGACTGCGGCAACGAACTGCCACAGCCCCTCTAGTGCGAGCGAAAACTCCAAACTGTCAAAACGAGCTGCGAACTTCCTAATGGCCTCGGCGCCGAGGAACGCGATCCTTTGTGCAGGCTGGCCGATCTGAGCCGAAGGGGGATTCTGAGCGGAAACCGGTTCCCCCACTCGTTCCGGCACCACCCCATCGAAATACCGGCCAATCATGGCCACGGTCCGGCTTACTAAATTCCCATACCCGTTCGCGAGGTCGGAGTTGTAACGCTGCACCAGAGCATCGAAGCTGAAGCTGCCGTCGTGCCCAAAGACGACCTCACGCAGCAGGAAGTAGCGCAGCGCATCGGCGCCGAGCACATCCAGAATCGTCTCCGCGCGCACGATGTTGCCGCGCGACTTCGACATCTTGTTCTCTTCAAATAAAAGCCAGCCGTGGCCGACAATACTCTTCGGCAGCGGTATGCCGGCAGCGATGAGGAACGCCGGCCAGTAGACACAGTGAAACCGCGTGATCTCTTTCCCGACGATGTGCAGATCGGCAGGCCAGTACTTCTCAAACTTCGAAGGGTCGTCGCTGCCCCAGCCGAGGGCGGTAATGTAGTTGGCCAGCGCGTCCATCCACACATAGATCACGTGCTTTTCATCGCCCGGCACCGGAATGCCCCAGTTAAAACTCGTACGGCTGACGGAGAGATCCTTGAGGCCGGCCTTGACGAAAGCGATGACCTCGTTGCGCCGCGTCTCCGGGCGGATGAACTCCGGATGCGCCTCGTAGTACTCCAGCAGCGGACGCTCGAACGCCGACAGCTTGAAGAAGTAATTCTCCTCGTTCACCGTCTCGGTGATGCGGCCGCAGTCGGGGCAGGGCGCGCCGGGAGGCACATCCACGTAGGCCTCGTCAGAGACACAGTATTGCCCCGTGTACGACCCCTTGTAGATGTAGCCGCGTTCGAGGAGCAGAAGGAAAAGCTTCTGCACGGCCTGCTTGTGGCGCGGCTCGGTGGTGCGGATGAAGTCGTCGTAGGTGAGGCCCATGCGGTCCCACAGGCCGCGAAACTGCGCCGAGACGCGATCCGTGAATTCCTGCGGGCTGCAGTTGGCCTGTTTCGCCGAGCGCTCGATCTTCTGGCCGTGCTCGTCGGTGCCGGTGAGGAAAAACGTGTCGATGCCCAGCGCCCGTTTGCGCCGCGCGATGGCATCGGCGACCACCGTGGTGTAGGTGGTGCCGATATGCGGACGCGCGTTGACGTAGTAGATCGGCGTCGTGAGATAGAACGTGTTCGGCTCAGGCATGGAAGATGAAGAAGTCGTGCGGGCGGTGCTCTTCTCATCTTAGAGCAAGGGCCAGTTTGCAGCGAAACGGGCCGCTCGAATCGCCCGTTCGGCGCGCGGCGCCTGTTAGAATCACAACGAAAACTGCGGCCTTTCTTATCCCGATTGGTGGTTCTCGCGTGTATTTCGAACAACAGAAGCAGCTGCAGCAGCGCCTGCGCGCTGTGCTGCAAAGCCTTTACCAGATCGAAGTCGAGACCATCGTGCTCGAACAGCCGCCGGAGCTGGCTTTTGGCGAATACGCCACGCCGCTGGCCTTCGAGCTGGCCCGCAGGCTGCGCAAGGCTCCCCGGAAAATTGCCGAGGAGATTGTCGCCGCGCTCGGCTCCGTCCCCGGATTCGCCTCCTTTGAAGTAGCGGGCGCCGGATACATCAACGCGCACATGGATCGCGCCGCGCTGGTCGAAGCTTATGCCGTCAGCGCTGATGTTCCGGCTCCGGCCGAGCGGCTGCATGCCCTGGTGGAGCACACCAGCATCAATCCCAACAAGGCCGCGCACGTCGGGCACCTGCGCAACGCCATCCTCGGCGACACGTTTGTCCGGCTGCTGCGCGCCGCCGGGAACCAGGTGGACGTGCAGAACTACATCGACAACACGGGCGTCCAGGTGGCGGATGTGGCCGTCGGCCTGGTGCATCTCGAAGACTTCTCGTTGGGCGCCGTGCAGGAACTGATGGCCGATCTCGCCGACGCGGGCGAGCGCATCGACTACTACTGCTGGGATCTCTACGCGCGCGTCTCGCAGTGGTACGAGGCCGACCCGGCCGAAGCTGCGGCGCGGAAGAAGCTCCGCCTCGACACCCTGCACGCCATCGAAGCCGGCGGCAATGACACCGCGGCGATTGCCGAGCTGGTCTCGACGGCTATTCTGCGCCGGCACCTCGAAACCATGCTCCGCATCGATATTGAATACGATCTGCTGCCGCGCGAGAGCGAGATCCTCCACCTGCACTTCTGGGACCTGGCCTTCGAGCAGCTGAAGGCGAAGGGCGTCCTCTACTTCGAGACCGAGGGCAAGAACAAGGGCTGCTGGGTGATGAAACGGCCAGGAACCGCCGAGAGCTCCGACAGCGACGGCCCCAATGAAGACGCGAAGGTCATCGTTCGCTCCAACGGCACCGTGACCTACGTGGGCAAAGACATCGCCTACCACCTGTGGAAGTTTGGCCTTCTGGGCCGCGACTTCACTTACCGTCCTTTCTTCGCCTATGCCGATCGCGAGTGCTGGATCTCGGCGGAAACCGGCGAGCCGAACCATCCAGACTTTGGCGGCGCGCAGGCCATCTACAACGTGATCGACGCGCGGCAATCGGACCCGCAGGCCAACGTGATCGAAGCGCTGCGCGGGTTGGGTTATACGGAGCAGGCCGCGCACTACACGCACTTCTCCTACGAAATGGTCGCGCTCACGCCGCGCTGCGCGCTGGAACTGGGCTACGAGGTCTCAGAAGAAGACCGCGCTCGCCCCTATATCGAGGTTTCCGGGCGCAAGGGATTCGGCGTGAAGGCCGACGACCTGATCGACAAGCTCATCGCCGCCACGCGCGCCGAGGTGGACAGCCGCCATCCGGAGCTGGGCGAGGCGGAGCGCGATGCAACCGCTCGCGCCGTCGCCGTGGGCGCTCTGCGCTACTTCATGCTGCGCTACACGCGGAATTCGGTGATCGCCTTCGACTTCAAAGATGCGCTCAGCTTCGAGGGCGAGACGGGGCCATATCTGCAGTACGCGGTCGTCCGTACGCGCAGCATCTTCCGCAAAGCAGGGACCACCGCCGAAGAGGCGCTGACGGCGCTCAACGGCCTGGACCTGGCGCCGTATCTGAACGGCGACGGCGGCGCGGGCATCTGGGAAGTCTGGCTGCGCGCGGCCAAGACCACGCTGCTGCTCGACCAGTGCATCCAGACCGCGGAGCCGGCGTATCTGGCGAAGCACGCTTTCCAGCTCGCCCAGGACTTCAGCAATTTCTACCGCCTGCATCACATCCTCAGCGAAGAAGATCCGGCGCGGAAGAGCCTTTTGCTCGCGACGGCCGCGGTCGCCCAGCGCGAGCTGGTTCGGTCGCTGGCGTGGCTGGGCATCAGCGCGCCGGAGGTGATGTGAGGCAGGCAACAGGGAACGGGGCCTTCCGGTGCGGATGCAGATGAATGGAAAGTGGTGCTCTGTTCGATGAGACGATTCCTGGTTCGTTTGGCGGTTGTCGCCGCATCGATCGGTAGCCTCTTCACCGTCTCTGCTTGGGCTGCGGTTTCCATTGCGCCCATTCCGGCAGAAGTCCGCAGCGACTTTTTCACCGTCACCATCAACGGCCAGACCAGCCCGGTGGTGGATGCGGTCTCGAGCTACTACCTCTTGAACTTCGATCTCGACGGTCCGGCTACCGTCTCCATCCGTGCGGCCGATCCGCACTTCTGGGATCGCGGGGTTGAGATTCAGCCGATGCGCTACGGCATCCGGCCGCAGCGGCAGGGCGCCGTCATTACCTTTCGCATTCCCGGACCGGTGAAGCTCTCGATTGCGCGACCTGGCGACCATTTCGCCGATGCCACCATGCTTTTCCTGCTCGGCAGTCCTCCGGATCGCTCCGGCATCACAGCGGCGACGCCGAACGTCCGCTATTACGGTCCCGGCGTCCATCGCGAAGAGATCGAGGCGCACTCGGGGGAGCGCATTTACCTCGCGCCGGGCGCGGTAGTCTTCGGCTCCCTCAGCCTCTGGCAGGTGCATGATGTGCGCGTCGAGGGCCGCGGGCTCATCATCTACGACGGCCCGCAGTCGCCCAGCGACGACCAGGGCTGGATGCAGAAGATCGGCTGGCACTGCATCGTGATGAGCGGGGCCGAGAACGTCGAAATCGACGGCATTACCTGCGTGGTGCGCAGCCGCACGTGGCAGGTGCAGATGCGGAACTCGCGCCACATCGGCTTCTACAACGTGAATATTATCGGCGGCGATCCGCGCGATGCCAACCAGGACGGGATCGACTGGCTGGGCGGCGGCGAAACCACCATCCGCAACGCCTTCATCCGCGCCTCCGACGACGATTTCGCCGTGCAGGGCAACTGGGAGGGCTACAAGGAAGAGGAAATGCGCGTGCCCGGCGAGGACGTGACCAATATCGCCATTGAAGACAGCGTCGTCTCCACCAGCATCTCGAACACGCTGCGGGTGGCGTGGCCGCAGAAGAGCTTCCGCAGCGCACATGTGGCGATGCGCAATTTGGATGTGCTGCACACCGGTTACGGCGCCTGCGGGGTGCCGTTCGCCTTCTTCGAATTGTGGGCCGATCCGGGCGGGCAGGGAACGCACTCCGACTTCCGCTTCAGCGACATTCGGCTGGAGGACTACTACTCGCTGATGCAGGTGCGCTACCCGAATCCGGGCGTGGACGGCGTGGTGTTCTCGAACGTCTCGGCGCTGGATGGGCCGCCGATGGTGCCGTCGGTGCTCGCAGGCGAGGTTCGCGGGGTGGCGCTGGACGGCGTGCGGATCGACGGCAAGCTGGCGAAGCAGGACGCCGATGTTCCGGTCGAAGTGCGCGGCGGGGCAGCCGAGCCAGGTTACGGTACGGATCTGACGGATACCTCGTTTTCGATCGGCGGCGGGTTGATTCGGCCGGGCGGCCCAGTGACGTTCCGCGTGGTGGCGCCGGCGCCGGGCTGGCAGTACCACTGGCTCTTCGGCGACGGGACGACGGGCGAGGGAGCGGTCGTCCGCCATGCGTTTCCCGACGCCGAAGGGACGCTGCTCGACGGATCAGGCCGGTTCCGGGTGCTGCTGCATGCGACGCGGGCGCCCGACGATGAGGTGTGGGCGGCGCGATCGCTGGTGGTGACGCGCGAGGCCATTCCTGCGCTGACGCTGGCGATGGCCACGCGGCCAGGACTGACCGTGGTGGAGCATGCGGACGGCTCAACCGATGAAGATGGTTGGCTGCGGATTCCGGCGGACGGCGGCATGACGCTGACGCTGCTGACCAGCCGGAGGGCGACGCTGACCTTCGAAGATCTGCCGCCGGCGCCGAGCCCGGAGCTGCGCATGCAGGTCTGCGGGTCGCCGGGCGACGCGGTGCAGCCGATTACGGTGAGCGCGGGTCTGCGCGCCGGACTGCATCGGATCCGCATTCACTTCGATGCGGGAATCGAAAATGAGCCGCAGCGGGCGGACGGCGCGCCGGTCCTGCTGTGGCAGAGCGCAACGCAGCTCCCGGAACGGGTTCCGGCGGCGGCGTTCGTGCACCAGGCCTGGTAACGCTGGCTACTGACGAATGAAACGGTCTTTGGGCTGCCGGCGGGGCGCCATGGGCGTGCCGCCTTCGGTGCCGGGGCTGCTGTGCGCGCCACTGTCGTTGAAGGGCTGACGGCCGTCGGGTCCGGCAGCGGTGGGTGAAGCCGGGACGGGCGGAATTCCGGTGGAAACCGAGGCGTACTGCTCGTGCGGATGGGGCGTGGTGGTGACGTCAGAGACGGATTCGGATTGCGCGTGGAGCTTGTTCACGCGGCCGGTTTCACATCCGTTGAGCGCGCAGGCCGCCACGCAAAAGAGGCCCGCCGAAACAACCGCCACGACTGAACGCATAGTCCTCCGAAGACTCTGTTCTGTTCAAGTTCGGATGCCGGCAGCTTTGGGGAAGCCGGCCCCCCGCGAAATGGATTGTACCGTTCTTCAGGCGTCGGTATCCAGGGTGGCGCGGATGGCGGAGAAATATGGTTCGGGCAGCGAGCACTTCTTCATGTCCTGGTCGACGACGACGTGGACGGTTTCGGCCACGGCCAGCAGCACCGGCTCGGCTTCGCCGGAACGGCGACAGAGGAGGCGGTAAGCAAACTTGATCACGGAGGCGCGCAGGCCAGAGACGCGGGTTTCGATGAGGACCTCTTCGTCGTAGCGGGCGGGTGAGCGGTAGCGGCAGTTGGCTTCGACGACGGGCAGGAAGAGGCGGTGGTCGATCTCCATCTGCTTGTATTCGAAGCCGAGCTGGCGAAGGAGCTCGACGCGGCCGACTTCGCACCAGACGAAGTAGTTGGCGTAGTAGGCGACGCCCATCTGATCGGTTTCGGCGTAGCGAACGCGGATGGCGGTTTGTGAGGGCACAGGTTTCAGCTCAGGTTACAGGGTGCAGGTTGCGAGTTGCAGGTTGCAGGTTACAGGTTACAGGTTACAGGCGTGCTCCTGGCATGGGTTCACTTTGCTGGGTGGGCGTTGAGCGTTCCGTCCAGCGTTCCGTCGGACCAGCGGGGCACGGGCACTGGAATGATCGCCATTCGATTCACCTTGTCGTCGCCTGCGAAAAGGGGTGAACCGGGCAGGTTGGCGCCCCACTGCTGCCCCTCGCCGAGCGGCTCAAAGAACATGATGTGCGGATGGAACTGGGGGTGGTCATCCGTGAGGTATCCCTCTTTCGACAACATGAGGCTCATGGCACCCGGTTCGAGGGGCGGCAACTGGCCGGAATTGAACGCGGTCGTTGCCTGAGCGGCCATCTGTGTCTTTGATTCTCCCGCCATCACCCTTTTTGCCCAGAAGGTCACCACGGGCAGGACCGAGCGCACGGCGGCCGGGTTGAAACAGATGGGGCTGCGAATCTTCGGATTCCAGAACTCCGGAAAATCGACTGCGGCGTTCCATGAGCGCTCGACCAGGCAGGCCCATCCGTTGGTGCCTTGCGCGGCGACTTCGAATCCCGACGGCCGGAGGACCAGCACCTCGGCGTCAGCGGAAATGGATTGAGGCGCTGCGGTGCGGGCCAGGGTTGCTTCCGCGGCGGGGTCGGTCAGGTATCGGGCGAGGGGTGCTCGGTCTGGGTAGGGTGCGCTTGCTGTCTGGGCCTGCACGGCGAATGCGCCGCACAGCATGGAGGCCATCAGGGCGAAGGCTACTGAGGTTGGCGCATCGGGTCGCATCGTCCCTCCTGGTGAAGGGAATTATAGGGGGCGATGGGGGTTGCGCCCCACTCAAGCCAACTGCGGGCTTGCATGGGGCAGCCGACCTTCACGCTTGCGGGAAGATTGGGGTGGCGCCGGCGGCGGTGGCGATCAGGTGTTTCTCCTCGTCGCTGGTGATGGGCTGGAAGTTCTGGGCCACATACATGGCGAGCGGGAAGAAGCGCTCGTCGCCCGGGGGCAGCGCGGCGGTGATGCGCTGGGAAAGGGTCCAGCGAAGGGCGAGCGCGGCCTGCTCGGGCACAGAACAGGGCTCGTACCACTCCTTGGGATTGGGCTTCTGGGCCTGCTGCATTCCCGCGGGCCACTGCGATTTGGCCATGGCTTTGATGGCCAGCATGCCGGCCCCTTTCTCGTGGACGCGGGCGATCACGCGCGGGCCGAAGTTCTTCTGCGAGGCGAGAACGAAATTGATGGGGAAGAGCACCGTGTCGAAGTCGAAATGGTCGAGGAGGGCCAAAGCCGCCTCCTCGGAGTGGGCGGAGAAGCCCAGGTAGCGGATCTTGCCAGCTTTGCGCCCGGCCTCAAAGGCTTCCTGCGCGCCGCCCGGACCCATGATGCGGTTGACGTCCTCGAGGGTGGTGACGGCGTGGTGCTGATAGAGATCGAGGTGATCGGTCTCAAGGAGCCTGAGGGAGTCATCGAGTGCAGCGGCGGCGCCCGCCTGGTCGCGCTTGCTGGTTTTGCAGGCGAGGAAGAAGTCGTCGCGCCAGGGCTTGAGAGCCGGCCCGAGAAGCTGCTGGGCGTCGCCGTAGCTGGGAGCGACGTCAACGTAGTTGATACCGGCCGCGTGGGCCTGGGCCACGGTGTTGTTGGCCACGGCCTGATCCGCGTTCATGACGACGATGCCGCCGAGGCCGATGATGGAGAGGTCGCGGCCGGTCCTGCCGAGGGGCCGTTTGGGGATGGGCTTGAATCCTTTGTCGGAGGGTGAGGGCCAGGGTGTGCCTGCGGAGATGGCGGGGACGGCGGCCAGGCCTGCGGCGATGGCGCCGGTGGTGAGAAAGCTTCTGCGATCCATACGAGCCTCCCTTATGTTCCAGGGTAAATCTTTTTTGGCTGGTTTGCGTGGGATCGGGGAGGGGCAGCGTGATTAGTTTTGACGCAGCAGGAGGGATGGATCCTTACCAGGGTGGGGAAGAACAACCGCAGATCCTTCTCCCGCTTGACGCGGGTTCAGGATGACAGTGCGGGCGGGGTGAGGGCGCGGACGGGGATTGACGGCAGAGCGGGGAAAAAGGGAAGGGCTCCCGAGTGGGAGCCCTGATGGTTTTGGGTTGCGCTTAGTTCTGGAGGGTGTGGGCGTCGGCCAGGGTGTTGTTGGCGGCCGGGCGCGTGCTGGGCGATGCCGAGGCGTCGGCCGTGGCATCCGCCGGAGCAGCCATTGAGCCGGCAACGGGAGCAGCTGCAGGCTGGAGGCCGTCGGTTCCTGGTCCGAGGCCGAGCTTGATCAGAGCGCGGGAGTCGGGAGTGAGTTTGGTCTGCCAGCCGTGGTCGGCCTGGAATTTCTGCATGGCGGCCTCGGTGGTGGAGTCCCACTGGCCGGAGGCGGGCGGGGTCAGATAATGCTCGCGGATCAGGGCTTGCTGGATTTCGCGGGCGCGTTCGGGTTCAATCTCACGCTGGCCTTTGATCTCATGCCGGTGACGGAGATGGTGGCGGTGATGGCTGGAAACTGCAGCCTTGTGCGTCCGCGCGGCAAACGCGGGCCCTGCGAGCAGGAATGTGCCGAGGAGAAGAACCTGGCAGGTCCTGAGAGACACCATGAAAACAACTCCAATAAAGGTAGTATCGTCGGTCAGTTCGAGCAGAGTACCGCTGTAACCCCTGGAATTCAACAAAATCCCAGGGGGCTTCCCAAACTTTCGTGGGAAGCCCAATTGAGGAAGTGGGATGCACGGTTACCTTAGGGTGCCGCCCAGCAACTCGTTGCCGGCGTTGGGGTGGCGGGGATCGACGACGTTGAAGACCACATCGTCGCCGGTATGGAGGCCGGCAACGATCGTCTGGAAGTCCTGGACGTTGTTGACCGGGTGGCGGTTAACGGAAGTGATGACCCAGCCCTGGAACTGGCTGACGTTGATCTCGTCGGCAAAGGAGCCGGGTTTCACCGACTCAATGAGGACGCCGTGGAGTCCGGCAGGAGCGCCCTGCGGCAGATCCTGGACGGTGATGCCGAGCTTGGCCGGGGTGGCATTGCTGGGGCCGCTGCTGCTGCCCCCGCCTTGATTCTCGTTGCCGATGTTGTTCATGGCCTCGAGAACCTTATCGCGGTCGCCGACGATGACGTTGGCGTGCATTGGCTTGCCGTCACGGAGGTAGCCAATGTCGACGCCGGTGCCGGGCTTGTAGGAGGAGATCATGCTGACCAGGTCGTCGCCATCCTTCACCGGTTTGCCGTTGATGGTGGTGATGATGTCACCGACCTTGAGGCCGGCTTTGGCAGCAGGCTGGCCGGGGCCGACGAGGCTGATGATGACGCCGGATTTAAATCCATAGACGCGGGCGACGGCGCTGGGCAGGTTGGGCTGGAAGCTGATGCCGATGCTGCCGCGGATGACTTTGTGCTCGGGTCCAATGAGGTCGTTGTAGACGTCGATGATGCTGTTGGAAGGCATGGCGAAGCCGATGCCCTGGTTGCCGGCGGACTCGGTATAGATGGCGGTGTTCATGCCGATGACTTCGCCGTCCATGTTGAGCAGGGGGCCGCCGGAGTTACCGGGATTGATGGCGGCATCGGTCTGGAGGAAGTGCTGGAACTCGCCTTCGGTGCCGGGCTGGACGGTGCGATTCTTGCTGGAGATGATGCCGGCGGTAACGGTCCTGGCCAGGCCGAAGGGCTCACCGATGGCCTCGACCCAGTCGCCGACTTCGACGCCGTCAGAGTTGCCCATCTTCACAGTGGGGAGGGGCGTGGAGGTCTGGATTTTGAGCACGGCGATGTCGGTGGCTTTGTCGACGCCGATGACTTTGGCAGGACGACCCTGGTTGCCGTCGGGATCGCTGGCCAGCTTGACGAAGATGCGGTCGGCTTTTTCGACGACGTGGTTATTGGTGATGATGTAGCCACGGGGATCGACGATGAAGCCAGAGCCGAGGGACTCGCGTTCCTGGCCGCTGTCATCGGGGCCGCCCTGATCGGGGCCCATGCCGAAGAAGCGATTGAAGAAGTCCTGCAGGCCGCCCTGGCCCTGACCCTGGTCGCCGCCCTGAGGCCCGGTCTGGGGACCCTGATCCTGATCGCCATTGTCGTCGCCGTTGCCGTCGTCAGGGGGCTGCTGCTGATCGGGGGAGGGCTGCATGTAATGGGGGCCGCGGCGATTGCGCTGCTGTTTGGGGAGGATCTGGGTATTGATATTGACGACGGCGGGTCCGACTTCTTTGGCAATTCTGGTGAAGTCCGTGGGGAGCTCATGGGGCGCGGGGATTTTGAGGGGCGCCGCATCGGAACTGTTCACCTGGGATTCCTGGCCACGGACCTGATGAGCGACGGCGGAACCGATCAGAATCCCCGCAGAGAGAGTGATCAGGACCGTGAATGTCGAAGCCAGGCGGTTATAGCGAAACCGCCCCAGAAAAGATTTCATTGGAATCGTACCTCGTGGATCTTTGGGGTTTTGTGGTGGACCGGGAACCAGCCTTCAGTATAGAGCGAGCGGAATGAGTGAATTGAACTCGGGCCGGCGGCTCTGCGTTAACCATTAGACGCAGGGTGACGCGGCGGGTTTCGGAAGAGAGCGGGAGCGATCGATCTCAGTTGAGTGGGACGCCTTCCTGGGCGGTTGGTTGCACGCGGGAGGGCAGAATTTCGGTGAGGGCGATCCCGGCGAGGATGAGCAGAGCGCCGGTGGAGCCGCGGCGTCCGAGGCGCTCCCCGAGGACGAGGAAAGCGGTGATCCAGGCGAAGACGGGCTCGAGGGCGAGGATGAGAGCGGTGTGGGTGGCGGGGAGATACCGCTGAGCCCAGGACTGGACGGTGAAGGCGACGGCGGTGGCGAGGACGGCGGTAATGAGGAGGGCGAAGAGGAGGCGGGGCGTCCAGTGAATCCAGGGATGCTCGAGCAGGGGCAGACTGGCCGCCATAAATAAGGTACAGAAACCGACCTGGAGAACCGCGAGCTGTTCGAAGGGGATGCGCGGCGAGAGATGGGCGAGGGCGAGGACGTGGAGAGAGAAGCCGAGAGCGCAGCCGAAGGTAAGGAGGTCGCCGAGCCCGATGGCGCGGAAGTCGAAGAGGGTTCCGGGCGGCGTGGTGAGCAGAACGATGCCGACGAAGCCGAGCATTGCGCCACACCAGGCATTCCAGCGGGGACGATGGGCGCCCGGGGCACGGAGGCCGGGGATGACGGAGAGGACGGGAACGAGGACGACGACGGTTCCGGTAATGAAGGCGGAGCGGGAGGGGGTGGTGAGGCGGAGTCCCGCAGTCTGGAACTGGTAGCCCATGGCGAGGCAGAAGCCGACGATGGCGCCGGCGAGGAGGGACTTGCGGGTCATGCGGCCGAAGTGGCGGTGGTAAAAGGCGGCCAGGCAGAGGAAGGCCAGGCTCATGCGGATCAGGTTGAAAAGGAGGGGAGAGGCGTCAGAGAGGGCGTCTTTGACGACGACGAAGGTGGCTCCCCAGACGCCGACCACGGCCAGCAGGAGGAGGTGGGCGCGGAGAGGGCGGGCCGCGGGCATGGGGCAAGGGTAGCAAAGGGGGGGCGGGAACCGGGCCGTTCAAAGGAGTTACTTCGCTGGCGGCTGGACGGGCAGTACGGCCTCGGGCGCGATCGAGGAGAGTTCTCCCGAACTGACGAATCCCGGCAAGTTCGCAATTGGGGGCTTGAAATCAGGCTCGTAAAGAACCCAAACCGTGTGAGCACGGGCTACGGGCGCGCCGGCCACGAAGACGTTTTCCTGACCATTCAGTTCGAAGGTGACGCGATTGAGGCGGACATTCGCCTCGACAGCCCCTTTCATAGGTTCCAGGGAGAGCATGTATCTGCCATGTGACGGGATATAAACCTGAATGGCGTCGCCGGGAGCGGTCGTCGTGGCGCTGTCGCTCATCTCGCCGATCTCCTGCTTATTTCGAAGCAACAACGGAGAGACCAGGCGCAGTTCTTCGGCATTGGGGTCCATTGTCTCTCCCATTAGGGCGGGGTTGTGATAGAAGACGGGCGTGTGGTCCATCCACTGACCGGTAACGGCAAGAGTTCCTACGCCTTCCATGTCAATCTTGAGAGTCTGTCCGGGCTCGAACCAGGACTGGGACTGGGGCTGGCTTCCCACTTCGGCGACCGCCATCCGACCATGGCCATTTGCCGAAAATGGCTCGGCTTTGGACCGGAAGCCCAACAGAACGCGATCGCCGCTGCGCGCCAGGAGCTCAAATTGAAATCCGGCGAATCTCTGATTCATTCGTCCGATGACGGTCCAGGGCTGGGGACCTCTTCGCGTCGTATCGAAGACGCCGGTGTAAGGATGGTCGTGTCCTGACAGCTCAACATTGAGGACCAGTAGATTGCCGCTGGAGTGAGCGGCGACACCGATCACGGTGAGCGAGGAGGCAAGAGCAATCACCGCAAGGATCAGCAGGGCAAAGGCGAACTTTGGAATCTTCATTGTTTCCCGTCCTTTGTGCCAGAGAGTCTGGGGCTGTCCGGCCTTAGGCTCCAGCTGGAGCCATGGCGCCGGTTGAGTAGTCTCAATGCTGGCGACGCGACGGAGTTCCGCACCCATTTCCGCGTAGTCCCGGAGAAGCAACCTACAGGCCTCGCAAGCGCCAATATGCCGGGCCGCTTCCGCCGGAATCATCTCGCCGTCGCAGAGAGCGGAGACGAATTCCGCGGCTTCTTTGCAGGTCACGAGCGGCCTCCCTTCACTTGTGGGTTGCTGTGCCAGATTTCGCGCAGGGCGTGGCGGGCAGCGAAGAGGCGCGAACGGACTGTTCCGATGGGGACATCGAGAATGACAGCCAGTTCTGCGTAGGATTGGCCCTCGACTTCACGGAGCCAGAGGAGCGTACGGTCTTCCGCTGTGAGGCAATTGAGGGCGTCGGAGAGGAGGGAGCGGGTTTCTGAAAGCGGCTGGGCAGGTTTGGCTTCCTGAAACGGCTCATTTTCGTCCAGGGAGTCTGTGGCCCGCTGTCTGCGCCACCATTCGGCGGCCTGCTTGCGGGCGATGCCGAAAAGCCAGACCCGCAACGTTCCGCGATCGGGATCGAAGCCCTGAGGATGGCGCCAGATTTGGGTGTAGACATCCTGCATGAGGTCGTCAACCGAATGCCCGGCCCCGGTGCTATGGCGGAGAAAAGCGCGCAGGCGCGGGGCTGTCTGCCGGTACCATGCAGCGAAGGCCTCGGCGTCTCCCGCGGAGATCCTCTTCCAGAGTTCCCGATCGTCGAGCAATTAGCGTCTCCACTGAGTAATTCGGGCCGAAGGTGGAAAAAGTTCGAAGGCAAGGGTAGATTTTCGCAGACACGGCTTTGCGCCGCGGTGGGCTGGGTGTACGGCTTCGAGGTTTGTTTCCGCCGGGATCGCCCGGCGAAGCTTCGGGTCTCCAGGAGGGCGTCTACCGGGCAGAAATATCGGAAGTGGGATGGAAGAGGGGGAGGGGGGAAAGAGTAAACTGGGCCAAAGCCGTCCCTTAACTCACTGCGACAGGCTCAGGCGGCGTTCGAGGCGCAGCCGCTGGGGGAGTCGCAGCTGGAACCTGTCTGCCCCATGCAGAACACCCTTCTGGATCTCCTCATCATCGGCCTGCTGGTGCTCCTGTTTGGATCGATCTACCGCGGGCACGCGACGGTCCGCATCCGCTTCTGGCTGCTGGGCTGGCTGTTCATTCTGCTGCACTTCGGATTCCTGCTGAAGATCCCCGCGGACACGCTGGGGCAGAACCTGGTGCTGGCTGCGGCGGAAGGCGGGCTGCTGCTGTGCGGGGCGGCGTTTGCCCTGTCGTCGTCGCTGGTGTGGGAGCGCGGGCGGCGGTTTGCCCTGGCGGCGCTGCTGCTGAGCGTGCCGCCTGTGGCCTACGTGGTGCTCGTGGCGCTTTGGGCACAACCGACGGCGCCGGTTCTGCTGGTGGCGGGGGCGGTCGTCCAACTGGCTTATGGAGCCGTGATTGTCCGGACGGGGCGGCAGCGGCGCATGGAAGCGGTACGGGGGCCGCGGGGGCGCCGGGCGCGGTGGTGGGGCGTGGCGATTGTGGGGCTGGCGTCAGGGTGGCTGGCCTTCGAGGTGCTGCACGGGCAGCCCGACAACAGCATTTATCCGATCCTGTCCGAGATCTTTTTTCTGAACGCGGTGCTGTACTGGGAGGACTTTCGGCGCGCCTCGGCGGGCGTACTGGCGGCGGTGCTGGGGCTGACGGCGTGGGGAGCGGTATTTCCGTGCGCGCTGCTGCTGGAGCGGCTGGTGCCGCAGCTGACCGTGATTGGCGAACTCTGGAACGTGCCCAAGTATTTTGTGGCTTTCGGGATGATTCTGACGCTGCTGGAGGAACAGAAGCGGCAGGCGGACCGGACCAGCGAAGAGTACCGGGTGCTGTTTGAGAACAATCCGCACCCCATGTGGATCTACGACGTGGAGTCGCTGCGGTTTCTGGCCGCGAACGATGCGGCGGTGGCGCGCTACGGATACAGCGCGGAAGAATTCCGGACGATGACGCTGCGGGATATCCGGCCGGTGGAGGAAGTGCCGGCGATGGAGGACGCCATCGCGCAGCAGGCGGGATCGGAAGCGGTGATCGTGACCGGGCCGTGGACGCACATTCTGCGCGGCGGGCAGCGAATCCAGGTGGAGGTGTCGTCGCACAGCATCCGCTTTGAAGGAACGCCGGCGCGATTCTCTCTGGTGCAGGATGTGACGGAGCGGCAGCAGCTGCACATGCGGCTGCTGTACCAGGCGCATCACGACGGGTTAACGGGATTGCCCAACCGGGCGCTGCTGCTGGACCGCATGGAGCAGGCGCTGGCTGCGGCGGAGCGGCGCGGGCGCAAGGCGGCGGTGATCTGCATCGATCTGGACCGGTTCAAGCAGATCAACGATACGTACGGACATACCATCGGGGATCTGTGCCTGAAGCAGGTGGCCGAGCGGCTGCGCAGCCGGCTGCGGGGGGAGGACACGGTGGCGCGCTCCGGAGGCGAGGAGTTCACCATCGTGATGGGCGATCTGGTGTCGGCGTCGGATGCGGAACGGGTGGCGGAGGATCTG